>NZ_JBNDIG010000014.1:0-117164 GCF_050434285.1 Ensifer sp. KUDG1
TCAACCTCGTGAAGGAAGCCGACAATCTGGAGAAGGCGATCGCCAACGTGCTCGACCAGGGCATCCGCACCGGCGACATCATGGCCGAAGGCGCGAAGAAGGTCGGTACCACGGAGATGGGCGACGCCATTCTCGCCGAGTTCAAGGCGCTCTCGGCCTAAACGACGACCGATCCCAAACAGCGTCACACTGACGCCAACGGGCCTACGAAAACAAACACCTCCGGAGCGCATCCGGAGGTGTTTTGCGTTTACGGCCTTGAATTTGCCAAAAGAACCGACACATCGGGGAAGACAGCCCGGGCCGCCCGGCGCAGCAAGCGCCCTGCACCAAGCCCCGACAGGAACAGACAATTGCCGCGCGATCTGGCCGGCAGGACGGGAAAACCATGAACCGACCACTTGCGGCCACCGGATGGATCGTGCTGACGACTGCCGTCCTCGTGTTCGCGCTCATCCCGCTCGATCCGTTTCTGTCGCAGCGCGCTCAGGGCCTGCCGGACAGCATCGTCACCTTCAATGAACGGATCACCGATTTCGGTACCTTTGGCTGGATGATCTATCTTTCCGGCGCCCTGCTCGCGGGAGCCTTCGTGCTGCGACGGGCGGCAGGCCAGGGGCCGCTTCAGAACAAGGCGCGCGCCGCCCGCGATCTCGCCGCCTATTTCCTGCTGACGATCGGCACGGCCAGCGCCCTCGTGCACACGCTGAAGGTCCTGATCGGCCGGGCACGACCGGAACTCTTTGCCGAACTCGGCGCCTACAGCCTGACGCCGTTCGCCACCAGTGATCTCTATGAGAGCTTTCCGTCCGGGCACTCGACCGCGGCCGGTGCGTTTTTCGGCGTCTTCGCCATGCTGCTGCCGAGACTGAGGCCGCTGTTTCTGGTCCTGGCGCTGACGATCGGTGTTTCCCGCGTCATCGTCGGCGCGCACTATCCGAGCGACGTCGCCGCCGGGCTGCTGCTCGGCCTATGGACATCGGTGATGATGGCATTTGCCTTCGCAAAATACGGCCGCCTGTTTCATCTCGGCCCGGGTGGGTGGCCGCTTGCCGGACGCAGCGAACCGACTCAATAAAAAGCCGGCGCGGAAGACCGCGCCGGAGTCAGGAGAGCCATAATAGCTCGGGGAAGAATTGAGGTGCTCCCGGGATGTGTTCTCTCCGGGAGCGCCGGGCTTAATCCATCGCGTGGATGTCGCGATCCTTCGTTTCCGGCAGGAACAGGAGGCCGATGACCAGCGTGATGCCTGCAAAGACGATCGGGTACCAGAGGCCGTAGTAGATGTCGCCCTGGGCAGCACTCATCGCGAAGGCCGTAGCCGGAAGCAGGCCACCGAACCAGCCGTTGCCGATGTGGTAGGGCAGCGACATGCCGGTGTAGCGGATGCGGGTCGGGAAGAGTTCGACCAGCAGGGCGGCGATCGGGCCGTAGACCATCGTCACGTAGATGACGAGCACGGTGAGCACCGCGATGATCGTCGTCCAGTTGACGCTGGCCGGGTCCGCGACCATCGCGTAGGTGCCGCCGCCAGCGACCGTGTAGACGGCCATTTCGGTGGCAGCGCCCACTTCATCCTTGGTCAGCAGCTTGTCGGCGATGAGCTTTTCGGCCGGAACCATGGTCTTTTCGCCGCCGCGCACTGCGGCTGCATCGAGCGACAGTTCCGGGTTGGCGGTGACGAAGCCGTCAAGCTTGGCGTCCGGAACCTTTGCCGCACCACGAACCAGCGGATAGCCGGCATTGTGGAGCGCCATGTTGGTCTGCTTTTCGAAGGCGGCGTTGGCAGCCTTGGCACCATCGCCAGCAGCAACGGCGTCGTAGCTGTTGATCGTGGTGTCGCCGACCTTGACCGTCGCTGCCGTGCCCGCTGCTGCCGTCGTGACGACGTCATAGGGAACGGAGTTCTTGGTAAGGAACGCGGTTGCAATGTCGCACGAGGTCGTGAACTTCGCCGTGCCCGTCGGGTTGAACTGGAATTTGCAGTCGCCGGGAGCCGCGGTCACCGTTGCGCGAACGGTTGCCTGGGCTTGGGCGAGTGCAGGGTTACCGGCCCAGGTCAGTGCCTTGAACAGCGGGAAGTAGGTAAGCATGGCGAGCAGAAGGCCGGCCATGATGATCGGCTTGCGGCCGATCTTGTCGGAGAGCCAGCCGAAGAGCACGAAGAAGCCCGTGCCGAGGATGAGCGAAGCGGCAACCATGATGTTGGCCGACTGCGCGTCCACCTTCAGAACGCCGGTCAGGAAGAACAGCGCGTAGAACTGGCCGGAATACCAGACAACGGCCTGGCCGACGACGGCGCCGAACAGCGCGAGCAGGGCGATCTTGGCATTTTTCCACTGGCCGAAAGCTTCGCGCAGCGGTGCCTTCGAGGTCTTGCCCTCTTCCTTCATCTTCTTGAAGGCGGGCGATTCGTTCATCTTCAGGCGGATCCAGACGGAAATGCCGAGCAGAACGCAGGACAGCAGGAACGGAATGCGCCAGCCCCAGGCGGCGAAGGCTTCCTTGCCGAGCGCGAACTGCACGAGCAGGATCACCACCAGCGACAGGAACAGACCGAGCGTTGCCGTGGTCTGGATCCAGGAGGTGAAGTAGCCACGGCGTCCGTTCGGCGCGTGTTCGGCCACGTAGGTTGCAGCACCGCCATATTCGCCGCCGAGCGCCAGGCCCTGCAGCATGCGCAGCACGATGAGCAGGATCGGCGCGGCAATGCCGATCGAGGCAGCGCCGGGCAGGATGCCGACCAGGAAGGTCGACAGACCCATGATCAGGATGGTGACGAGGAAGGTGTATTTGCGGCCGACGAGGTCACCGAGGCGACCGAAGACCAGGGCGCCGAACGGGCGAACCAGGAAGCCGGCGGCAAAGGCCAGAAGCGCGAAGATGTTACGCGTCGTTTCCGGGTAGGAACTGAAGAAGGTCGCGCCGATGTAAACGGCGAGCGAACCGTAGAGATAGAAATCGTACCATTCGAAGACGGTACCGAGCGACGAGGCGAAGATGACCTTCTTCTCCTCGCCGGTCATCGGACGCGTTTTTGCGTCGTCCGCTGTCGCGACATTTGCCATTTTGTTTATCCTCCACTCCAAAACAGCCTGTTGGAGCGCCCATTGGCAGGTCCGGCATTCCTCCCGAGAATGGCCGGACGTGGTGCGCCTGGTGAAGAGGATGGCAGAAAACAACCGATGCAGGCAGAGATGCTTTCGGCTTATGACTTTCGTCTAATGCGGCGATCAATCGCGGCCGGACCGGAGAGCGTGCTGGCGCGCGGCTACGTCTTGACTCTTCCCCAAAACCGCGTAAGAGCAGCGACGAACGAGGAAATCACCACCATGCGACCGATCGGTCCAGCCATCGCTGCTTTGATCCTGCCGGCTCTTGCCGCGGGGCAGGATGTCGATTTTTCGTTCGCTTGCAAAACAACGGCCAAAACGACGACGAAAACCGTCTGACGTCTCTGGCCCTCCGCTCTCTCCCCGGTTTGGCCGGGGACAGGAACCCTCGCGGCAGGTCGCGCGGTTTCCCCCTCACCCGACGAGGAGAGACAGAAAAGAGAGCTTAGATCATGGGTTTCAAGATTGCAGTCGCAGGCGCCACCGGCAATGTCGGCCGGGAGATGCTGAACATTCTTTCCGAACGCGGCTTTCCCGCGGATGAAGTGGTCGCCCTTGCTTCGGCCCGCTCCCAGGGCACGGAAGTTTCCTTTGGCGACAAGACCCTCAAGGTCAAGAACCTCGAAAACTACGACTTCTCCGACACCGATATCTGCCTGATGTCGGCCGGCGGTGCCGTATCGCTGAAGTACTCGCCGAAGATCGGCCAGCAGGGCTGCGTCGTCATCGACAACTCCTCGGCCTGGCGCTACGACGCCGAAGTGCCGCTGATCGTGCCGGAAGTGAACCCGGACGCGATCGCGCAGTTCACCAAGAAGAACATCATCGCCAACCCGAATTGCTCGACCGCCCAGCTCGTCGTCGCGCTGAAGCCGCTGCACGACCACGCCAAGATCAAGCGCGTCGTCGTCTCGACCTACCAGTCGGTTTCCGGCGCCGGCAAGGACGGCATGGACGAACTCTTCAACCAGACCCGCGCTGTCTTCGTTGCCGATCCGATCGAATCGAAGAAGTTCACCAAGCGCATCGCCTTCAACGTCATCCCGCACATCGACGTGTTCATGGAAGACGGCTACACGAAGGAAGAGTGGAAGGTTCTGGCCGAAACCAAGAAGATGCTCGACCCGAAGATCAAGGTGACCTGCACCGCCGTGCGCGTGCCCGTCTTCATCGGCCACTCGGAATCGGTCAACATCGAGTTCGAAAATGAGATCACCGCCGACGAAGCGCGCGACATCCTGCGCGAAGCGCCGGGTTGCCTGGTCGTCGACAAGCACGAGAACGGCGGCTACGTCACCCCTTACGAATGCGCCGGCGAAGATGCGACCTACATCTCGCGCATCCGCGAGGACGCGACCGTCGAGAACGGCCTCAACCTGTGGGTCGTCTCCGACAACCTGCGCAAGGGCGCTGCTCTCAACGCCATCCAGATTGCCGAGCTCCTGGTCAACCGTGGCCTGATCAAGCCGCGTAAGCAGGCTGCCTGAAAACGGCACTAGAACCATTCACTCCCGCCAGGCTCTTTCGGGCCTGGCGGGTTTCCTGTTTCACGAGGGGCCGATCCTTCCCGGATTCACGTGAAACCACGATAAAGTTACCTGCCGCTTGCGGGAGGTGACACGGCCGGCGAAGGCTGGCATTTTTAAGAGCAACGAGATTCGGGCTATGACGGGGTATTTCATGCACAGGGCGAAGTGCGCAGCAGTGGGGCTTGCCGCCCTGATTTCGACTGCAGTTTTTCCGGCGGTGGCATCTGCCGCTCAATGCGGCAATGACGGAAGCGGCTTTGAAGCCTGGGTGCAGAACTTCAAGCAACAGGCTTCCGGCAGCGGCATCAGCCCGCAGGTGCTCGACCGTGCACTCTCCGGCGTCTCCTACAACAAGGCGACGATCCGCGCCGACCGCGGCCAGAAGAGCTTCAAGCTGTCGCTGGACCAGTTCATGCAGAAGCGTGGCGGCCAGGTGATCATTTCCCGCGGCAAGAAGATGAAGCAGCAGAACGCTGCCCTCTTTGCCAGCATCGAGCGGCGCTACGGCGTACCGGCCGGCCCGCTGATCGCCATCTGGGGCATGGAAACCGGTTTCGGCGGTTTCATGGGCAAGGAGCACACGCTCTCGGCCGTTTCGACGCTCGCCTATGACTGCCGTCGCTCGGACTACTTCACCAACCAGCTTTACGCGGCCCTGCAGCTCGTGCAGCGCGGCGACCTGAGCCCGGATGCGCGGGGCGCCGCCCACGGCGAAATCGGCCAGACCCAGTTCCTGCCCGCCAACGTCCTGAAATACGGCGTCGATGGCGACGGCAACGGCCATGTCGACATGGTTCGCTCCAAGGCCGACGCGCTGGCGTCCACCGCCAACTTCCTGCGCGGCCATGGCTGGCAGCCGGGCGCCGGCTATCAGCAGGGTCAGGCGAACTTCGCCGCGATCCAGGGCTGGAATGCGGCAACCGTCTACCAGCAGGCGATCGCCATCATCGGCGCCGAGATCGACGGTCTCTAGGATTTGCGTCTTGCGGAACGTCTAGCCGTTCCAACCAGACAAAAGGCCCGGTTCGAAAGAGCCGGGCCTTTTTGCTGAGCGATTACATTCCCGGGCGGGAGAAGTCACCGGTGACCGGGTCCATCACCCAGAGTTCGCCGGTCGAGATGTCGAACCACGCGCCATGCAGGTGCAGCTTGCCCTTGGCCTCGAGGATCTGGACGCAGGGGAACGTGCGCAGATTGGCAAGCGAGTTGCGGATCGAAACCCGCTCAAGCGCGCGCTGGCGCTCCGCCTGGGTCATCACGTCATTGCTCTGGATCTGTTCGGCCGAGGGCTTCAGAAGATGCATCCAGCGTCCGATGAAATCGCCTGGCGATAGCGGCTCGGCATCCGGATCGAGTGCCGCCTTGATGCCACCGCAGCGGCCGTGGCCCATGACGACGATGTCGCTCACGCGCAGCGACTGTACGGCGAACTCCAGCGCCGCCGAAGTCGAGTGGTAGTGCCCATCGGGCTCGTAGGGCGGCATGAGATTGGCGACGTTGCGCACGACAAAGAGTTCGCCCGGGCCGCTGTCGAAGATCGTTTCCGGCGCAGCGCGCGAGTCGCAACAGGCAATGACCATTGTCTTCGGCTTTTGCCCGGTTTCCGCCAGCGCCTTGTAGCGTTTCTGCTGTTCGCTGAAGCGACCGTTCATGAAATTGTGGTAGCCGTTCAGAAGATAGTCCGGAAAACGCTGCTGCTGCTTGTCCATCGATTGCTCCGCTCGTGCTTCAAGGCGGCATGGCCGGCTTTCGCCCACCCGCACCTCCGTCATGAAAATGATCGCGATCTAAAATTCAATCCACGATGCCATAGGGTGGCGGTCCGTGAACAGCTTCTTCACTTGCGCCGCATCTGATTCGGATGAACCAGCCGGCGCATCTGCACCATCGCCATAGGCGTCGAGAGGCTCGACGCGTCCTGCTCGATGGTCAATTCATCTGCGCCGCGCTTGACGCTCCGCGCGATGATCTCAAATACGCTCGCCGTCGCCATCTGCAAGGCGCGTTCCTCTGAAAGTCCTTCAAGGATCCGGGCGAGAAACACCGCCGCCAACAGGTCGCCCGTGCCGTTCGGCGGGTTTTCGACCAGACGATGTTCGGCAAGCAGCGCGTGGTTGCCCGAAAGAAAGAGATTGCCGGTCCCGCCACTCATCATCGGCACGGCGGACGTCACCAGCACGCGGGCCGGACCAAGGCCGAGCGCCGCGTCGAGGATCGCCGTGTTCGTCTCCAGCGTCGCGCCAGCGAGCCAGGCAAGCTCGTAGCGGTTCGGGGTCGCAAGATTTGCAAGCGGCAGCAGGCGGTCGCGAATGGCAACCGCCGTGGTTTCCGGCACATAGAGACCACCGGCATCGCCGACCACGGGGTCGCAGGCATAGATCAGCTTGGGATTGCGCTCCTTCAGCGCCGTCACCAGCCGCGCCACAGCTTCCGCCTGTCCCGCCGAGCCGAGGTAGCCCGAAAGGACGGCGCGCACCTCTCCGGCCCAGGGTGCTGCAATGAGGTCATCGATCACCGCCCCGAAATCCTGATCGGAAATGGCGACCCGCGTGGAGCGGCCATGGCCCGGATGCCAGGGGAGGATGACGGTCGGCAGGGCCCAGACCGGATGCCCCAGGGTCTCCAGCGCGAAGACCACGGCCCTGTTGCCCACCTTGCCGCGCACGACATGGCTCGAGATGACGATGACGGCGCCGGGCAGGGAAGGCATTTCGGGCATCGACCAGTCCAATCCTACGATCTCGAAACTCTGTTCACCCGACTGTCACCGCCCTGTCAACAGCCGATGGCAGATAGGCTCCGGAGAAGCCTCTGGCGTTTTCGTGCTTTTTCTTCGATTTTCGAGCAATTTTTGCGAAATTACCTTCGATTTAAATGGATTTAAGCTGTTTTCACGTGAAATTCTCCGATTTTGGGCTCGATTTTGCCGAAATCAGCGTAAAAAGCGGTCGCCATTAGCCATGGTTCTGATAGGGTTTGGCCTATCATGAATGGGAGAGACTTCATGGGCGTGAAATACAATCCGAAGCGGGACAGACACATCGACGCAGCGAAGGCGGCCGCCATCAAACTGGGCGTCGAGGCGCTGGCGCCGGAGATCCTCTTCGGTGGGGCCAGCAACGATGACCTCGATCTCTATTCGGCGGACATGCTGGCGCTGACCGCAGCCCATGCGGCTCGTGAACTCGCCCGCTGGGACGGCGGCAAGCCGCAGATTTCGGTCGAAGCCGTCGCCGGCATCGCGCCGGGTGGTACTGAGGTATCGGTCATCGCCGTAACCGAACGCAACATGCCGTTCCTCTATGACTCGGTCATGGGGGAAATCACCAGCACCCACCGTGACATTCACCTCGCGATCCATCCCATCCTGGTCAAGGAACCGGGCAAGCCGGCAAAGCTCTTCGATCCGGAAGAGGAAAGCGATCCGTCGCACCGCGTCAGCCATATCCAGATCCACCTGACCAAGCTTGCGCCCGTCGAGGCGGAGCAGCTCAGCAACCGCATCCGCGACGTGCTGGAGCAGGTCCACCAGACCGTGCACGACTGGCCGGCGATGACGACCTTGCTCGATCAGGCCATGTCGGAACTCGAAACCTACAACGCGACGCGCAAGAAGAGCGACCGCGACGAGGCGCTCGCCTTCCTTCGCTGGCTGCGAGACAACAACTTCACCTTCCTCGGCATGCGCGAATACACCTATTCGGGCAAGGGCGAGAAGGCAGCCGTCGAACGCGGCAAGGGCAGGGGCCTTGGCATCCTATCCAACCCGGATGTGCGCGTTCTGCGCCAGGGCAAGGACGCGGTGCTGACCACGCCTGAAATTCTCGCCTTCCTCGATGGCCCGGATTTCCTGATCGTCACCAAGGCCAACGTCAAGTCGGTCGTGCATCGCCGCGCCTACATGGACTATATCGGCGTCAAGCGCTTCGACGCCGACGGCAACGTCGCTGGCGAGTTGCGCATCGTCGGCCTGTTCACCTCCTCGGCCTACACCCGCCAGGCAGCTGAAATTCCGCTTCTGCGCCACAAGATCGAAAAGATTGTCGATCACTTCGGCTACGATCCGCAAAGCCATTCCGGCAAGATGCTGGCCAACACGCTGGAATCCTATCCGCGCGACGACCTGTTCCAGATCGATGTCGGCCTGCTGGCCGCCTTCTGCGAACAGATCAACGAACTCGGCGATCGGCCGCGCATCCGCGTGCTGCCGCGCATCGACCATTTCGACCGCTTCGTGTCGGTCATCGTCTTCGTGCCGCGCGAACAGTACGATTCGGATGTTCGCGAGAAGATCGGCGACTATCTGAAGACGGTCTATGACGGTCGCGTCTCCGCCTATTACCCGGCCTTCCCGGAAGGCGGTCTCGCCCGCGTCCACTTCATCATCGGCCGCTACGCCGGCAAGACGCCGCGCATTCCGCAGGCCAAGCTCGAAGAGGCCGTTCGCGGCATCGTCACCCGCTGGATCGACCGGTTTGACCTGCTTGCCCGCAAGGACGGCATCGAACTCGATGTCGACAATGCCTACCAGTCGTTCTTCACGCCGGCTGAAGCCTATGCGGATCTCGCAGATATCGCCGCCTGCAAGGGGCCGGATCCGATCCGGATCGAGTTCTATCACTATCCCCGCACCGTTTCGCGGGCCGATACCGCCGAGCTCAAGATCTTCCACGCCAGCGAACCCGTGTCGCTGTCGCGTCGCGTACCCTTGCTTGAAAACCTCGGCTTCCGAGTGATCAGCGAACAGACCTACGACATCGGCGTCAACGCCCACGGCGAAGAGAAGCGCAAGGTCGTGCTGCACGACATGGAGCTCATCCACCGCGACGGCCACGCGCTGAACCTTGAAAAGTCCGGACCGGCGCTCGAAGAAGCGTTCCTCGCCGCCTGGAACGGCACGACCGAGGACGACAACTTCAACCGGCTGGTCCTGCTTGCGGGCCTCAATGCCCGTGAGGTGACGGTCTTGCGCGCCTATGCCCGCTATCTGCGCCAGGCGGGGATCACCTACTCGCAGGGCTATATCGCCGACACGCTGAACAAGTATCCGGCGATCGCCGCCGACATCTTCAAGCTGTTCGTGACCCGCATGGATCCGAAGCTCGAGGAAAAGCCTCGCGCCAAAAAGTGCAACGCGCTGCTGTCGGCGATCGAGGACGCGCTCTCGGCCGTTCCGAGCCTCGACGAGGATCGGATTCTGCGCCGCTACGTCAACGCGATCGAAGCAACGCTCCGGACCAACTACTTCCAGCATGACGCCGACGGCAAGCCGCGCGCGGTCCTCGCCTTCAAGCTGGACCCGAAGCAGCTCGACGGCCTGCCGGAACCGCATCCGTTCCGCGAAATCTTCGTCTACGGCACCGAGGTCGAGGGCGTGCACCTGCGCTTCGGCAAGGTCGCCCGCGGCGGCCTTCGCTGGTCGGACCGCGCCCAGGACTACCGCACGGAAGTGCTCGGCCTCGTCAAGGCGCAGCAGGTGAAGAACGCCGTTATCGTGCCCGTCGGCGCCAAGGGCGGCTTCTATCCGAAGCTGCTTCCGGTGGGCGGCACCCGCGACGAGGTCTTCAAGGCCGGTACCGAAGCCTACAAGACCTTCATCCGCACGCTTCTGTCGGTAACCGACAACATCGTCGGCCAGGACGTCGTGCCACCGGCCGACACGCAGCGCCATGACGGCGACGATCCCTACTTCGTCGTGGCCGCCGACAAGGGCACTGCGACCTTCTCCGACACGGCCAACGGCCTGGCGCAGGAAGCAGGCTTCTGGCTCGACGACGCCTTCGCATCGGGTGGCTCGGCCGGCTACGACCACAAGAAGATGGGCATCACCGCCCGCGGCGCCTGGGAAACCGTCAAGCGACACTTCCGCGAGATGGACATCGATATCCAGACGACGCCCTTCACCGTTGCCGGCGTCGGCGACATGTCGGGCGACGTCTTCGGCAACGGCATGCTGCTCTCCGAAAAGATCCGCCTGATCGCCGCCTTCGATCACCGCGACATCTTCATCGATCCGTCGCCGGATATCGATGCCTCCTTTGCCGAGCGCAAGCGCATGTTCGACCTGCCGCGTTCGAGCTGGCAGGACTATGACCGCAAGACGCTTTCGGACGGCGCGATGATCATCTCGCGTGCCGAAAAGTCGGTGACGCTGACGCCTGAGGCGATGGCCGCCATCGGCCTCGACAAGCAGAAGGCAACGCCCTTCGAGATCATGAACGCGATCCTGAAGAGCCAGGTCGACCTGCTCTGGTTCGGCGGCATCGGCACCTATGTGCGCGGCAGCAACGAAACGGACGCCGAAGTCGGCGACCGCGCCAACGACGCCATTCGCGTGGCGGCCGAAGAGGTCCGCGCCCGTGTTATCGGCGAGGGCGCCAACCTCGGCGTTACCCAGAAGGGTCGCATCGGCTTCGGCCTCAACGGCGGCCGCTGCAACTCGGACGCCATCGACAACTCGGCAGGCGTCAACTCCTCCGACGTCGAGGTCAACATCAAGATCGCGCTTGCTTCCGCCATGCGCGATGGTCGCCTGACCCGTCCGAAGCGCAACACGCTGCTCGCCTCGATGACCGAGGAAGTGGGCCACCTCGTGCTGCGCAACAACTACGAGCAGTCGCTGGCGATCTCTCTGACCGCCATGCAGGGGCTCGGCAACCGCACGACGCTCGGCCGACTCATGACTCGCCTCGAGGCCGACGGCCATCTCAACCGCAAGGTCGAGACGCTGCCGACAGACCAGGCGATGACCGAGCGCTACCAGGCGGGCAAGCCTTTGACCCGCCCGGAAATCGGCGTGCTGCTCTCCTACTCCAAGCTCGTTCTCTTCGATGAGCTGATTGCGAGCGAGCTGCCCGACGATCCGTACTTCACGGCGACGCTTGAGCGTTACTTCCCGGGCAAGATGCGCAAGGCCTATGCCGGCGACATCCACGGCCACCGCCTGCGCCGCGAAATCATCGCGACGATCCTCGCCAACGAGGTGATCAACCGCGGTGGTCCGGCCTTCGTCTCGACCCTGACGGACGCCACCGGCTTCCTCTCGGCCGACGTCGTCAAGGCGGCGGTGCTGGCGCTCGACGGCTTCGATCTGCCGCGGATCTATGACGAGATCGACGCGCTCGACAACAAGATCAGCGGGAGCCTGCAGAACATCCTCTACCAGGAAGTGGGCCGCATCTTCACGCTCGTCACCGAGCGGACGCTGCGCACCCATGCGGCGACCGGTTCGGTGTCCGAGGCCGTATCGCGCCTCGGCGATGGCCTGCAGAAGCTGCGCGCAACCATGCGCACTGCAGTCTCCGGCGAGAGCGCCGAAGAAGCCCGGTTGAAGACGGCTGCCTTCGTCGAGGGCGGCGTCCCCGCCAAGCTCGCCGAGGAAATCTCGGAACTGGCGCTGATGACGCTGGTGCCCGAGATCATGCAGATTGCCGCGGAAACCGGCGAGACGCTGAGCCGCACGGCGCAAGGTTACTTCGCCGTCACCGACACGCTGCGCATCAACCGCCTGCTGGCGGCGTCCGATCGCGTTCCGGCAACGGAGCAGTTCGAGGCCATGGCTCTGTCTCGCGCCGTATCCGATATCGCCGCTGCCCGGCGCGATATCACCGCGGCGGCCCTGCGCGAGCAGAAGAAGGAGCGCAATCCGGTTGCCGCCTGGGAAGAAAGCGAACGCGTTCGCGTCGCCCAGGCGACCGGCCAGTTGCGCCTTCTGACCGAGAAGGGTGAAACGACGCTTGCCAAGATCACCGTTGCTGCGGGTCTGCTCAACGACCTGGCGCGCGGACGGGCGAAGTAGCCTGGAGAACACGGATGCGGGCAGTTTTTTCGCCCGCATCCCGTTCTAAACCTTTTGGAATTCGTCAGATTGAAGTTAGGCTGCGCCGCGCGTTCGAGGGGACGCGCGGCGCAGTCGTTTCGGGAGGGGACCTTGCAGATTTCGGCCGAGAGGACTGTAGATCAACCACGCACGTCCCGTGCAGGGATTGCCGGCTGGATGTTCTTCGACTGGGCGGCGCAGCCGTTCTTCACGGTGATCACGACCTTCATCTTCGGCCCGTATTTCGTTTCACGCCTGACCGAAGATCATGCGCTCGGCCAGGCGATGTGGGGCTATACCCTCACCGTCTCGGGCATCATCATCGCGGTTCTCTCGCCGGTCTTGGGTGCCATCGCGGATGCGACCGGCCCGCGCAAGCCGTGGATCGCCTTCTTTGCCGTCATCAAGATTACATCGCTGGCCATGCTCTGGTTCGCGGCTCCCGGATCGCCGATCCTCTATCCGGCGATCTTCATGATCCTCGCAAGCATCGCTGCCGAGTTCTCGATCGTCTTCAACGATTCGATGATGCCGCGGCTCGTGCCGGAAAAGGACGTCGGCCGCATCTCCAACATTGCCTGGGGCCTCGGCTATCTTGGCGGGATGATCGTGCTGATCGCGGTCGTGGCACTGCTCGCCGGCAGCCCGGAAACCGGCAAGACCGCCGCCGGCATCGACCCGTTGTTTGGTCTCGATCCAGCCAAGGGTGAGGATGCGCGGATCACCGGACCGATCTCCGCACTCTGGTATCTCGTCTTCATCCTGCCGATATTCCTGTTCACGCCCGACGCCACCAAAGCGACCATGTCGCTCGGCAAGGCCACCGTCACGGGCCTCAGGGAGCTCAAGGGGACGCTCGGCGAGCTCAAGCAAAGAACGGGCATCCTGCGCTTCCTGATCGCACGGATGATCTTCCAGGATGGCGTCAACGGCCTTCTGGCTCTTGGCGGCACCTTCGCCGCGGCCATGTTCGGCTGGCGGACATTGGAGCTCGGCATCTACGGGATCATCCTCAACGTCGTCGCGATCGGCGGCTGCCTCTATGCCAGCCGGCTCGACACACGGCTCGGGTCGAAAATGATCGTCACCGCCAGCCTGGTCTGCCTGACGCTGGCGACGATCGGCATCGTCTCGACGGGCCCCGGCTTCACGCTGTTCGGGCTGATGCCGTTGTCGACTGAAGATTCCGGCGGCCTGTTCGGCACAGCGGCCGAGAAGGCCTACATTCTCTACGGCCTGTTGGTCGGGATCGCATTCGGCCCGGTACAGGCCTCGTCGCGCTCCTATCTCGCCCGCAGCGTCAGCCTGGACGAGGCCGGGCGCTACTTCGGCCTCTACGCGCTCTCCGGCCGCGCGACGTCGTTCCTCGCCCCGGCGTCCGTCGCCACGATCACGCTCGCGACGGGCTCCGCCCGTATCGGCATGATGGCGCTCATCGCGTTCCTGGTCGTCGGCCTCATCATCCTGCTGCGCACGCCCTATCCGGCCGATGACGGACGCAAAAAAGCCGCCGCATCCTTTGGACGCGGCGGCCTCTGACAATCGACGCGGGACGGGCGAAAAAAGCTTGTCCCCGCAGTCCTAGTGGCGGAAGTGGCGCATGCCGGTGAAGACCATGGCAACGCCATGCTCGTTGGCGGCCGCAATGACCTCTTCGTCGCGCATGGAGCCGCCCGGCTGGATGACGGCGGTGGCGCCGGCGGCGATCGCCGAGAGCAGACCATCGGCAAAGGGCAGGAACGCTTCGGACGCGACGGCCGAGCCCTTGGTGAGCGGCGTTGCAAAGCCGAGCGCCTTGGCCGCTTCCTCCGCCTTGATCGCCGCGATGCGGGCGGAATCGACGCGGCTCATCTGGCCGGCGCCGATGCCGGCCGTCTGGCCGTCCTTGGCGTAGACGATCGCATTCGACTTGACGTGCTTGGCAACCTTGAAGGCAAACTTCATGTCCTCAAGTTCCTGCGCCGTCGGCGCGCGCTTGGTCACGACCTTGAGCTCGAGATCTTCGACCATGCCGTTGTCACGGGTCTGCACCAGCAGGCCGCCCGAGACGGTCTTGGCGGCAAGACCCGGAATGCGCGGGTCCGGCAGGCCGCCGGTCGAGAGCAGGCGCAGGTTCGGCTTGCGGGCGATGACAGCCTTGGCTGCATCGCTGACCGAAGGCGCGATGATCACTTCGGTAAAGAGCTTGACGATCTCTTCGGCCGTCTCGGCGTCGAGCTCCTGGTTGAGCGCGATGATGCCGCCGAAGGCCGAGGTGGAATCGCAGGCAAGCGCCCGGCGATAGGCTTCGGCAAGCGTCGAAGCAGTGGCAACGCCGCAAGGGTTGGCGTGCTTGATGATGGCGACAGCCGGTGCCTTTTCGGGCAGGAACTCGGCCACCAGCTCGAAAGCCGCATCCGTGTCGTTGATGTTGTTGTAGGAGAGCTGCTTGCCTTGCAGCAGCGTCGCGGTGGCAACACCCGGGCGGTTCTCGCCGGTCAGGTAGAAGCCCGCCTTCTGATGCGGGTTCTCGCCGTAGCGCATCTCTTCCTTCAAGACGCCGCCGATCACCCGGTGGCGCGGCATCGGCGTGTCGAGCGCTTCGGCAAACCAATTGGAAATGGCGGCGTCGTAAGCCGCGGTGCGGGCATAGGCCTTGGCGGCCATCTTCTGGCGGAAGGCATAGGTCGTCTTGCCGGAAGCAAGCTCTTCGAGCAGCACCGGATAGTCGGCCGGATCGGTGACGATCGTCACATAGGCATGGTTCTTGGCCGAAGCGCGGATCATGGCCGGACCGCCGATATCGATGTTTTCGACCGTTGTCGGATAGTCGCCGCCCTTGGCCCGGACTTCCTCGAAGGGATAGAGGTTGATGATCGCAAGATCGATGGCGGTGATGCCGTGGGTCGACATGGCGGCAACGTGATCCGCATCGTCGCGGATCGCCAGGAGGCCACCGTGAACGCCCGGATGCAGCGTCTTCACGCGGCCGTCCATGACCTCAGGGAAACCGGTCAGCTCGGAAACGTCACTCACCGGCAGGCCGGCCTCGGAGAGCGCCTTGTGCGTGCCGCCCGTCGAAACGAGCCGGATGCCCTTCTCGTTAAGAGCGCGCGCGAGCTCGACGACACCCGTCTTGTCGGAGACGGAGAGGAGGGCGGTGCGGACCGTAACCTCGTTCGGGGCGGGGATTTTCTTGGAGGCGACAGCCACAACCATGCTCCTTTGGCGGCGCCGGACGCCCCGGGAGGAAGCTCCGGCGGTTGAGATGGCTGCCCGTTAGCATAGCTTGCCGGGTGAAGGAACCTCGCCGGGCCTGAAGATCGCGATGAATTTGGATCGGATCGATCCAAATTCACCACTGCGACCGCTTCTGAAACGCGAACGGAAAACCTGAGGCGCTTTCTTGGGCGTGCCCGTCGTCAAGACAGAAGGCTCAGTTGGCGCGTGAAAACGTCCACTGGATCTCCGGCTGCTGCGCGATCGCAAAGGTCACCGTCAACTGCTGCGAGGCCCGGATACCCGAGGGATCGGCAAAGAAGATATCCTCCTCGACTGCAAGCTCGCCGTCCTGGCAGGCAAACAGCCAGACCTCGCCGTCGGGCGCCGTCAGGAAGATCTCGCGCGCACTGTTCTGGCGAATGGCGACCGCGGGGTGAATGTGGAATCGTGCTACGGCAACCCCCGTATCGCCTGCCTCCGGGTCGCTGCCGTCGGCGCGCGACAGCCGGTCGCGACCGCGGATCATGCGGCCGCCGTTCAGGACACCGATGCCACGCTCGTGAACGAGGCCGAAGGTGGAAAGGTAGCCGTCATGGCTTGCCGTCACCGACTCGAGCCCGCCCGCCTCGTCCTTGCGGGCCGCCGTCACCTGCTTGACGCCCGACGTCATGATCGGTCCGAGAAAGCGCGACTGCGAGAAGCGCGACGACGAGGTGTCGTTGACCGTCACGGTCGAATGGGCAGCCGTCATCCGCGCCATCTGGCGGAATCGCTCCCCGGCAAACTTCGGCGCGCCGGAATTGACGACGAAGCGCGTCTTGCCCGAGGACATTTCAAAGGACAGGCAGCCGGCATGGGCGCTGCGAGAAAGATCGACGGAAAGTGGTCGGCCGGTGTCCATGATGACAACGGTGTTTTCCATCGCCATACGTTCGTAGTGGGCGTGCGGCAGCGACCGGAAGGGTTCGCCGGCCGTCTCGTCATAGCGCAGCACCGATGCCAGTTCATGCGCCAGAACCGAGGTGGCGCCATTGAACAGCGCCAACTCACCACCCTGATGCCGGAAGAAGCGCAAGGCCGGGTACATCCGGTCGATGCAGGGAATGAGGCGCGACGGCACGTCATGGCCGAGATTGACGTAGGTCTGGCGGAGCGGCAGCAGGTCCAGCAGCAGTTCGAGGCCAGCGCGCGGGCTGCGCGAGAAGTGGCTGCCGTCCGGCAGGATTTGCCGGTCGAGTTCGAGATCGAGGTGGCGCGATGCCTTGCGGATGGCGCTGGGCGATGCCGGCATGGAAACCGACGCCATGGCAAGCGCAAGCCGCACCCGAAGCCTCTGCTCGCCGTC
Organism: Ensifer sp. KUDG1; assembly: GCF_050434285.1. Lineage (NCBI taxonomy): Bacteria > Pseudomonadati > Pseudomonadota > Alphaproteobacteria > Hyphomicrobiales > Rhizobiaceae > Ensifer > Ensifer sp. KUDG1. The sequence continues at coordinate 17,008 of NZ_JBNDIG010000014.1, forward strand.
GCGCACCGTATCGGCGATATGCCTGAGATAGCGCACCTGCAGCGCCAGGCTCTTGAGGAAGCGTCGGTAGAAGCCATGTTCGGCATTGCGCAGCACGACCGGCGAATGGGAAAGCCAGGCGATGATGCGCTGCGCCATGATATCCGCATCCCAGGCAACGCCGCCGAGATCGCGTCCATGGGTGCCGATCCAGTCGTCGACGATCTGCCGCAGCCGGACGAAGCCTGCATCCTCGCGGATCGCCCGCAGGTGCCGCAGCCAGCCGAAGGAATGCAGCCGGGCGGCAAATTCGCGCGACGGCAGATCGATCTCGAACGGCGATTCGCCCTCCGTGTCGAGCACGCGGCCGGCAAGCGGGAAACGCCCAGCAAGAATCTCTTCCGCGACAAAGGGATCGACGGCCCTGAGATCCGTCGGCGCAACAATCAGACGATTGGGGGTGGAGCCGGTGAAGCGCAGCGTGGAGACGCGCCCGATCGACAGGCGACGCGACACACGGCGCCAGCCTTCACGCACATACAGGTAAGAAAGCCTTCGCCTGCCGGAAAACAACATCAACGCCGCCGGTTACCTCATTTCTGGCACGATCGCTCACGTCATCGGAGCCGGCCAGGACCTCGCGCCAGCGCCCGCATGGTGCCGCGAAGACCATTAAACTTTTATCAATCCTGCCATCTTTGATAGGCTTCCCGGTCGAAAGCGTCAAATGATGCGGTGGAACAGGGCCTTGAGGCCCAGTTCCAAGCGCTGAAATGCGCGTTTGCGCTGTTATTTGCGGCGAATCACCGCTGCGTAGAAACCATCGAGGCCGCTCGAAAACGGAGCATCGAGCGGCAGCATGGCAGGCGTCGTCCGCATTTCGCCGATCGGCGTGATCGCGTCCTCGAGCCCCGGCCAGTCGGCGGCGGAAATCGGCACCCGCTCGTAGCTTTCGCCAGAACCGATAACCCGGGCAACGACCTCTTCGCCTTCGCGCGGGTCGAGGGAGCAATTGGAGAAGACGACCGTGCCGCCGGACTTGACCACCGTCAGCGCATGGCGGAGCAGCCGCTCCTGCAGGTCTGCGAGCTTTTCGATGTCTTCCGGTCCCTTGGTCCACAGCACGTCAGGGTGACGGCGGGTCGTGCCGGTCGAAGAGCAGGGGGCGTCGAGCAGGGCGGCATCGAACAGCGTCTCCGGCTGGAAGTCCGCCATGTTGACTTCCGTGGTCTCGGCCTCGAGCCCAAGCCGCTTGAGATTGCCCTTCAGCCGGCGCAAGCGGCTACCGGACTGGTCGAGCGCCGTCACTTCGGCGCCGGCGAGGATGAGCTGGGCGGTCTTGCCGCCCGGTGCAGCACAGAGATCGACCGTGCGCTTACCCTTGAGGTCACCGAAGAGCCGCGCCGGGATCGATGCGGCCGCGTCCTGGACCCACCAGGCGCCATCATCGAATCCGGCTAAGGAAGGAATGGAGCCGGAGAATGCGCCGAGCCGCACCGAGCCGGTCGGCAGGACGGTGCCACCAAGCCGCTCGGCCCAAGCTGCAGGCTCGGACTTGACGGAGAGATCGATCGCCGCCGGCGTCAGCTGCGCCTCGGCGATCTTCTCGGCCGCCGCTGCGCCATAGTGGACAATGAGGCGCTCGAAGAACCATTCCGGCATCGCCGGAATGTGGCGCGTGCTTTCGAGAACGGCATCCTTTTCACGCGACAGACGCCGCAGCACGGCGTTTACGAGATTGGCGAAACGGCGGTTACGCGGATCGTTCTGTGCCTGTTCGACAGCGAGATCGACAGCGGAATGATCAGGCACGTCCAAATAGAGGATCTGTGCCGCCGCCACGGCAAGCACGTGGTCGAGCGCCCGCGCACCCTCCGGCAAGGGCGTCTGCAGCAGCGAGTTGATCGCAGCCTGCACGCGCGGCAGATGGCGAAGGGCGGAATTGAGAATTGCCCGGACCAGGGCGCGGTCGGCTTCATTCAGCTCGCGATAGGCCGGGTTGCCGTGCTCGCTATCGAGCATGCCGTCGAGAGACGTCTTGCGGTCGATAACGGCCGCCAGGATCTTCGCGGCGGCCTGACGCGCTCTCAGGCCAGGCTTCTCCGGACCACGCGGCGCCGGGGCAGGCTTCTTCGACTTTGCTGCGCCGCCGTTGCGGTGCGATCGTTTCGGACGTGAATCGTTGTTGTTTTCTGCGGACATCAGGACCAGGGACCTTTGGGCGGTTCGGAACCACCGCGACCCCAACCGGTAGAGGGCACAGAGCGCGATTTGCGCACGGGATTATCAGCCCGAACCGGCGGCGTCGAGACCGAAGACATCTCCTGGGCCATCTGCTGCAGGGCAGCGATGCGGTTTTCGGTGTTCGGATGGGTCGAAAACAGGTTGTCCATGCGCTCGCCGGAGAGCGGATTGATGATGAACATATGCGCCGTTGCCGGGTTGCGCTCGGCATCGTCGTTGTGGATCTGATGGGCGGCGCCTGCGATCTTCTGCAGCGCCGAAGCGAGTGCGAGCGGCTTGCCGCAAATCTCGGCGCCACGACGGTCGGCCGAGTATTCGCGCGTGCGGCTGATCGCCATCTGCACCAGCATCGCCGCCATCGGCGCCACGATCATCGCCACCAGCGTGCCGATGAAGCCGAGCGGATTGTTGTTTTCACGGTTGCCGCCGAAGAAGAAAGCAAAGTTGCCGAGCATCGAGATCGCGCCGGCAAGGGTGGCCGTCAGCGTCATCGTCAAGGTGTCGCGGTTCTGTACGTGGGCGAGTTCATGCGCCATCACGCCGGCGACCTCGTCATAGTTGAGAGCGTGAAGCAGACCGGTCGAAGCGGCAACCGCGGCATTCTCCGGGTTGCGGCCGGTGGCAAACGCATTCGGCTGCGGGCTGTCGATCACGTAGACGCGCGGCATCGGCAGCCCGGCATTGCGCGCGAGGTCGCGAACGATGCCGTAATATTCCGGCGCGCTGCGCTCATCGACCTCCTGCGCGCGATACATGCGCAGCACCATCTTGTCGGAGTTCCAATAGGAGAAGAAGTTCATGCCTGCGGCCATGACGAAGGCGATCATCATGCCACCGCGTCCGCCGATGGCGAAACCTACCGCCATGAACAGGGCGGTCATGACTGCAAGCAGCATGGCGGTGCGGACAAGGTTCATCAGAAGGCTCCGGGTCGTCGACGTTTCACGTGAATCAGGGTTCCCGTAAGGGGAACGGCGTCCTATATGATGGGTGCAAACACCCAATTCTTCAATATTGATGCTCGAATCCGGATACCGTTCAGATGCAGAACGACAATGACAACGCCGCCGACCGCCCGAAGAAGCCGCTGCCGCCCGCCGCCGTGCGGGCGCTGAAGGAAGCGGAAGAGCGGCGTCAGGCGAAGATCAAGAAAGAGCTGCCGCCGGAGATCGGGGGGCGCGGGGGTGAAGATCCAGCCCGCTACGGCGATTGGGAGATCAAGGGTCGCGCAATCGACTTCTAAGTCCGGGTCGGGCGCCGACGCCTGCGACCGAGATCTGAATCCGGCTCACGAAATTGTCCGGCTTGGCGAGACAGGTGCCGCATCGGCGATACCGGAGATCTTACATCATCTGCGACGATAGGAGAGCCGCCGCGCGCCTCTCGGGCGTGCGGCGGCTTTTCAAGGTCAGGCCTTGTTCTGGCGGTTGGCGATCAGATCGTCGACGACGGCCGGATCGGCAAGCGTCGAGGTATCGCCGAGCGCGCCGAAATCATCCTCGGCGATCTTGCGCAGGATGCGGCGCATGATCTTGCCCGAGCGGGTCTTCGGCAGGCCCGGAGCGAACTGGATCTTGTCCGGTGTGGCGATCGGGCCGATTTCCGAACGGACATGCTTCACCAGGGCGGCGCGCAGTTCGTCGTTGCCGATTTCACCAGCCATCAGCGAGACATAGCAATAGATGCCCTGGCCCTTGATCGGGTGCGGATAGCCAACGACGGCCGCTTCCGAGACGAGGTGGTGCGACACGAGGGCCGATTCCACTTCGGCCGTGCCGAGACGGTGGCCCGACACGTTCAAGACGTCGTCGACGCGGCCGGTGATCCAGTAGTAGCCGTCTTCATCGCGGCGGCAACCGTCACCGGTGAAATACTTGCCCTTGTAGGTGGCAAAGTAGGTCTGCCCGAAACGCGCGTGGTCGCCATAGATCGTGCGCATCTGGCCCGGCCAGCTGTCGATAATGCAGAGGTTGCCGTCGGCAGCGCCTTCGAGCACGTTGCCTTCATTGTCGACGAGCTGCGGCTGAACGCCGAAGAATGGCCGCGTGGCCGAACCGGGCTTGAGGTCGGTCGCGCCCGGCAGCGGCGTGATCAGGATGCCGCCGGTTTCCGTCTGCCACCAGGTATCGACGATCGGCGACTTCTGCTCGCCGACGACATTGTAATACCACTCCCAGGCTTCCGGGTTGATCGGCTCGCCGACCGAACCGAGCAGGCGAAGCGACGAGCGCGAGGCGCGCTTGACGAAGTCGTCGCCGGCGCCCATCAGCGAGCGGATTGCCGTCGGCGCGGTGTAGAAGACGTTGACCTTGTGCTTGTCGACCACTTCCCAGAAACGCCCGGCATCCGGGAAATTCGGCACCCCTTCGAACATCACGGTGGTCGCAGCATTCGCGAGCGGACCGTAGACGATATAGGAGTGACCGGTGACCCAGCCGACGTCGGCGGTGCACCAGTAGACCTCGCCATCGCGATAATCGAAGACATATTCGTGCGTCATCGACGCATAGACGAGGTAGCCGCCGGTCGTGTGCAACACGCCCTTCGGCTTGCCGGTCGAGCCCGAGGTATAGAGGATGAATAGCGGATCTTCCGCCTTCATCTTCGCCGGCTCGCAATGCGGCTTCACCGTCGCGATTTCCTGGTGGTACCAGAGGTCACGGCCCGGTGCCCAGGCGGTCTTGCCGCCGGTGCGGCGCACGACCAGAACCTTGTTGACGATGACATGCTGCTTGGCCGCGATGTCGATCGCCGTATCGGTGTTTTCCTTGAGCGGGACCGGCTTGCCGCCGCGAACGCCCTCGTCGCAGGTGATGACAAAGGTGGACTCACAGTCGACGATACGGCCGGCAAGCGCATCCGGCGAAAAGCCGCCGAAGACGACCGAATGAATGGCGCCGATGCGGGCGCAGGCAAGCATCGCATAGGATGCTTCCGGGATCATCGGCATGTAGATGGTGACGCGGTCACCCTTCTTGACGCCATGCTTCTTCAGGACGTTGGCAAGGCGGCAGACCTGCTCGTAGAGCTGGTTGTAGGTGATCTTCTTGTCGATATAGGGATTGTCGCCTTCCCAGATGATGGCGGTCTTTTCGCCATGCGTCTTCAGGTGGCGGTCGATACAGTTGTAGGAGACGTTGGTAAGGCCGTCTTCATACCACTTGATCGACACCTTGCCCTTGAAGGATGTGTTCTTGACCTTGGTATAGGGCTTGAACCAATCGATCCGTTTGCCGTGCTTGCCCCAGAACTTTGCCGGATCGGAAACGCTCTCTTCGTACCACTTCAGGTATGTGGCGTTATCAAGCAGCGTCCGGCTCTTGGCAGACTTCAACACCGGATAGATTTTGGCGGACATATTTTCCTCCCTACGCATTCCTAGTGCGGTTCGCCCCTCCTAGGGCTCCCCCGTTTCGCGCACATTCATAGCAGGTCAAATGCCCGCCGCAATTAGACAAAAGGACATTTGGAACTGAAGAATTGCAATTTCGCGACAACGACGGTATAGAGGCCCACATTTCCCGGAAATCAGTGGTAGACTCCACGGCCCGCGACACCGGCGCGGCGGACAAAAGGACTATATCCATGGCTCAGCAACTGCTTATGCCCAAGGCGACCGCCGTCTGGCTGGTTGACAATACCGCGCTGTCCTTCGACCAGATCGCGCAGTTCTGCAAGCTGCACCCGCTCGAGGTGAAGGCGATCGCCGACGGTGAATCCGCGCAGGGCATCAAGGGCCTCGACCCGATCGCGACCGGTCAGCTTTCGCGCGACGAGATCGCCCGCGCCGAAGGCAACCCCAACCATAAGCTGAAGCTGTCCGAGCCGAAGGTTCGTGTGCCTGATAGCAAGCGCAAGGGCCCGCGCTACACCCCGGTTTCCAAGCGCCAGGATCGCCCGAACGCCATTCTGTGGCTGGTTCGCAACCATCCGGAACTCAAGGATGCGCAGATCTCGCGTCTCGTCGGCACCACCAAGTCGACGATCGAACAGATCCGCGAGCGCACCCACTGGAACTCCGCCAACCTGACGCCGATGGACCCGGTAACCCTCGGCCTCTGCTCGCAGATCGACCTCGACCTCGAAGTCGAACGCGCTTCCAAGGGCCGTCCGCTGCCGACGGCTGCCGAACTCGGCCAGACGCTGGAATCGGCCCAGGAAACCGAAAAGCTGGGCTTCAGCTACGAGCGCGAGGAAGAGAAGGAAATCGACGCCGATGCCGTCTTCGCCAAGCTCAAGTCGCTGAAGTCGGACCGCAAGGACGAGGACGAAGACGATCAGTACTGATCGCCGTCCAGCCCAATGAAAATGCCCGGATCGTCGATCCGGGCTTTTTTGTTGGTCGGTGCTCGGCAACGAGTTCAGTAGGCCGAGCCGGATGGGTCGTTGAGATTGTGCCGCTCGGTCCCCTTGAGGGGCGGATTGAAGATGCTGACGAGGATCAGGTCTTCGTCCTTGCCGCCGCGCAGGAAATGCTTGTCGTGCTGGTCGAGCACGTAGATATCGCCCTTGTTGATCGGGAAGACCTTGCCCTGCATGTCCTCGACCTCGCCGTGCCCGGCGATGCAATAGCAGGCTTCGAGATGGTTGCGGTACTCGAGCAACGACACGGTCCCGGCGCGCACTACCGTGTGGCAGACGGTGAAACCCATGCCATCCCGCTCGGTCAGCAGCCGGTGGCTGGTCCCGCTGCCCCATTCGACAAAATGGTCGGTAGCTTCGATCTGCTGCAGGCTGCGCACGAACATAGGTCTCTCCATCTGTAAGGATTTCTAATGCCCACGGACGGGAAACTCTCCCCCAATCCGATGGTAGGCCCAGTATCCGTTGACAACGTTGACCAATCAAACGACCTTTCCTCAAGGCATTGATGAGGAAATCTTACAGATGATGTTGCCACCACTCGGCATGCTGCGCGCCTTCGAAGCCGCGGCGCGTCTGGCGAGCTTCTCCCGCGCCGGCGACGAGTTGCATGTGACGCACGCGGCCATCAGTCACCAGATCCGGCTGTTGGAGGAGTGGTTCGGCCGGCCGCTCTTCGTGCGCGAGAAGCGTGGGGTCAGGCTGGCGCCAGAGGCCGAGAACCTGGCCACGGTATTGACATCGGCATTGGAGCGCATCGCTGCGGAAACGGAACTGCTACGACTGAACGCCAAGGCGCAGGTGAGCGTTGCCTGCATACCCTCGATCGCCACGCGCTGGCTGATCCCGGCACTCGGCGAATTCCTGCACCGTCACCCGGAGGTGGACGTCACGGTCGTCTACGCGATGGCCGAGCAGCAATTACGGGAAACCGGCTGCGACGTCCTCATCACGCTCGGGGCCGACAAGAGCGAAGGAACGCGTTCCGACCGGCTGTTCTCCCGCATCAACCGTCCGGTTGCGAGCCCCCGCTATCTCGAACGAAAAGGCGCGCTGACGTCACCGCAGGCGATCGCGTCAGCCGATCTGTTGCACGACGAAACGACGTCACGCTGGCGCGATTGGCTGGCAAGGGCAGGGCAGGAGGCCACGCAGACGTTGCGTGGCCCGGTGTTTCAGGACTTCAACCTTTTGGCAACGGCAGTCATTGCCGGCCATGGCGTGGCGCTTTGCCCGGTCGAAGTCTTCCGGCGCGAAATCGACAACGGAGACCTGGTGATCCTGTCCGATATCGCCACCCTGGAGGACGAAAGCTACTTCCTGATCACCAAAGTCACACGCTCAAGGGCCGCAGCCAGTTTCAGTGATTGGTTTGCCGCGGTCGTGCACACCTAATGCGGTGTGCACCACGCAAATTCATGAGCCGGCTTAGCAATCACTAGACGCCGATGCCTCGCCCATGCAGAGCGACGGTGATTTCGTCGAGGATGACAGGATCATCGATCGTCGCCGGCATTTTCCAGGGCTGACGGTCGGCGATCTTCTGGATCGTGGCGCGCAAGATCTTGCCCGACCGCGTCTTCGGCAGCCGCTTGACGCAGATCGCCAGCCGGAAGGCGGCTACCGGTCCGATGCGTTCGCGCACGAGGCTGATGACTTCGCGTTCGATCTCCGACGTTTCACGGGAAACATTGGAGTTGATGACGAGGAAGCCGGCCGGGATCTGGCCTTTCAAATCGTCGGCAATACCGATGACGGCACATTCGGCAACATCGGGGTGGCTGGAGCAGACCTCCTCCATCGCTCCGGTAGAGAGGCGATGGCCAGCCACATTGATGATGTCGTCCGTTCGCGCCATGATGAAGATATAGCCATCCTCATCGAGATAGCCGGCATCGGCAGTCTTGTAGTAGCCGGGAAACTCGTCGAGATAGGCCGCGCGGAACCGGTGGTCTGCATTCCAGAGCGTCGGCAGGCATCCCGGCGGAAGCGGCAGCTTCACCACCACATTGCCGAGCGTACCGGCTGTTACCGGATGTCCGGCATCGTCGAGGATCTGGACGTCGTATCCCGGCAGCGGAACGGCCGGAGAACCGTATTTTACCGGCAGGAGGCCGAGCCCCATGGGATTTCCCGCCACGGGCCATCCGGTTTCCGTCTGCCACCAGTGATCGATGACGGGCACGCCGAGCGCCTTCTCGGCCCAGTGGATCGTGTCGGGATCCGCCCGTTCACCGGCCAGAAACAACGCGCGGAACTTCGAAAGGTCGTATCGGCGAACGTGAGAGGCCTCCGGATCCTCCTTGCGGATCGCCCTGAGCGCCGTCGGCGCGGTGAACATCACCACGACGCCGTGCTCGGCTATGATACGCCAATAGGTTCCGGGGTCCGGCGTGCCGACCGGCTTGCCTTCGAACAGGATCGACGTGCTGCCATTCAGGAGCGGGCCGTAGACGATATAGGAATGGCCGACGACCCAGCCGATGTCCGACGCGGCCCAGAAGACTTCGCCCGGCTGCACGCCGAAGAAGTTCTCCATGGACCATTTGAGCGCGACCATATGGCCGCCATTGTCGCGCACCACGCCCTTGGGCTGGCCGGTCGTGCCCGAGGTGTAGAGCACATAGAGCGGATCGGTCGAGGCGACCGGCACGCATTCGGTTTCTTCCCCCGCCTCTTTCGCCGCGGCGAGCGCCGACGCGAAATCGATGTCGCGTCCCTCGGTCATGGCGGCTTCCGCCATCTCGCGCTGGAAGACAAGGCAATGGGCCGGCTTGTGGGTTGCGATGTCGAGCGCCGTATCGAGCAGCGGCTTGTAGGCGACAGTACGACCGGATTCGATCCCGCAGCTTGCGGACACGATCAGCTTCGCCTGGCAATCGTCGATGCGCACGGCGAGCTCGTTGGCGGCAAAGCCGCCGAAGACCACGGAGTGCACAGCGCCAATGCGCGCAGCCGCGAGCATCGCAACCGCCGCCTGCGGGATCATCGGCATATAGATGATGATCCGGTCGCCCTTGCCGACCCCCAGCTTGCGGTAGACGGCGGCCAGGGCCGCTACGTCGGAGAGCAGGGACGCATAGGAGATGCGCTCCACACGCCCGGTGACGGGGCTGTCATAGATGAAGGCGATCTGCTCGCCACGGCCCGCGGCCACATGGCGATCCAGGCAGTTGTAGCAGGTATTGGTAACGCCGTCGGCGAACCAGTGCCCATAGATGCCGGCCTCCGCATCGAACGCCCGTACCGGTCTTTCAAACCAGTCGATCGCATTGGCTGCATTGGACCAGAAACTCTGCGGGTCCGCTTTCCAGCCCGCGTACACGTCGGCATAGCTGCTCGCCATGTCCGTTCCTCCCTGCGCATGTTGCCGGACATGTCCGGCCTCCTCGTGCACAAGGATAGGCTAATGAGAGACGAGGGGAACCCCGACGAAAGCGGTATGTGACGAAGTGACCTCAGCGTGCGCCGAAAATGGCCGAACCGACGCGAACGCCGGTGGCGCCGAACTGGATAGCCGTCTCGAAGTCGCCGGACATGCCCATCGACAGCTTCTCGAGCTTGCAGGCAGCAGCCAGCTTGGCGAGCAGAGCAAAATGCGGACCGGGATTTTCCTCGACCGGCGGAATGCACATCAGCCCCTCGATCGAAAGGCCCAGCTCGCCGCGGCAGAGTTCCACGAAGGCGGCGGTCTCGTCCGGCGCAATGCCGGCCTTCTGCGGCTCCAATCCGGTGTTGACCTGCACATAGAGCCTGAGTGTTCGGCCCTGTTTCTGCATTTCGGCAGCAAGCGCGCGGGCGATTTTCTCGCGATCGACCGTCTCGATGACATCGAACAGCGCGACGGCTTCCGCCGCCTTGTTCGACTGCAGCGGACCGATCAGGTGCAGTTCGAGACCGGACGTCTCGGCCTTCAGCTCCGGCCACTTGCCCTGCGCTTCTTGCACGCGGTTCTCGCCGAACACCCGCTGCCCGGCCGCGATCACCGGGCGGATGGCATCAGCGTCGAAGGTCTTGGAGACAGCCACAAGCGTGACGGCGCCTTTGGCGCGACCGGCAGACTTCTCCGCCGCCTGAATCCGGCTCACGACATCCTGCAACCGCTCTTGAACTTCCATGGACCTGCTCTCCGACACGGGATTTCCAAACCACTGACCGAGCGGCTTAGGCAAAGTTGAGCCGATTGCCAAGGCCGCTCCGTCGTGGACCGGCTCAAATCCGCCAAAGTGTCGCGCCAAACCCTTCAAAAACTTGACCGTCAGGCGGTTTCGTGGTGAAGGTCACCCCAACTATCATGAGGCGCAACTATGCGCCGCAGAACTTCCGGAACATCGAAAAGACATGTCTAGCGAACGATACAATCCGCGTGATGCCGAGCCCCGTTGGCAGCAGGAATGGGAAAAGAACGAGGTCTTCCAGACCGAGAACGATGATCCGCGCGAAAAGTACTACGTGCTCGAGATGTTCCCCTATCCCTCGGGCCGCATCCACATGGGCCACGTGCGCAACTACACCATGGGTGACGTGGTAGCGCGCTACAAGCGCGCCCGCGGCTTCAACGTGCTGCACCCGATGGGTTGGGACGCCTTCGGCATGCCGGCCGAAAACGCCGCCATGGAGCGTGGCGTGCACCCGGCCAGCTGGACCTACCAGAACATCGCCTCGATGAAGGCCCAGCTGAAGGTCATGGGCCTGTCGCTCGACTGGAACCGCGAGTTCGCAACCTGTGACCCCGCCTATTACCAGCGCCAGCAGTACCTGTTCCTGGACTTCCTGGAAAAGGGCCTCGTCTACCGCAAGCAGTCCAAGGTCAACTGGGACCCAGTCGACAACACCGTGCTCGCCAACGAGCAGGTGATCGACGGCCGCGGCTGGCGATCGGGCGCTCTGGTCGAACAGCGCGAACTGACGCAATGGTTCTTCCGCATCACCGACTTCAGCCAGGAACTGCTCGACGCGCTCGATACGCTGGATCAGTGGCCCGAGAAGGTGCGCCTGATGCAGAAGAACTGGATCGGCCGCTCCGAGGGCCTGTCGCTGCGTTGGGAAATCGTCGAAGGCACCGCCGGCGACGCAACGGAACTCACCGTCTACACCACCCGTCCCGACACGCTCTTCGGTGCCTCGTTCCTGGCGATCGCTGCCGATCACCCGCTGGCAAGGCAGGTGGCGGCCAGCAACCCTGAGGTCGATGCATTCTGCGAAGAATGCCGCCGCGCCGGTACCTCGCTTGCTGCGCTGGAGACGGCCGAGAAGAAGGGCATCGACACCGGCATCCGCGCCAAGCACCCGCTCGATCCGAGCTGGGAGCTGCCCGTCTATGTCGCGAACTTCGTGCTGATGGACTACGGCACGGGCGCCATCTTCGGCTGCCCCTCCGGCGACCAGCGCGACCTCGACTTCGCCCGCAAATACGATCTGCCTGTCGTTCCAGTCGTCATGCCGAAGGACGGCGACGCCGCAACCTTTGCCATTGGTGACGAGGCCTATATCGGCGACGGCGTGATGATCAATTCGCGCTTCCTCGATGGCCTGTCGACGGAAGACGCCTTCGAGACCGTTGCTTCGAAGCTCGAGAAGGAAATGCTCGACGGCGCGCCACGTGCCGAGCGCAAGGTCAATTTCCGCCTGCGCGACTGGGGCATCTCGCGCCAGCGCTACTGGGGCTGCCCGATCCCGGTCATCCATTGCGAGGACTGCGGCGTCGTACCGGTTCCGAAAGCCGACCTGCCGGTCGTGCTGCCGCCGGATGTCACCTTCGACAAGCCGGGCAATCCGCTCGACCGTCACGCCACCTGGCGCCACGTCGCCTGCCCGCAATGCGGCAAGGACGCCCGCCGCGAGACGGACACGATGGACACATTCGTCGATTCGTCCTGGTACTTCACGCGCTTCACAGCACCTTGGGAAGACAATCCGACCGACCCCAAGGTCGCCAACCACTGGCTGCCGGTCGATCAGTACATCGGCGGCATCGAGCACGCGATCCTGCATCTGCTCTATTCGCGCTTCTTCACCCGCGCGATGAAGGCAACCGGCCATGTGGCCGTCGACGAGCCGTTCAAGGGCCTGTTTACGCAAGGCATGGTCGTGCACGAAACCTATAGCCGCGGCGAAGGCGCCCAGCGCGAATGGGTGACGCCGGCCGAAATCCACATCGAGGAGATCGATGGACGCCGCCGTGCGACGCTGATCGAGACAGGTGAGGACATCGCCATCGGCTCGATCGAGAAGATGTCGAAGTCGAAAAAGAACGTCGTCGATCCCGACGACATCATCGCCTCCTACGGCGCCGACACCGCTCGCTTCTTCGTTCTCTCCGATTCACCGCCGGATCGTGACGTGATCTGGTCCGAAGCCGGTGTCGAAGGATCGCATCGCTTCGTGCAGCGCGTCTGGCGCCTGATCAGCGAAGCGGCCGAGAAGCTGCGCGCAATCGAGGCCGCCCCGGCGCTCGAAGGCGAGGGACTGTCGGTTTCGCAAGCCGCGCACAAGACGCTGCGAGCGGTCGAGGCGGACTATGACAAGCTCGCCTTCAACAAGGCCGTGGCGCGCATCTACGAGCTCGTGAACACGCTTGCCGCACCGCTGACACAGGTAGCCGCCGGCAAGGCCGACGCGGCCCTGGCAAGTGCCGTAAAGGATGCCACGACGATCCTGATCGACCTGATCGCACCGATGATGCCGCACCTCGCCGAGGAATGCTGGCGCCAGATCGGCGGCGAAGGGCTGATTGCAGAACGCCGCTGGCCGGCGTTCAACCCAGCCTTGGTGGTCGAGAACGAAATCACCATGCCGGTGCAGATCAATGGCAAGAAGCGCGCTGATTTGACAATCGCCCGCGATGCGGATCAGAGTGCGATCGAAAGCGCCGTCCTGGCGCTCGATGCCGTCAAGTCCGCGCTCAACGGCAGCAGCCCCAAGAAAATCATCGTCGTGCCCCAGAGGATCGTCAATGTCGTTGTCTGATAGAGCTGGTTTCCGTATCCGGTCGATTCCGGTTCTGGCTGGCGTGCTCATGTTGACCGCGCTCGCCGGCTGCCAGGTCCGGCCGCTCTATTCCGACCCGGTCGGCACCTCGACGGCACTGGCGGCGATCGAGATTTCCGAAGCCAACGACCGCGTCGAGCAGGAAGTGCGCAACGCGCTGATCTTCCTGGCCGCAGGTGGCCAGGGCGAGCCCGCGAACCCGCAATATCACCTGGCGCTCACCGTCACCCACCGCTCGATGGGCGTGCTCTACGATCAGGCCAAGGACCGCGCCGGCGCCGGCCGTATCGTCGTCAAGGCGGACTACAATCTGACGAAGATCGGCACGGGCGAGACCATCAAGTCGGGCAACCGCACGGCGGTGGCCCTCGTTGACTTCCCGGTTCAGGAATTTGCCAAGGTGCGCGCCGTTCGTGACGGCGAAAACCGCGCGGCCAAGGAACTGGCCGAGCTGATCCGGGCCGACATCGCCGCGGCTCTCAGCCGCTAAGCGGTGTCGGCATGAGCGAGGTCAAGTCGCACGAGTTCGACTCCTTTCTCCAGAAGTCAGCCGGAGTCTACCGGCTTTTCATCCTCTACGGGCCCGACCGCGGGCTCGTCTCCGAGCGTGCTTCGGCAATCGCCGGCCGCTGCGGCGTGCCGCTCGACGATCCCTTTTCGCTGTTGAAGCTCGACGTCAGCGAACTGACGCAGTCGCCGGGGCGGCTGCTCGATGAGGTAAACTCGATCGGCCTCTTCGGCGGAGAAAAGCTCGTCTGGGTCCGTGGCGCAGCCAACGAAAAGCCGCTGGTCGATGCCTTGCAAATCCTGTCCACCGAACCACCGACCGGAAGCTATGTGATCGTCGAGGCCGGCGACCTGAAGAAGGGGTCGGCACTTCGAAAGGTCGGCGAGAGCGCCCGTTCGGTCGCCTGTATCGCCTGTTACAGCGACGATACGCGCAGCCTGCAGGCGCTGATCGACAAGGAACTCGGCGACGAGAAGCTGGGCATCAGCCCCGCGGCTCGGCAAAGGCTGCTGGAGGCGCTCGGCGGCGACCGCCTGGCCTCGCGCAACGAGTTGCGAAAGCTCGCGCTCTACTGCCGTGGCAAGTCCACGGTGGACGAAGAGGACGTACTCGATATCGTTGGCGATGCCAGCGCCATCTCCGTCGACGATGCCGTCGATGCGGTGCTGAAGGGCGACCTCGATGGTTTGCTGCACGCCATGCAGAAGATCACGACATCCAAGACGCCGGCCTTTCTGGTGCTGCAGGCGTGCCTGCGCCAGTTCCAGCAACTCGATGTGATGCGCGCCGAGATGGACGCAAGCCGTCAGCAGGCCGGCCAGGTGATCGCCACCCTCGGACGTGGTCTGCACTTTCGCCGCAAGCCGATCGTCGAGGCAGCCTTGAAGCACTGGTCGAGCCCTGCCATCCGTCGCGAACTCAACCGCCTGCAGACGACCGTTTTTCAGAGCCGCAGCCGCGCGAGCCTGGAAGAGAGCCTTGTGCTACAGAACCTGATGGCGATCGCGGTGCAGTCGGCGCGACGCTGAGTTCTCCGCCAGGCCTATTGCCGCTTCCAACGCTGAGTCAGAGCTTCACCGGCGGGCTTTCGGCGGGTCTGCCTGAGATGTTTGGGTGCCTTCATGTCACCAGCCGAATTAAGCTGTATGCCAAAAGATCTCGTTATATCAAACAATTAGGCGCGCCGCTCTTGGAGCGACGCGCCATCAATGCATGAATTCGAGATCTGAAGGAGTGGCTTATCGCCGCTCCAGCAGCCTGCAGATTTCTTCAAGCTGATCCAGCGTCTTGTAGGCGATGCGCAGATGGCCACCGGACGCCTTGTGGTTCACCGTGACTTCAAGCCCGAGGCTATCGGACAGCGTGCGCTCGAGCGCCAGCGTGTCCGCATCCTTCTCGTCGCGACGGGCGGTCTTGCCGTAGTTCGGATCGTTCTGCGCGCGAATATCGTTCTGCGCGATACGCTCGGCGTCACGCACCGAGAGACCCTTGGCAATGATCGCCCGGGCGAGGGTGGCAGGATCCGACGTTGGAATGAGTGCGCGCGCATGTCCGGCCGACAGCGTGCCTTCCGACAACATGTCCCGAACCGGCTCCGGCAACTTCAAGAGACGCAGGCTGTTGGCGACATGGCTTCGGCTCTTGCCGATGATCTCGCCGAGATCGTTCTGCGTATAGCCGTGCTCGGCGATCAGTTGTTCATAGCCAAGCGCTTCGTCCAGCGGATTGAGATCCGAGCGCTGGACGTTTTCAACGATGGCGATTTCGAGCGCCGTGCGATCGTCGACGTCGCGAATGATGACCGGGATTTCGGTGAATCCGGCCAACTGTGCCGCACGCCAACGGCGTTCACCAGCGATGATCTCGTAGCGATCGGCGCCGATCGTCCGGGCGACGACAGGTTGAACGATCCCGTGCTGGCGGATCGAATTGGCAAGATCCTGCAGTTCGGCCTCGTCGAACTGACGACGCGGGTTGCGCGGATTGCGCGATACGAACTCGATCGGCACGCGCCGATCGGGATTGACCGGGGCAGGGGCAGCCGCGCCCGTTTGCAACGGCTGATCCATCTCGCCGATCAACGCGGCCAATCCGCGACCGAGCCGCCTCTTCGAGCTATCGTCGTTCATATCGTCACCCGAGTTAAATTACGCTACCGAAATGATTATGCCGCCTTGCGCTGGCGCTCGCGCTGAATGACTTCGGAGGCCAGCTGCAGATAGGCCTGGCTGCCGGCGCATTTCAGATCATACAGAATGGCCGGTTTGCCGTAGGACGGCGCTTCCGAAACGCGAACATTGCGCGGAATCAGAGTGTGGTAGACCTTGTCGCCCAGATGCGTCCGCACGTCGCTGACGACCTGCTGTGCCAAGTTGTTGCGCGAATCGAACATGGTCAGGACGATACCCTGGATATCCAGGCTCGGATTCACGGTCCGGCGTATCTGATCCACGGTCTCCAGTAGCTGGCTCAGCCCCTCAAGCGCGAAGAATTCGCACTGAAGCGGCACAAGCACCGAATGGGCCGCTGCCATCGCGTTCATCGTCAGTAGGTTGAACGATGGCGGGCAATCGACCAGCACGTAGGAGTACTCCATTGCGGCGGGGCTGACCAAGGCCTTGCGCAAACGGAAGACACGATCCGGTTCCTGCGCGATTTCCATTTCGACGCCGAGAAGGTCCATTGTCGACGGAATGATTGCAAGGTTGGGGACCGCCGTTTCCTGGGCGATCTCGCCGATTCCGTGCGATCCCATCATCAATTCATAGGACGACAGGTTCCGATCGCGGCGCTGGATACCAAGACCGGTACTGGCGTTGCCCTGAGGGTCGAGATCGACGATCAGGACGCGCTCGCCGATAGCCGCCAATGCGGTCGCCAGATTGATGGCCGTCGTGGTTTTGCCCACGCCACCCTTCTGATTTGCGATTGTGATGATCCGGTTTTTGCCACCAAACATGTTTCCGCTCGCGATCACTAAGCCTTGCGTGACAGATTTGCGATCTCGAGCACGACAGAATCCGGCTCGACCACGCTTGGATGTTTTACCAGATCAAACTGATAGCGGCTAATGGCTTTGTCGATTTCGCGCTGGTAATCCCGCCCTTTGTGAAAATAGGCGACTGCTTTTTGGTCCTGTGCCGTCATCCACGGCGCAGAATAGTCAAGCAGCAGGGTCAAATCCGCTAACGCACGCGCAGAAACAGCGTCGGCGCGGGGAATAATCGCGCCCGCATCTTCGATTCGAACCGGGTGAACGGAGCCGCGCGCGCCCGTTTCTGCCAAGGCGACGCGCAAAAAGGCAGCCTTCTTATTGTTGCTTTCGACGAGATGCACCCAGCCGTCAGCAAACTCAGCGAGATAGATCGCCGTAATCACGCCGGGAAAACCGCCACCGCTGCCGAGATCGACCCAGGTCTTCGGATCCGGCGACAGCTGCGCGAGTTGCAGACTATCGACGATATGCCGGCGCCAAAGATCCTCGACCGTCGACGGCGCTACAAGATTGATCGACTTCGCCCACTTCTGAAAAAGTCTGGCAAAATGCTCGAGCCGTTCATTCGTTTCACGTGAAACACGCAGTCCGTTCAACACATCGATTGGACTCGCCTTCATTGTACGCTGACCTTTTCTTCACGTTCTACGGTACGGTTCTGTCGCTTCAGCCATGCCAGGATCAGCGATGCGGCTGCCGGCGTCATGCCGTCGACCTTCATCGCCTGCGCCAGATTGCGGGGCGCCTGCTGCTTGAGCTTCTGCTTCAACTCATTGGAGAGGCCCGAAAGCATATCGAAGTCGAAGCCATCGGGTATGACGAGATTTTCTTCGCGCTGAATGCCGGCAATATCCGCGGCCTGACGATCCATGTAGACGGCGTAGACCGCATCGATCTCAAGCGCCTCAACGACGCGCGGACCAATCGACGACAGCTCGGGCCAGATCGGCTGCAAGCTGGCAATCGACTGATCGGGATAGGACAGGATCTCGAAAGCGGTACGCCGTTGACCATCCTGATTGAGCTTCAAGCCATGACGGTTACCCTCGGCCGGGGTGACCGAGAGGCTCTTCAGCAGCGCGCGCCCCTCATCGAAACGCGCGCGCCAATCGACAAAGCGATCGCGGCGCACATCGGAGATGCAGCCGATCTCTATCGCAAGCGGTGTTAGGCGCGCATCGGCATTGTCAGCCCGCAGCGACAGTCGGTACTCCGCGCGGGAGGTGAACATGCGGTAGGGCTCAGTGATGCCACGCGACGTCAGGTCGTCGATCATGACACCAATATAGGACTGCGTCCGGCTGAACACGACTTCGGGACGGTTCGTCGCGACCAGAGCGGCATTCAAGCCGGCGACGAGGCCCTGGGCGCCAGCTTCCTCGTAGCCCGTCGTGCCGTTGATTTGCCCAGCCAGGAAAAGCCCCGGCATCTTGCGCACGGCGAGGGTCGCGTTCAATTCGCGCGGATCGACGTGATCATACTCGATGGCATAACCAGGCTGGAGGATTGCAACATTCTCCAAGCCGGGGATCGTCTTGATAAAGGCTTCCTGAATGTCTGCCGGCAGCGATGTCGAAATACCGTTAGGATAGATCGTGTCGTCGTCGAGACCCTCGGGCTCCAGGAAGATCTGGTGACCATCACGCTCGCCAAACCGTACGATCTTGTCCTCGATGGACGGGCAATAGCGCGGTCCGACACCCTCGATCTGACCAGAATACATCGCCGACTTGCCGATATTGTCGGCAATGATCTTGTGTGTCGCTTCCGTGGTGCGCGTCACGCCGCAATCGATCTGGCGGTTCACAATCGTGTCGGTCATGAATGAGAACGGCACCGGATCCTCGTCCGGGCCCTGGCGGCCAACACTTGCCCAGTCGATGGTGCGTCCATCCAGGCGGGCGGGCGTTCCAGTCTTCAGGCGGCCAAGCCGCAAGCCAAACCGCAACAAGGTGCCGGAGAGCCCGACGGACGGTTCCTCACCAACGCGACCGGCCGGGATCTTTTGATCGCCGATATGAATGAGGCCCTTCAAGAACGTGCCCGTCGTCAGAACGACGGACTTGGCTTGGAAGCTTCGGCCGTCCTTCATGACGACACCTTGGATACGGCCGTGGTCTTCCAACAGGTCGAAGGCATCGCCCTCGATAACCGTCAAATTGTCGATGGCAGCGATCTCCCGCTGCATGGCTTCGCGATAGAGGCGACGATCGGCTTGCGTGCGAGGTCCACGCACGGCCGGTCCCTTGCGGCGATTGAGCAGACGAAACTGAATGCCGCCAGCATCCGCGACGCGCCCCATCAAGCCGTCCATCGCATCGATCTCGCGGACCAGGTGTCCCTTGCCCAGGCCACCGATGGCCGGGTTGCAGGACATAATCCCGATCGTCGATGCCTTGTGCGTGATCAACGCCGTGTTGGCGCCCAGACGCGCGGCTGCAGCCGCGGCCTCGCAGCCGGCATGACCACCGCCAATGACGATTACGTCAAATTGCATCTTTGCCTCTTCTCCGGGGTTGACCCCTGTACGAATCGTTTCACGTGAAACACGATGAAGGACTCGCAAACGTTGTATTGCTCTGCGCTACTGATTATTTCCCGATACAGAATTCGGAAAATATCACATCAAGAAGGTTCTCAACATCCACACGCCCGGTTATCCGTCCAATTGCATCGCCAGCAAGGCGCAAGAGTTCTGCGCGTATGTCCAGTCCCAGATCCTGCCTTGCCAGGCTGTCGTCGATCGAGTGTTGCGCCTGCCGCAGGCTATCGACATGTCGCCGCCGAGACGGCAGTGACAGCGACGTGCGCCCACTGAGATCGGGCAGATGCGCCGCGATCGCGTCCAGCAGTTGTTCCATACCGTCGCCGGTTTTCGTGGAAACCAACACGTCGGCAGAACCATCGCGCCAACTAACACTGCCGCGATCGAGTTTGGTTCCGACGCGCAGCACCGGCGTCATCTCGGGTGCAAGGTCGGATATGACATCAAATCCATCAGGCGCATCGGCCAGCAGCAAGATCAGATCCGCTCTCTCGATAATTTCTCGCGCGCGACGAATGCCTTCTTGTTCTACTTTCTCGTCGGTCTCCCGCAGACCGGCCGTGTCATAAAGTTTCACGGAGAATCCGGCTAAGGAAAGGTCGACAGAAAGAACGTCGCGGGTCGTGCCGGCAATCTCAGTGACGATTGCAATGTCGCGTTGGGCCAGCGCGTTGAGCAAGCTCGACTTGCCGGCGTTTGGCTCACCTGCGATAACGATCTTCAGGCCATCGCGGATGATCTCCGCGATCGGTGCGTCGGCAATATGCGCTGCGATCTCTTGCGACAGTAGAGACATGTCCCGCCAGATGCGCTCGCTGACCGATCCCGGCACGTCGTCTTCATCGGCAAAATCGAGCTCCGCCTCGATCATCGCCCGCGCATGGGTCAAGCGCTTCGCCCAGCCGGCATAGACTTTTGACTGTCCGCCGCCGGAATGCTCGATCGCGAGCCGACGCTGCATTTCCGTCTCGGCGACAATCAGGTCAGCGAGACCCTCCACCTCGACCAGGTCGAGCTTGCCGTTCTGGAAAGCGCGGCGTGAAAACTCACCGGCTTCTGCATGGCGCAAACCCTCGAGCTTCGAGAGTTCCTCAAGCAGCGCGTTGACCGCGGCGCGGCCACCATGGATCTGAAATTCGGCGCAATCTTCTCCGGTAAAGGAGGCAGGTCCGTGAAAGTAGAGAACAAGGCCGCTATCGATAACATCACCGTTACGAGACCGAATCGATCTCAATGCCGCCGACCGCGGCGAGGGAACCCCACCGCATAGTGCCTGCAGCACCGCTTTGGTATGCCTTCCGCTGACACGCACGACGGCGACGCCGGCGGGCAGAGCTCCGCTGGAAAGCGCATAGATCGTTTGCGTCGCTGTCATGGGCTCACCTGAAAAGACCGCGGGCGCATGCAAGTGCGTCGATGGTCGAAACAATGGGGATCGTCGAAGTTCCCGACCGGATCGTCCTGCTTCGCGGAGTGCGCTCACACGGAGCCAAACGGTATCTCAAAGGGTCGGCGTGCTTATGCCGAAAGAATGCCGAAATTTCAAGATGCCGCTGCATCCTCGTGTTTCACGCCCGTACGTGTTTCACGTGAATCAGCAGGTGGGGCGGCGATCCAACGGCGGGCGTAGAGCGGAGATCGTTGCGAAACCGAATCGAACGCAGTGGAGAATCCGGCTAAGGTTTTGAAACGAAAAAACCGGCCGACGCATGGTCGACCGGCTTTCACAATTGGCGATGAACGTCTTAGGTGTTCATCGAGTCGAAGAAATCGCCGTTGTTCTTCGTCTGCTTGAGCTTGTCGATAAGGAACTCGATCGCGTCCGTCGTTCCCATCGGCGCCAGAATACGGCGGAGCACGAAGATCTTCTGCAGATCCTGGCGCGGAACGAGCAGGTCTTCCTTACGCGTACCGGACTTGAGAATGTCCATCGCCGGGAAGATGCGCTTGTCGGCGACCTTGCGGTCAAGCACGATTTCCGAGTTGCCGGTGCCCTTGAACTCTTCGAAGATGACTTCGTCCATGCGGCTGCCGGTATCGATCAGCGCGGTCGCGATGATCGTCAGCGAGCCGCCTTCCTCGATGTTACGGGCGGCACCGAAGAAACGCTTCGGGCGCTGCAGGGCGTTGGCGTCGACACCGCCGGTCAAGACCTTGCCCGATGACGGAACAACGGTGTTGTAAGCGCGGCCAAGGCGGGTGATCGAGTCGAGCAGGATGACGACGTCGCGACCGTGTTCCACGAGGCGCTTGGCCTTTTCGATCACCATTTCGGCAACCTGAACGTGGCGCGTCGCCGGCTCGTCGAAGGTCGAGGAGACGACTTCGCCCTTTACCGAGCGCTGCATGTCCGTCACTTCTTCCGGACGTTCGTCGATCAGGAGAACGATCAGGTAGCATTCCGGATGGTTGGCGGTGATCGAGTGGGCGATGTTCTGCAGGAGAACGGTCTTACCGGTGCGCGGCGGCGCGACGATCAAGCCGCGCTGGCCCTTGCCGAGCGGTGCGACCAGGTCGATGACGCGGGCCGAAAGATCCTTCGAGGTCGGAACATCGAGTTCCATCTTGAAGCGCTCGTTCGGGTAGAGCGGCGTCAGGTTGTCGAAGTGAACCTTGTGACGGATCTTTTCCGGATCGTCGAAGTTGATGGTGTTGACCTTGAGGAGGGCGAAGTAGCGCTCGCCTTCCTTGGGTCCGCGGATCGGACCCTCGACCGTGTCGCCGGTCTTCAGCGAGAAGCGGCGGATCTGGGAGGGCGAGATGTAGATGTCGTCCGGACCGGGGAGGTAGTTTGCATTCGCCGAGCGCAGAAAGCCGAAGCCGTCCTGCAGCACTTCAACAACGCCTTCACCAATGATCTCGATATCCTGAGCCGCGAGCATCTTGAGGATCGCGAACATCAGCTCCTGCTTGCGCATCGTGCTGGCGTTCTCCACCTCGAGCTCCTCGGCGAAAGCGAGCAGATCGGTCGGCGTCTTGTTCTTGAGTTCTTGTAGCTTCATTTCAGCCATGAAGGATCCATGTTTGGTATGGGTAGTGGAGAGATGGCGAGTATTGATTAGGGAGCTGCAGCTGGAAGGGGCAGGCTCTTGTCTTTGTCACAAGCCATGAAGAGGAGATGGCAGAAAATAGCGATTCACGTGAAACCCTGCAAGGGGCTCTCGCAAATTAGAAACGCCTATGACAGGCCGCAAATCGATTAAATTCAAAATGGCTTCACGACGACCATGATGACGATGAGGATCATCAGGAGCGTAGGGGCCTCGTTCATCAACCGCCAATAGCGCGCGTCGTGCCTGTTTTCGTCGCGCTGAAAGGCGCCCACCGCACGGCTGAAACGCATGTGGACAGCCGTCAGCAGCACCACGAACAGAAGCTTGGCATGCAGCCAGCCACCCTGGAAGCCATAGACGCTCCAGGCGAGATAAAGCCCGAGCCCCCAGGAAATCATCATCGCCGGGTTCATGATGACCTTCAGGAGCCGCAACTCCATCATCTTGAAGGTTTCCGACTGGGCGGAGCCAGGCTCAGCATCCGTGTGGTAGATAAACAGCCTGGGCATGTAGAGCAACGCCGCCATCCAGGACATCACGGCGATAACGTGCAACGCCTTGATCCAGAGATAGAGATCATCCGGGCGCCAGACGAACAGACCGACAAGAAGCGCGGCGAACGCGCCGAGCGCAATCGCTGCCCTGAGCCGCGCCCTGTTGCCGGGCGCCCGATCGGTCTGCTTCTCCGCCATCATCTTGCTCCGCGAACCCGGGCAACCAACGCCGAGACGTGATCGGGATCTGCCTGCGGCGTTATGCCATGGCCGAGATTGAAGATCAGCGGGCCGTGACCGAGTGCGTCGAGAATGCGGTCGATGCCTTCCTCAAGCGCCACGCCGCCGGCGACCACCCGCATCGGATCGAGATTGCCCTGTACCGGCCCTTCCTTCTGCAGATCCTTTGCGAAGGAAACCGGAACCGTCCAGTCGAGGCCGATCGCGTCTGCCCCGGTCGCCTGCCGGTAGCCGTTCAAAAGCTGCCCTGCGCCCTTTGCAAAAGCAATGATCTTTGCCTGCGGCCGCTGCGCCCGAACGGAGGCGATGATCCGCTGCACCGGCTTGATGGCGTAGCGGGCGAATTCCTCCTCGCCGAGAACACCTGCCCAGGAATCGAAGATCTGCACCGCATCGGCGCCGGCATCGATCTGCCGCACGAGATAATCCGCCGACACATCCGCCAGAAAGGCGAGCAAATGATCGAAGGCTTCGGAATTGCGATAGGCGAAGAGACGGGCAGGAGCCTGGTCCGGCGTACCGTGTCCGGCGATCATATAGGTCGCAACCGTCCAGGGAGCGCCACAGAAGCCGAGCAGCGTCGTTTCCGAGGGAAGTTCTGCGCGCAACCGCGAAACCGTCTCAAAGACCGGCTGGAGGTGTTCAGCGATACCCTCAGGCTTCAGCACGCGGATACCATCGACATCGATCGGATCCATTCGCGGCCCATGGCCTTCTTCGAAGCGCACGTTGCGTTTCAGTGCATCGGGAATGACCAGGATGTCGGAGAAGAGAATGGCAGCATCGAAAGCGTAGCGCCGGATCGGCTGCAAGGTGACCTCGACGGCGAGATCGGGCGTGTAGCAAAGATCGAGGAAGCTTCCAGCGACAGCACGTGTCGCCCTGTACTCCGGCAGGTATCGTCCCGCCTGGCGCATGAGCCAGATCGGAGGAGGTGACACCGTCTTCCCTGCCAAAACTTCCAGAACCTTTCTGCGCGTTTCGGTCACGGATCGTCTCTCCCAATTTAAAATCAAAGATATTTAGAAGGTTTCTATTTCTTAGAGTCGGTGGGTATCAAGGATTAAAACAACCCACTGACTTGTCCACGACCGGCGATCGCGGCGCCAACTGACGGGACAATGAGAGCGGTCTCTGGAAAAACAGCGTGGTCAATCTCGGAAACGCTTTTTGAATCATGTCTTTAAGCCGCGCTCGATTTTTTCCGCGCCTGTGGAAAAGCGGTTGATACGCGTGACACTTTGTCCGCACCGCGAGTCTTGTCCACATCCGCCCCGAAACAATGTCCGCGACAGTGCCAATTGTGAATAACTCGGCTGTTTTCCACTTGCCTGGATCCAGGCCCCGTCGTTAGCTGATGTTTCATCCCGGCTTATCAACAGCACCAGGAGAATTGCGTGGAGAACAAGAAAAACTACTTCCACCTTCACCTGATTTCGGACTCAACGGGCGAGACTCTCATTGCCGCCGGGCGCGCCGCCGCCGCCCAATTTCAAAGCTCGCATGCGCTTGAGCACGTCTATCCGCTGATCCGAAACCGCAAGCAGCTGCTGCAGGTTCTCGACGCCATCGATGGCGCACCGGGCATTGTTCTCTATACGATCGTCGATCGCGAACTCGCCGACATCATCGATCGCCGTTGCCGCGAGATGGGTGTTCCTTGCGTCTCGGTGCTTGATCCGATCATCGACCTTTTCCAGTCCTATCTGGGATCGCCATCTCGCCGCCGGTCGGGGGCGCAACATGTGATGGACGCGGAATATTTCGCCCGCATCGACGCACTCAACTTCACCATGGACCATGACGACGGTCAGCTGCCGGCCGATTTCGATGATGCGGATGTCGTTCTCGTCGGCATCAGCCGGACGTCGAAGACGCCGACCAGCATCTATCTCGCCAATCGCGGCATCAAGACGGCGAATATCCCGATCGTCCCGGGCGTGCCTTTGCCTGAAAGATTGATGGAAGCGACGAAGCCTCTCGTCGTCGGGCTGATCGCGACGGCCGACCGTATTTCGCAGGTGCGCCAGCATCGGGTGCTCGGAACGACGCAAGGCTTTCACGGCGATCAGTACACAGACAAGGCCTCGATTACCGAGGAACTGAAATATGCCCGGTCGCTCTGCGCGCGCAACAATTGGCCGGTCATCGACGTCACCCGCCGTTCGATCGAGGAAACCGCGGCGGCGATCGTTGCCCTGCGTCCACGTCTGCGTTAGAGCGGATTCGAACAATTCGGGAACCTGTATGATGACATCTTCGCTCGTCCTGGCCTCGGCCAGCCCGTTTCGCCGGGCGCTCCTCGAGAATGCCGGCCTGGTCTTTAAAGCGAGGGCAGCCGAGATCGATGAGCGCGCGCTGGAAAAGCCGCTTGAAGATAAAGGTACGGCACCCG
This sequence comes from Ensifer sp. KUDG1, assembly GCF_050434285.1. Classification (NCBI taxonomy): domain Bacteria; kingdom Pseudomonadati; phylum Pseudomonadota; class Alphaproteobacteria; order Hyphomicrobiales; family Rhizobiaceae; genus Ensifer; species Ensifer sp. KUDG1. The sequence goes on from NZ_JBNDIG010000014.1 coordinate 42,813, forward strand.
AGACCGTCGCTCTTGAACTGGCGGAAGCAAAGGCGCGGGATGTCGCGCGGCATTTTTCCGGGGCGCTGGTGATCGGTTCCGATCAGACGATGTCCTTGGGCTCGCGGGTCTACCACAAGCCGAAGACCATGGCTGAAGCCGCCGCACACCTGCTTTCGCTTTCCGGCCAGACGCACCGCCTGAACAGCGCGATCGTGCTTCTTCGTGGTGACGAGGTAGTCTGGCGGCACGTGTCGTCCGCCCACATGACCGTACGACCGCTGACAGCGGAGTTCGTCGAGCGTCATCTGGAGCGTGTCGGCGAGAAGGCGCTTTCGAGCGTCGGCGCCTACCAGCTGGAAGGTGAGGGCATCCAGCTCTTCGAAAGGATCGAGGGCGACTACTTCACCATCCTCGGTCTTCCGATGCTGCCGCTGCTTTCCAAACTTCGCGAACTGGGAACGATCGATGCGTGATTCACGTGAAACATTTGTTAACCACGCCTTCGTCACCGGCTACCCGATCAAGCATTCCCGGTCGCCGTTGATCCATGGTTATTGGCTGAAACAGCTCGGGCTGCCCGGCAGCTACCGCGCCCATGAGGTCAAGCCGGAAGATTTCGCCGCCTTCGTGGCCAGCCTCAAGGATGGGACATCCGGTTTCAGCGGCGGCAATGTCACCATTCCCCATAAGGAAGTGGCCTGTCGGCTGGCGGATCAGCCGGATGAGCTGAGCCAGGAACTCGGCGCTGCCAACACGCTGTGGGTTCAGGACGGAAAGGTGCATGCCACCAACACCGACGGCCGCGGCTTCGTTGCCAACCTCGACGAGCGGGCGGCCGGTTGGGACAAAACGTCGACGGCGGTCATCCTCGGCGCCGGCGGCGCCAGCCGGGCGATCATCCAGGCTGTTCGCGACCGTGGCATAAAAACGATCCATGTCGTCAACCGCACCGTCGAACGGGCGCAGGAACTTGCCGACCGGTTCGGCCCGGCGGTCGAAGCCCACCCGATGGGCGCACTCACGGACGCAATGACCGGCGCAGGTCTGTTCATCAACACCACCTCACTCGGCATGGACGGCAGCGAAGCACCGGCAATCGACTTCGGTGTCATGGCTTCGAGCGCCGTTGTCACGGATATCGTCTATGTTCCCTTGAAGACGCCGATCCTGGCGCAGGCAGAAGCGCAAGGCTTTGCGACCGTAGACGGTCTGGGCATGCTTCTGCATCAGGCGGTGCCCGGCTTCGAACTCTGGTTCGGCTGTCGGCCGACGGTGGACGCCGCTCTTCGACAATTGATTATCGACGACATGGACAGGCACTGATGATTATCCTCGGGCTCACCGGATCGATCGCCATGGGCAAGTCGACGACCGCCCAGATGTTTCGCGATTTCGGGGTGCCGGTGAACGATGCCGACGAGGTCGTGCATCAGCTCTATAGCGGCGAGGCGGTCGCACCGGTGGAAGCGGCCTTTCCCGGAAGCACGAGAGATGGAAAGGTCGATCGCGCCGAACTTTCGCGCCAACTCATGCAGGCGCCGGAACGGCTGCGCGAACTCGAGGCGATCGTCCATCCGCTGGTGCGCGGCAGGGAGCAGGAGTTCCTTGCGGAAAACCGCGCCGCCAATGCGCCCTTTGTGGTCCTCGACATTCCTCTTCTGTTTGAAACGGGCGCGGAAAAGCGGGTCGATCGCGTCGTCGTCGTGACCTGTTCGGCCGAACTGCAACGCCAAAGGGCGCTGAAGCGCCCAGGGATGACCGAGGAAAAACTTGCGATGATCCTTGCGCGGCAGGTGCCGGACAGCGAAAAGCGTAAACGCGCCGACTACATCATCGATACCAGCGACAGTTTCGACGTCACCCGGGCCCAGGTGAAGGCCGTCGTCGACCAACTCGCAGCCAGCAACGGAGACGCGGATGCGTGAGATCATCTTCGATACGGAAACGACAGGCCTCGACAATCGCGAGGACCGGGTGATCGAAATCGGCGGTGTCGAGCTCGAGAACCAGTTTCCGACCGGCCGCACGCTGCACATCTTCGTCAATCCCGGCAGCCGCAAGGTTCACCCGGATGCGCTCGCCATCCATGGCATCACCGACGAGTTCCTGAAGGACAAGCCGCCCTTTGCCGATGTGGTCGAGGAGATCCTCGCGTTCTTCGGCGATGCCCGCTGGGTCGCGCACAACGCCACCTTCGACATGGGTTTCATCAACGCCGAGTTCGCACGGCTGGGAATGCCTCCGATCGCGAACGATCGGGTAACGGATACGCTGGCGCTCGCCCGCCGCAAAAATCCGATGGGACCGAACTCGCTCGACGCACTGTGCCGCCGGTATGGCATCGACAATTCGCATCGCGCCAAGCATGGCGCTCTTCTCGACTCCGAACTGCTGGCTGAAGTCTACATCGAGATGCTCGGTGGCCGTCAGGCCGCACTCGGGCTCGTGTCCAGCAAATCGACCGGCCAGGCGATCGAACACGATGAAGCGCCGATCCTTATCGGCCAGCGGCCGCGCCCCTTGCCGAACCGGCTCTCGGAGGCTGACCTGGCCGCTCATGCGGCGTTGATTGCAAAGATCGGTTCCAAGGCGATCTGGACAAAATACGAACCTCAGGAATGAGGCAGATACGAAAAAGCCCGGCACATTGGCCGGGCTTTTCGTTTCAGCAATCTGAAATTCGATCAGTTTGCGGTTTCGTTCGAAACCTGGGCGCGGACCTTTTCTTCGGCCATGCGCTGGGCGAACATCTGGGCGAAGTCGATCGGGTCGATCATCAGCGGCGGGAAGCCGCCGTTGCGGGTTGCGTCGGCAACGATCTGACGTGCGAACGGGAACAGCAGGCGCGGGCACTCGATAAAGAGCAGCGGCAACATGTGCTCCTGCGGGAAGCCGGCAACGCGGAAGACGCCGCCATAGGCGAGTTCAACGTTGAACAGAACGCGGTCGCCGTCCTTGGCTTCTGCGTTCAGCGAGAGCACGACGTCGAAATCGTTCTCTGCGAGCGGGTTTGCATTGACGTTGACGTTGATATTGATCGCCGGCGCCTTGTCACGGGCCTGCAGCGAACGCGGCGCGCCCGGGTTTTCGAAGGAAAGGTCCTTGATATACTGGGCGAGGATGTTCAGCGTCGGGCTCTGCTGCGCGCTGCCGTTGCCGTTGGATGCGGTATCAGTCGTCATAAGGGTTCCTCGACAAAAATAGGTGAGGCCATCTAGCATTTCGGCCTAGGGCTTACAACCCTGCGGGCCCGGCGCTTTCCAGCGGACGCGCGGCCTCCCGCTCCAAGCGGAGAGTTGAAAGAATGCTCCGGAATATGGGCGATAGCGTGCCGTTCCTGCATTCTGCCAGCATGGCTTTGGCTAGGGCCGGCGGCGATCGCCGACCTGCGGCGGGTCCTCGTCGTCCGTCCGCGAGAATTCGCCGTCTTCGAGATCGATGACGCGCGGCGAGGGGCCCGGTTCGCGCGGACGTGTCCAGCCGGCACCGGAGGCAGCGGTCACGATCGTCATTCGCTTGCGCAGGAAACCGGCAACCGCATTGCGCACGAAAGGCAAAAACAGCAGGAGGCCGATCACGTCGCTGACGAAGCCCGGCACCACCAGCAGGATCGCCGCGACGAACAACAATGCGCCGCCAAGCACCTCCCGGCCCGGGTCGCTGCCGTTGCGCGCGACTTCCTGCATCCGACGAATGACGGTAAATCCCTGGACTCTCAGCAGGATAACGCCGACAAATGCACTGGCAAGAACCAGAAGCAACGTCATCAGGAGGCCGATCTCTCGGCCAACGACAACGAAACCGGCGATCTCGGCCAGCGGAAGCCCGAAGATGGCAAGGGGGATAAGAAATGAACGCATCGATGCTGCCCGAAAATGAAACCTAGTGTCACATCCCCGTCTAAGGGTGCGACATCGCCATTTGAATGATCTATTCTTGCGGACTATATGGAATAGCCACGAGAAATTCTAACAGCGGTTCCGGGTGGAAATGGGCTCTTTTGACTTCATCACGTTTTTTTTCCTGATCGCCGCGGTGGTCATTTTCCTGCAACTGCGCAGCGTCTTGGGCCGCCGGACCGGGAACGAGCGGCCGCCGTTCGATCCGTATTCGCCACGCGACATGAGCCAAGGGCCGGATAACGGCGACAAGGGCAAGGTCGTGCAATTGCCGCGCCGCGAGAATGCGGACGAAGAAGCGAACCGCTATGAAGCGATCGACGCCTTCGCCAAGACCGGAACGACGCTGAACACCCAGCTGCGGGCGTTGAGCGATGCGGATCAGGGTTTCGATCCCAAGGAATTCGTCAACGGCGCCAAGATGGCCTACGAGATGATCGTCATGGCTTTCGCGGACGGCGACCGCAAGACGCTGAAGAATCTGCTGTCCCGCGAGGTCTATGAAGGCTTCGACGCGGCGATCACCGATCGCGAGCGCAAGGGCGAAGTCGTCAAGTCCACCTTCGTCGGCATCGACAAGGCGGACATCATTCACGCCGAAGTGAAGGACAGCGAGGAGAACATCACCGTTCGCATCGTCAGCCAGCTGATCTCGGCGACCTACGACAAGCAGGGCGGTCTGATCGACGGCGACGCCGAGTCGGTTGCGGAGGTCAACGATCTCTGGACCTTCGCGCGCGACATTCGCTCGCGGGATCCGAACTGGAAGCTGATCGCCACCGAATCCGAAAACTGAGCGGACGCGGTACCGATGTCCTATCGACTTGAGCCAGCCCGTTTCTCCGAGCTTCCGGGCTGGCAGGATGATGATCCGACCACGGTGATCGAGGCGATGCGTCGCTGTCACCAGCATGTCTCGACGGTCAAACCCTATCGCACGGGTTCTCTCGGGATTTCGGTCGACGATCTTTCGCCGGCCTTCTCCGCATCGCAGCAGCAGGTTGACAGCGCAGAGAACGCGCGGGCGTTTTTCGAAGCGCAGTTCGTCCCCTTCCGGATCGTGCCCGAGACGGGTTCCGGTTTTGTCACGGCCTTCTACGAGCCCGAGATCGATGTCCGCGCCGAACCGGACGAGACCTATCGTTATCCGCTCTACCGCCGGCCGGACGATCTGGTCGATGTCAATGATGGCAACAGGCCGGAGGGCATGGATCCCTACTTTGCATTCGGCCTCTCCGAGGGTGGACGCATCAGCGAGTATCCGGACAGGCAGGCAATCGAGCAGGGCCATCTGGCCGGCCGCGGCCTGGAGATCGCCTATGCGAAGTCCAAGGTCGAGATCTTCTTCGTTCATGTGCAGGGTGCCGCACGGCTCCGGTTCCCGGATGGTTCGCGTCGTCGCGTCACTTATTCGGCCAAGACCGGGCACTATTTCTCAGCAGTCGGCAAATTGCTGATCGAGCGCGGCAAGATCGATGCCGCCACCGTTTCGATGATGAGCATTCGTGACTGGCTGGAAGCCCATCCCGACGAGGTCGATGAAGTTCTCTGGCACAACCGGTCGTTCATCTTCTTCCGCGAGGCAGAGGTCGAGGACGAGCGGTTGGGGCCGATTGCCGCCGCCAAGGTCTCGCTCGAGCCGAACCGCTCATTGGCCGTCGATCGGTTGATCCACACTTTTGGCGTTCCCTTTTTTATCGCCAGCGGGAGCTTGACGCGACTCGATGACGGAAAGCCCTTCCAGCACCTGATGCTGGCGCTCGATACCGGCTCGGCGATTGTCGGCCCGGCGCGCGGCGATATCTTCACCGGGTCCGGTTTCGAGGCTGGCGAACGGGCCGGAGCGGTTCGCAACGCGGCCGACTTCTACGTCTTCGTTCCCAAGGCGGCCGCGGCCCGTTACGGCCATGGCTAAGGACAAGAAGCTCTCGGCCGAGGATCGCATTCTCTGGGGCAAGGTTGCCCGTTCGGCGAGACCGATGCCCGGTCGGCTCGTCGATCTCATGGAGATTCTGGCCGAGGCCGAACAGGCAAAGCCTCCGGAAGAGGCGAAGGCCAAGCAGCAGCCGCAACAGCCGGCAACGGCAGCCGAGCAGTCGGGCATAGCGCTGACGAAGAAGCCCGGCGAAAAAGTGCATCATCCTCTGGAGCGGCCGGTAAAGCGCAAGCTGGCCAAGGGGCACCTGGTGCTCGAGGGTCGCATCGACCTGCACGGCATGATCCAGAGCGAAGCGCATGGTCTTCTTCTGCAGTTTCTGCTGAGGGCGCACGAGCGGGGGCTGCGGCATGTGCTCGTCATTACCGGCAAGGGCACTTCGTTCGGCAGTGACGGCGCCTTGAAGCGAGCCGTGCCGCTCTGGTTCTCGCTTCCCGAATTCCGGCCGCTGATCTCGTCCTATGAACCTGCCGCCCGAAACCATGGCGGCGACGGCGCGCTCTATGTTCGCCTGGCGCGGGTGAGGGGCAGCGCGCTATGACGCCCTTCGGCCAGGCTCTGCGCGAACTCCGGCGCCGCAAGGGCGTGTCGCAGAAGGAGATGGCGAAGGCGATCGGCGTCTCTGCGGCTTATCTCTCGGCGCTCGAGCACGGAAAGCGCGGTGCACCGAGCTTCGATTTCCTCCAGCGCGTCACCGGCTACTTCAACGTGATCTGGGACGAGGCGGAGGATTTGTTCCGCATCGCCAATGTCTCCTCGCCGAAAACGGTGCTCGACACGTCGGGTCTGACGCCCGAGCACACCGCATTTGCAAACCGTCTGAGCGAGCAAATCCGTGCTTTGTCTCCGGAGACGATCCGCAAGCTGGAAGATGTTTTGGAAAAAGCCACATTTCCTGATAATGACAGGGGATGAATGCTTGTTTCCGGCCGCTGCCTGGCGGTCCGGGATTTGGAACCGTGGACAAATTTCCTATAGTCCGCGAGGCGTCCGAGACGTGATTCGCAACGAATCACCATGTCCGAAGAACCTGGAAAGACCCGTACCGTATGACCGATACTCCTGAAACCGCAGCCGGCGCCAGCGCCGAATATGGTGCCGATTCCATCAAGGTGTTGAAGGGCCTCGACGCCGTACGCAAGCGGCCGGGCATGTATATCGGCGACACGGACGATGGCTCCGGCCTGCATCACATGGTGTACGAAGTCGTCGACAACGCCATCGACGAGGCGCTTGCCGGCCACGCCGACGTGGTCACGGTGACGCTCAATCCGGACGGATCCGTAACCGTGACCGACAACGGTCGCGGCATCCCGACCGGCATCCATAAGGAAGAGGGTATCTCGGCCGCCGAGGTCATCATGACCCAGCTGCACGCCGGCGGTAAGTTCGACCAGAACTCCTACAAGGTTTCGGGCGGCCTGCATGGCGTTGGCGTGTCGGTGGTCAACGCGCTTTCGGTCTCCTTGAAGCTGAAGATCCGCCGCGACGGCAAGATCCACGAGATGAGCTTCACCCACGGCGTCGCCGATGGTCCGCTCGCCGTCACCGGCGATGCGGGTGACGCGACAGGCACCGAGGTGACGTTCCTGCCGAGCGCCGAGACCTTCTCCAAGACCGAGTTCGACTATAGCACGCTCGAACATCGCCTGCGCGAGCTCGCCTTCCTCAATTCCGGCGTCCGCATCATGCTGACCGACAAGCGCCATTCCGACGTCCGGCAGGACGAACTGATGTATGAGGGCGGCCTCGAAGCCTTCGTCGCTTATCTCGACCGCGCGAAGAAGCCGCTGGTGCACAAGCCGGTGGCTATCCGCGGCGAAAAGGACGGCATCACCGTCGAAGTGGCGATGTGGTGGAACGACAGCTACCACGAAAACGTGCTCTGCTTCACCAACAACATCCCGCAGCGCGACGGCGGCACGCATATGGCGGGCTTCCGGGGCGCGCTGACCCGACAAGTCACGTCCTATGCCGATACATCCGGCATCACGAAGCGGGAAAAGGTCACGCTCCAGGGTGAGGACTGCCGCGAAGGCCTGACGGCTGTGCTCTCGGTCAAGGTTCCCGATCCGAAGTTCTCGTCGCAGACCAAGGACAAGCTGGTGTCGTCGGAAGTGCGGCCGGTGGTCGAAAGCCTCGTCAACGAGGCGCTGAGCACCTGGTTCGAGGAACACCCGACCGAAGCCAAGATCCTGGTCGGCAAGGTCGTCGAAGCGGCTGCCGCCCGTGAAGCCGCCCGCAAGGCCCGCGAATTGACCCGCCGCAAGGGCGCGCTCGATATCTCGTCGCTGCCCGGCAAGCTGGCGGACTGCTCCGAACGCGATCCGGCCAAATCCGAAGTCTTCCTGGTGGAAGGTGACTCGGCCGGTGGTTCCGCCAAGCAGGGCCGGTCGCGCGAAAACCAGGCGATCCTGCCGCTGCGCGGCAAGATCCTCAACGTCGAGCGTGCGCGCTTCGACAAGATGCTGTCGAGCCAGGAAATCGGCACGCTGATAACCGCGCTCGGCACCTCGATCGGCAAGGACGAGTTCAACGCCGACAAGCTGCGCTATCACAAGATCATCATCATGACGGACGCCGACGTCGACGGCGCCCACATCCGCACGCTGCTGCTCACCTTCTTCTTCCGGCAGATGCCGGAACTGATCGAGCGCGGCCACATCTACATCGCCCAGCCGCCGCTCTATAAGGTGACGCGCGGCAAGTCGGCGCAGTATCTCAAGAACGAACAGGCGCTCGAAGATTACCTGATCTCGATGGGTCTCGAGGAAGCGACGCTGCAGCTTGAATCGGGTGAAGTCCGCGCCGGGCAGGACCTGCGCGAGGTCATCACCGACGCGCTGCGCCTGCGTAACCTCATGAACGGGCTTCACTCGCGCTACAACCGGGCGATTGTCGAGCAGGCGGCCATTGCCGGCGCGCTGAACGTCGAGCTCAACGGCCAGCGCGACGAATACGAAAAGACCGCCGCTGAAATCGCCCGACGTCTCGACGTGATCGCCGAGGAAACCGAGCGCGGCTGGACCGGTACCGTTACCAGCGAAGGCGGGCTGCGGTTCGAACGCATGGTGCGCGGCGTCAAGGAAGCCGCGGTGCTCGATATGGCGCTGATCGGTTCGTCCGATGCGCGCTACATCGACCAGCTGGCGTCGAAGCTGAAAGAAGTCTACTCGGCGCCGCCGGTATTGCGTCGCCGTGACGGCACGCAGGAGATCAGCGGCCCGCGTGCGCTTCTCGACGCGATCTTCGCCGCCGGCCGCAAGGGCCTGTCGATGCAGCGCTACAAGGGTCTGGGCGAAATGAACGCCGAGCAGCTCTGGGAAACGACGCTCGATCCGAACGTCCGCTCGTTGCTGCAGGTCCGGGTGACCGACGCCACCGACGCGGACGGTCTGTTCTCGCGCCTGATGGGTGACGAGGTCGAGCCGCGTCGCGATTTCATTCAGGAAAATGCGCTGAGCGTCGCCAACCTCGACATCTGATCGAGGCCATTGCAGAGACAAAAAGAAAATCCCGGCCTGAGAGCCGGGATTTTTGTTTGTGCTTCACTCGCCCTTGAACTGGCCCTCGAAGGCGAATTCGCCGACCGGCTTGCGCTGGCTCGGAATTTCGCGTGCGCGCAGATCGTCCGGCAATGTCGAGGGATCGGCGAGCCGGCCGATCGCAACGGCGGCTTCGACCCGGTAGTGTTCGGGGACGTTCAGGGCGTGCATTGCCTTGTCGCGATCGATGCCCGCCATGCCGTGGGTGTGCCAGCCCGCAAGCGAGGCCTGCAAGGCGAGGCTGTACCAGGCCGCCCCGGTATCGAAGGCGTGGGTATAGGCGTGCCGCATCTCGCCGTTCTGTGCTGCATTATGCGTTCTTGAAATCACGATCAGCAGTGCTGCCGCGTTCTTCGCCCAGCGTTGGTTTCCCTCGTCGAGCGTTTCGAGCAGCACCGGGAAGCGATCCGTGCCGCGACGCGCATAAACGAAGCGCCAGGGTTGGCGGTTGCTGGCAGACGGCGCCCAGCGGGCCGCTTCGAAGAAGGAAAGCAGGGTCTTTTCGTCGATTTCCTCGTTGGTGAAGGCGCGGGGCGACCAGCGCTCGATGAACATGGCATCGATCGGATGGTCAGCTTTTCTGTTGTCGGTCGCCGTCATGGACATGCCTCTTCTCGGTGTCGCGTGAACTTGGGAACGCCGCCGGACCGACGGGCGGCCCATGGTTTGATTCGTTTCGAACGCTACATGAGGACGGATGGCGAAGGAACGGGTTGGATGCACGCAAACGTGAGCGCCCGTTCGCCTAGTGCGCCTCAGGAAATTGCAGAAACGGCGACTTGGGGTCATTGCTGTTTCCAAGAAAAAAGTTGTATAAGTTCTGTAGGATTTGAGAGAGGACGGATCATGTCGTTTAAGGACCCATCATTGTTTCGCCAGGCAGCGCTTATCGGCGGCGAGTGGATCGAAGCGGACGCGGCAAACGCGATCGAGGTGAACAACCCGGCGACGGGTGAAATCATCGGTCGCGTGCCGAAGCTCGGCGCCAAGGAAACCAAGGCTGCGATCGAGGCCGCGCGTGTCGCCCAGAAGGGCTGGGCAGCGCGCACGGCCAAGGACCGCGCCGGTGTCCTGCGCAAATGGTTCGAGCTGATGATCGAGAACAAGGAGGATCTCGGCCGCATCCTGACGCTGGAGCAGGGCAAGCCGCTGGCCGAAGCGACCGGCGAAATCGTCTATGGCGCAAGCTTCGTCGAGTGGTTTGCCGAAGAGGCGCGCCGTCTCTATGGCGACCTGATCCCCGGCCACCAGCCCGACAAGCGCATCCTCGTGATGAAGCAGCCGATCGGCGTTGTCGCAGCGATCACGCCCTGGAACTTCCCCAATGCGATGATCACCCGCAAGGCCGGCCCGGCCTTTGCCGCCGGCTGCGCCATGGTGCTGAAGCCGGCCGCCCAGACGCCGTTCTCGGCGATTGCGATCGCCATTCTGGCCGAGCGCGCCGGTCTGCCGAAGGGTCTTTTCAGCGTCATCACCGGCTCGGCTCGTGAAATCGGCGCCGAGATGACCTCGAATCCGGTTGTGCGCAAGCTGACCTTCACCGGCTCGACCGAAGTGGGTGCGGAACTCTATCGCCAGAGCGCGGCCACCATCAAGAAGCTCGGCCTCGAGCTTGGCGGCAACGCGCCCTTCATCGTCTTTGACGATGCCGATCTCGACGCGGCTGTCGAAGGCGCGCTGATCGCCAAGTTCCGCAACAACGGCCAGACCTGCGTCTGCGCCAACCGCATTTATGTGCAGGACAAGGTCTATGACGCCTTCGCCGACAAGCTCGCCAAGGCGGTCGCCAAGCTGAAGATCGGCAACGGCGTCGACGAGGGCGTGATCCTCGGCCCGCTGATCGACAAGGCGGCGCTGGAGAAGGTGGAGGAACATGTCGCCGACGCCACCTCGAAGGGCGCTCGCGTCATCCAGGGCGGCAAGCGTCACACCCTCGGCGGCACCTTCTACGAGGCGACGGTTCTGGCCGATGTCACCCAGGCGATGGCGGTTGCACGCGAGGAAACCTTCGGGCCGGTCGCACCACTCTTCCGCTTCACCGACGAGGCTGATGTGGTCGAGCAGGCAAACGACACCGAGTTCGGCCTTGCCTCCTACTTCTACGCCAAGGATCTTGCGCGTGTTTTCCGTGTGGCCGAAGCGCTGGAATACGGCATGGTCGGCGTCAACACCGGGCTGATCTCCACGGCCGAAGCGCCGTTCGGCGGCGTGAAGCTTTCGGGTCTTGGCCGCGAGGGCTCGCGCTACGGCATCGAGGAGTTCACCGAGATCAAATACGTCTGCCTCGGCGGCGTCGCGTAAGATACGGTACCCAATCTGAAAAACCGGCCGGAAAGTTCTGGCCGGTTTTTTTCTTTGCCGATAGAAATCTCGTAATTGCGGGATCGAGGCATCGCTCGTCCCGTCGCATTGCAGGAGGAGACGACCCATGCCGGCACCGAAGAACCCCTTCAAAGCAGCGCTGCGCGAAAACCGCTTCCAGCTCGGGCTGTGGGTGGCGCTTGCCAGCCCCTATGCAGCCGAGGTGGTGTCCGGCAGCGGTTACGACTGGCTGCTGATCGACGGCGAGCACGCGCCGAACGACATTCCGCTGCTGTCGGCGCAGTTTCGTGCCGTCGCCGCATCGGCGAGCCACCCGATGGTTCGCCTTCCGGTGGGCGATACCGTGCTGATCAAGCAGATCCTCGACACCGGCGTGCAGACGCTCCTGATCCCCATGGTCGAAAGCCTGGCGCAGGCGCAGCAGCTGGTATGCGCCACCCGCTATCCGCCGCATGGAGTTCGCGGCGTCGGCGCCGCCCTCGGGCGCGCCTCTGAGTTCGGCCGCATCGGCGATTATCTCCAGACCGCCGGCGATGAAATCTGCCTGATCCTGCAGATCGAAAGCCGCGCAGGTCTTGCCGCCATCGACGAGATTGCCGCACTCGATGGCGTCGACGGCCTCTTCATCGGTCCCTCCGATCTGGCCGCCGACATGGGCTATCTCGGCAAGCCAGGCCATCCGGAGGTGCGCGCGGCGATTGCCGACGCGTTCGAGCGCATCAAGAAGGCCGGCAAGGCACGCGGCATCATGACGCTCGATCTCGAGCAGGCGCGCGACTATCGCGAGATGGGCGCCGATTTCATGGCGATCGGCACGGATGTCACCTCCCTCGTGCGTGCGACGACGACGCTGCGCCAGGAGTTTCTCGGCGAAGCGACGTCGGCTCCGAAGAGGCAGGAATCCGGCTACTGATCGCAGATTGCCTGGAGTTCGGGCATCGCGACGCCGGGGCTCCAGCGCCGCAAATCGACGATCCGCCGCTCGATCTTTTCGCGGTGGTGGTTGGCGATATCGCCTAGGCGGTGATCGAGGAACGGGTTTCTGAAGCGTTCCAGCGTCGCGACAATATAGTCTGCCGCTTCGCTCTCCAGGCCCTTTGCCGCAAAGGCTGGAATCACTTCGGATTGATAGATACGGTCTAGCCGCGTGGCGATGTCGGGCTCGGTCAAGATTTCCCGCACAGTCTCCTTCGGGTCGCGGCCTTGCCTAAGCCAGAGATCGGCCAGCACCGTGTGGCCGAGATTGAGGATGTGGAGCTTCAGCTTCTCGTAAGGCGTCAGGTCATCCACGAGCTTTACGCAGGGGTGGATGCATGGGGGCCGCAAGCCGGGCTGGTTTTCGATTGCCCAGAGCGCATAGGGCTCGGCAATGGCACCGGCCGGCTCGAGCGGCTCGGAGACGATGCGGTCGACCAGCGTATTCGCCCAGACGACATCCTTGTCCAGCCAGTCGGCAAAGGCTTTGTCTTTCACCCGCTCCGCCGCGAGCCGCAGCATCAGCGCCTTCAGCACGTCGCCGTTGCGCGACACGAGCTCGCAGGGAAGGATCGTCAGCGGGCGCCTTCCTGCGTCGAAGCGCGCCTTCAGGAGAAGGATCAGCTTGCCCGGAAAGGAACGTGGAATGTCCTTTGTCAGGTCGTCGTCGCCGACCTGGTAACCTGTGTCACCGGTATTGGAGATCAGGATTTCGGCGTCCTCGGCGACAATCGCCCGGATCTCGCTCCAGTTTTGGGCGGTTGAAAGCGCGCGCACGACGCTTGTCACGTGCTGCGTCGCGTCGATCCTCTCGCCTCCCTGGATGCCACGAATGATAACGGGAAAGCCCTCGGGGCGGGCGAGCGCTGCAAGCCGCCCTGACCGTTCGCTTGACCCGGTCGTCTGAACGATCGTGATCGGTCCTGCTGCCTCCCCTCTCTTCAAAGCCTCGCTGATGAAGAGATCGGCATGCGCCTGAAGGAAACGGCTCGTCCCGAATTGCACGATCGGCGTCGGCATGCATAGGCTCCGATAGCTGGCTATGGAATGGATTGGAGAAGGGTTTCGCGCGCCGACTGAAGGTGTCGCCGGCAGGCCTGTTCGGCCTTTGCCGGATCGTGCGAGCGCAGCGCTTCGATATAGGCGAGGTGTTCTTCCAGCGCCCGGGCGTTGCGCTGGCGAGCATTCGTCTTGTTCCACTGGTAGTGATAGTGGAAGACGATCGCGATGATGTCGTAGAAGTCGACGATGAACCGGTTGCTCGATGCCTTGTGCACCAGCAGGTGAAACTGCTCGTCGAGTTCGGAGAACTCCCGGTAACGGTTGTCGATGTCGGCGAGGATGTCCCGGTGCAGGGCCTCGATTTCCCGAAGCTCATCCCAGGCCGGATGGTCGTCGGGCAGGGAGACAAAGCGCGCGGCCGAGCGCAGCTCGAACATCTCGCGCACTTCTGTCAGTTCCAGCGCGAATTCGCGGGTGAAGCCTTTCAGGATCCAGTGGCTGTTCGGCCGCTTCTCGATCAGGCCGAAGCGGCTGAAGCGGATCAGGAACTCGCGCACGCTGGTCGTGCCGGTCCCGATGTCGCGTGCCAGTTCCAGTTCGTTGATCTGCATGCCCGGCTCGGCGCCACCGGCGAGAATCCGGCGCATGAAGCTGCGCTCGATGATCTCGGCGAGTGAATCCGTCTCTTCCGTCGGAAAATAATCGTCGGGCCGGGGTTGGCGCAGCACGCTCTTCTTGCGCTTGTCCCAGGCGATCAGCTGCAGTTCCTCGAAGCGGCTGAGGATCGCCCGCACCGTCGTCCGGCTGACGCCGAGCATCTGCCCGAGCTCTGGCTCGGAGGGCAGCGAGGATGTGTCCGCCAGCAGCTTCAGGCAGCGGTTATAGGCATCCTTGAATACGGTGTTCTGTTTTGCCATGGGCGACGTCCGGATCGTTCGAAGTTTTCGGCGCTTACGCGGAACGCTCCTCTATCCCGTCGCTCAGGGTTTGTCTGCGTCTGTCATCTATATCTGTTCCTCCCAGCCGCTCCGGGGCATCTCGGCCGTGCCGTCGACGTTTTCGCTATAATACCCATTGACGGCAATCTGTCTATTGTAGATAAAAGACAGAACAAAAATCGTTAGGGAGAAATCGGGTGTCTGCGCCGTCCACCATCCTGCTCGCACCGGAGGACAATGTTGTCGTGGCGACGCTGGCGATTGCAGCCGGCGACGTTCTGCCAAACGGCGTGCGCGCGGCGGCAAAGGTCGATGCCGGACACAAGATCGCCATCCGCGCCATCCGCGCCGGCGAACCGGTCGTCAAATATGCCCAGGCGATCGGCCGGGCGACCGCCGATATCGCGCCGGGCGACCACGTGCACGCCCATAACCTCGCCTTCGACAAGGACCGCCTGGCGATCAGCCCTCAAGGGGCGCCGGAAGCGGCAAGCGATGCCGACAGGGCGCGCACCTTCATGGGTTATCGAAGAGGGGACGGCCGCGCAGCGACGCGAAACTACATCGGGGTCGTCGCCAGCGTGAACTGTTCCACCACCGTCTGTCGCGCCATCGCCGAGGAGGCGAACAGGCGCATCTTGCCGAGGTACGAAGGCATCGATGGTTTCGTGCCGATCGTGCACGATCAGGGCTGTGGCATGTCCTCGACCGGCGACGGCATGGCCAATCTGCACCGCACGCTCGCCGGCTACGCCCGCCATGTCAATTTCGGCGGCGTGCTGATGGTCGGCCTCGGCTGCGAGGTCAACCAGTTGACGCTCTATGGCCAAAGCGGCGCCGGCGCGGAGAAACGCCATTTCAACATCCAGGAAGCCGGCGGCTCGCGCCGTTCCGTCGAAAAGGCGTTGGGCATTCTCGAGGAAATAGCTGCCGAAGTCGGCAAGGAACGTCGTGTCGCTATTCCGGTCGGCGAGATTATCGTCGGTCTGCAATGCGGAGGGTCGGACGGGCTTTCGGGCATCACCGCCAACCCGGCGCTGGGTGCTGCGGTCGACATCCTTGCGGCCGCCGGCGGCACGGCGATCCTCTCCGAAACTTCGGAAATCTATGGCGCCGAGCACCTTTTGCGCAGCCGGGCAGTGAACGACGCGGTCGCGGTGAAACTCGATGGGCTGATTGCCTGGTGGGAGAACTATGTGGCGCTGCATGGCGCTTCGCTCGACAACAATCCTTCGCCGGGCAACAAACGCGGTGGCCTGACCACCATCCTCGAAAAATCTCTCGGCGCCGTCGCCAAGGGCGGTCGTTCGCCGCTGAACGCGGTCTACCGCTACGCCGAGCGCGTGACCGAGCGCGGGCTCGTCTTCATGGATACCCCCGGCTACGACCCGGTATCGGCCACCGGCCAGGTCGCCGGCGGCGCCAATGTCATTGCCTTTACCACCGGTCGCGGCAGCTGTTTCGGCTGTCGGCCGGCGCCGTCGATCAAGCTCACCAGCAACACTGCGCTCTACCGGGCGATGGAAGAGGACATGGACATCGATTGCGGCGTGATCGCTTCGGGGGAGGCGAGCATCGCCGGGCTCGGCCGCGAGATCTTCGACCTGATCGTCGAGACCGCCTCTGGCCGCAAGACCAAGAGCGAGCTTTTCGGCTACGGCGATAATGAATTCGTGCCCTGGCATTTGGGCGCAACGCTCTAAATACCTAAGGCATCCTGGGAGGAGGAAACGGGGAATGCAGACGAGACGGATCGGTCGAACCGACCTATCGGTGACCGAGTTTAGCTTCGGCGCTGCCGGTCTTGGCGGCCTCTACCGCGAATGCACCGGCGACTCCGCGATCGCGACCCTGGACGCTGCCTGGCAGTCGGGCATGCGCTACTTCGATGTTGCGCCTTTCTACGGCCTCGGTCTTGCCGAGCGTCGTGTCGGCGACTTCCTGCGCGACAAGCCGCGTGATCAGTTCGTGCTCTCCACCAAGGTTGGCCGTCTCCTGCATCCGGTGCCGGAAGACAAGGTGCCGGACTATTCCTACGTGAACCCGCTCAATTTCGACGTCACCTACGATTACAGCTATGACGGCATCATGCGCTCGGTTGAGTTCAGCTATGCCCGGCTCGGGCTCAATCGCATCGACATCCTCTATGTGCACGATATCGGCGTCTACACCCATGGAGCCGCTCGCAATGCGGTCTACCTCCGGCAATTGCTGGAGGGCGGCCTCAAGGCGTTGGAGGCGCTGAAATCCTCGGGAACGATCGCGGCCTATGGGCTCGGCGTCAACGAGGTGCCGGTCTGTCTCGACGTCCTGCGTCAAGCTGATCTCGACTGCATCCTGCTCGCCGGGCGTTACACGCTGCTCGACCGGTCCGCTGTCGCCGAACTGCTGCCGCTCTGCGAGAAGAAGCAGACCTCGCTCGTCGTCGGTGGGGTGTTCAATTCGGGCATCCTGGCGACGGGGCCGGTTGAAGGCGCGCATTTCGACTACATGCCGGCGACGGACGATATCCGGCAAAAGGTTGCCGCCATGGACGCGGTTGCGCGCGGCATGAATGTGCCGCTTGCCGCACCTGCCATGCAGTTTCCGCTCGCCAGTCAGCAGGTCGCCTCGGTGCTACTCGGCACCGCCAAGCCGCAGAGCCTGGCGCGCAACATGGCGCTCGTCGAGCACCGGTTTTCCGCAGCGGATTTCGCGGCTTTTGAACCGTTCACACTGGTCGCACCGGAGCTCGGGGACGCGCCGGTTCGGGTCTAGCGGACGGCACTAGAGCGCCGTCTGAAATGCTGTTCCGGCAGCTTGCCAAGCCGGGATTGTCGTATTAGCATTCCAATATGTTTTTTATCGATAAAAGGTCGATAAGCCAGCACCTGCGATCGATCTCCAAGAAGTGGAACACGGTGCACCAAAGAGGAGAAACCTGGGATGAGCATTCTGAAAAGCAGCCTGACCCGCCGCGCCTTTACCGCCTTGGCCGGCGCCGCGATGATCGCCGGCATGTCGCCGGTCGCCTCCTTCGCACAGGACGTGACGATCCCGATCATCGTCAAGGATACCACGTCCTTCTATTGGCAGATCGTGCTGGCCGGTGCCCGCGCCGCCGGCAAGGATCTCGGCGTCAACGTGCCGGAACTCGGCGCTCAATCCGAATCCGATATCAACGGCCAGATCAGCATTCTCGAGAATGCGGTTGCCGGCGCCCCGGCTGCCGTCGTCATTTCGCCAACGGAATTCAAGGCGCTCGGCAAGCCGATCGATGAAGCAGCGAAGGCCGTGCCGATCATCGGCATCGACTCCGGTGCCGACTCCAAGGCCTTCTCGTCGTTCCTCACCACCGACAACGTCCAGGGCGGCCGCATCGCTGCCGATGGTCTCGCTGCGGCGGTCAAGGAAATGAGCGGCAAGGAAGAGGGCGAAATCGCCATCATCACCAGCCTTCCGGGTGTCGGCTCGCTCGACCAGCGCCGCGAAGGCTTCCTCGATCAGGTCAAGACCAAGTATCCGGGCTTCAAGGTCGTCGTCGATAAATATGCCGACGGCCAGGCAACCACCGGCCTCAACATCATGACCGACCTGATCACCGCCAATCCCAACCTTGTCGGCGTGTTTGCGTCCAACTTGATCATGGCGCAGGGCGTTGGCCAGGCGATCGCCGAAAACAAGCTCGGCGACAAGATCAAGGTGATCGGCTTCGACAGCGACGACAAGACCGTCGGCTTCCTCAAGGAAGGCGTTCTGGCTGGTCTCGTCGTGCAGGATCCCTATCGCATGGGATATGATGGCGTGAAGACAGCGCTCGCGGTCTCGAAGAAGGAGAAGGTCGAGGCGAATGTCGATACCGGCGCCAATCTGGTGACCAAGGCCAACATGGCCGAGCCGAAGATCGACGCTCTCTTGAACCCGAAGGTCAAGTGACGACGGCTGCGGCGGGCGTTGAGCCTGCCGCACCCGCTTGCGGCCGGAACGAGGACCGGCCGCAAGCGATCTCTGCGATGGGAGGAATGCGCAGATGACCGACTTGCAAGAGCCACGCGACATCAGGACCGAAGGACTGCATGTGGCGACACGCCACCCGGTTCCGAAAGGCGAGCCTATCCTGGAGCTGCGCGCCCTGCAGAAGAAGTATGGCGCTGTCGAAGCCTTGAAGCCTGCATCGCTGACCTTTCTGTCCGGTGAAATTCACGCGATCGTCGGTGAGAACGGTGCCGGCAAGTCGACGCTGATCAAGCTTCTGACCGGCGTCATCAAACGCACGTCCGGCGAAATCTTCTGGTGCGGGAAACCCGTTCAGCTTGGTACGCCGCAGGAGGCAATCGAGCGCGGTATCAATGCCGTGCACCAGGAGGTCGTACTTTGCGCCCACCTGTCGGTCGCGGCCAATATGTTTCTCGGCGATGAGATCAATCGCAATGGCCTGATGCGCAAGCGCGCCATGACCGATGCGGCACAAAGCGTGCTGGATGATCTCGGCTTCAACCTGCCGGCCGGTGCCGTGCTTGGTAGCCTGACGATCGGCCAGCAACAACTCGTCGCCACGGCGCGCGCTGCCATGCGCGGCACGCAGTTTCTGATCTTCGATGAGCCGACCGCCTATCTCACCCGGCAGGAATCGGCACAGCTCTTCCGGCTGATCCGAAGGCTGCAGGCCGAAGGCGTGACCATCGTCTATATCAGCCACCGCATGGAGGAAGTCTTCGAGCTTGCCGACCGTGTCTCGGTGCTGCGTGACGGCACCCATGTCGGCACCCGCAAGATCGGCGAGACCAACGAGGCGGAGCTGATCGCGCTGATGATCAACCGCACGATCGAGCAGATCTATCACAAGGAACATTTTCCGCCGGGCGCAGCCATCGTCGAGACGCGCAACTTGAGCGGTCTCGGCTTTCAGGATGTGTCGCTGACGGTGCGCGCCGGCGAGATCGTCGGCCTTTATGGACTGATCGGCGCGGGACGCAGCGAGTTTGCGCTCGGCCTTTATGGCCGGCACCGGCCAACGGGTGGAGAGGTCTACTGGCAGGGCCGCAAGGTGGAGATCGCCAGCGAACGTAAGGCCATGGACCTCGGCATTGCGCTTGCGCCGGAAAGCCGGCGGGACCAGGGCCTCTGCCTCAATCTGCCGATCGGCCTCAACATCAATCTGCCGGTGTTCAACCGGCTGACGCGCGGCCTGACGATCAACGGCCAGCAGGAGCGGGAAAATGCCGACCGGCAGATTCGAGACCTGAAGATAAAGACGCCGTCACGGCGCGTGCTGGCGTCGGCCATGTCCGGCGGCAACCAGCAGAAGATCGTCATCGGCAAATGGCTCAGCCACGGCGCCAAGCTTTTCATCTTTGACGAGCCGACTGTCGGCGTCGATGTCGGCACCAAGGCGGAAATCTATCGCCTGTTCGCGCGGCTTCTGGAGAACGGGGCAGGCATCATCCTGATCTCGTCCTATCTGCCGGAGGTCTACGAATTGGCGGACCGGCTGCATGTGTTCCGGCGCGGACGGCTGGTCGCCAGCCACGACTATCGCGCTGCCAGCCACGAGGAAGTGCTGACGCAGGCGATTGGCGTTTGAACCGATAAAAACAAACTTGAAAGATGCAGGGAGGAAGACGATGAGTGCGGAAACGGTGGAGAGCGGCGCCAGCGCGGCACCACGCAAGGGCGTGAGCATTCTGTTCGGCCTCACCCTCCTGGGGTTGCTTCTGTTCCTGTGGATGCTGCTGGGCTTCGCGACCAACAGCTTCTGGACGCCCAACAACATCAGCAACCTGCTGCGCCAGGGGGCGATGACGGCGATCCTGGCAGTTGGCCAGACCTTCGTCATCATCACCGCCGGCATCGATCTGTCGGTCGGTGCCGTGGTAGGCTTTACCAGCGTCATCGTCGCCTGGCTGCTGGCCGCCGGCGTTCCGCTCTGGATTGCCATCATCCTGACGCTCGCCTTCGGTGTCCTGATCGGCGCCTTCCATGCCTTCGGCATCGTACGCATGGGTCTGCCGCCCTTCATCATCACGCTGGCAACGCTCACGTCGCTCCGTGGCATCGGCCTCCTGATCACCAATGGCTCGACCATCTCGATCACCAATGAGGCCTTCACCAATTTCTCGCGGGCGGATTTCCTGGGTGTTCCGAGCCTGTTCTGGATGGTGATCGTGGTGGCGATCCCGGCCTATGTCTTCCTGCATTTGAGCCGTTTCGGCCGCTATCTCTTTGCTGTCGGCTCCAACAGCGAGGCGGCGCGCCTTTCCGGCGTCAACGTCCACCGCACGATCTATCTCGCCTACATCCTGTCGTCGACTTGCGCCGCCTTTGTCGGCCTGCTGCTTGCCTCGCGCATCGGTATCGGCAACGCCACCCAGGCCGAAGGCTGGGAGCTTCAGGCGATCGCCTCGTCGGTCATCGGCGGCACCAGCCTGTTCGGTGCGGTCGGCTCGGTGCATGGGCCGCTGCTCGGCGCATTCATCCTCGCGACGATCAACAACGGCGCCAACCTCTTGAACGTCAACTCGTTCTGGCAGCGCATCATCACCGGGGTTCTGATCATCGTTATCGTCTATTTCGACCAATTGCGTCGCCGCAGCGCCCGCTAGGCGCTGCCGTATTCGAGAGAATTGCCATGAAAGCCGTGCTCTGCCCGCAACCCGGTCGGCTGGAGGTCGTCGACCGCACGCCAATCGAAACCGTGCCGGACGGTTGGGTCCGCCTCGCCGTCAGCCATGTCGGCATCTGCGGTACGGACTACCATATCTTTGCCGGCAAACATCCGTTCCTCGAATATCCACGGGTCATGGGCCATGAGATTTCGGCAACGGTGATGGCCGGCGGGAAAGGGACGATTATGGCGCCCGGCACGCCGGTCGTGGTCAACCCCTATCTCGCCTGCGGTGCTTGCGTTGCCTGCCGCAAGGGCAAGCCCAATTGCTGCACGGCCATCAAGGTTCTCGGCGTCCATACCGACGGCGCGTTTTGCGAAGAGATCGTCGTGCCGGAGGGTAATCTTTATCCGGCGCAGGGCCTTTCGCCGGAGGCAGCCGCCACCGTCGAGTTCCTGGCGATCGGCGCCCACGCGGTCCGCCGTGCATCGACGGATGCGGGGTCACGGGCGCTGGTTATCGGCGCCGGGCCGATCGGCCTCGGCACGGCGATCTTCTCGCGCATCGCTGGCCACGACGTGGTGCTCGCCGACACCAGTACCGAGCGGCTGGACTTTGCCGCCCGCAAACTCGGCTTTGCCAAGGGCATCGTCGTGGATACCGATACGGCGGCGCGCGTTGCCGCGGCGACGGATGGAGACGGTTTCGATGTCGTCTTCGACGCGACCGGGCATGGCGGCTCGATGCAGGCGGCCTTCGCCCACGTCGCCCACGGTGGCACCCTGGTCTTCGTCAGTGTCGTCAAGGACGATATCCGCTTCTCCGATCCGGAGTTCCACAAGCGCGAGATGACGCTGGTCGGCAGCCGCAACGCGACCCGGCAGGATTTCGACCATGTCGTCGCATCGATCGCGTCCGGCCTGGTACCGGTGGAGGCGCTGATCACCCACCGCACCACGCTGGACGGCGCGGTTGCCGATCTGCCGCGATGGGCGGAAGAAAAGACGGGCCTGGTGAAGGCTGTCATTCAAGTGGCGGCCGCTTGAGCGATGGCGGGTTTGCTGCATTGCCACAGGGATGCGCACCCCATCTTTGCCGCTGAGAGGTGCTGATTATCCCTGAAAAGGCCAGGTATTGCGGCTCGACGCACGAAAATAGCGGAAAACGGCCAGTTTCGAGCAAGCTCGTTTGCAAATCGTCAGGAATCCGGATTCATTCTGGCTTCAGGCCTTGTATCGAGGCGAGACGGGTATATTTGTTGCACTGCACAAGAAAAGTGGTAGTCTGGCAGCGATTGCGGACACCAAGACAAACAATCGCAAGCTTGCGTCCGACCGGGAGCGGCGTTGTCGTTGATTGAACCAAGGGGTACGCTTCCCATGTTCTACCAGCTCTATGAACTGAACCACGCAATGATGGCGCCGTGGCGCACGGCAGCCGACGCCATGCGGCTCGCGTTCAGCAATCCGATGAACCCCGTCTCGCACACCTATTTCGGTCGCGCCGCCGCAGCCGGTCTTGAAGTGTTCGAGCGCTCCACCCGCCGTTATGGCAAGCCCGAGTTCGGTCTTCCCGAAACGGTCGTCGATGGTCAATCGGCTTCGATTTACGAACGCATCGTCTGGCGCGCGCCGTTCTGCAACCTCATTCATTTCGAGCGTGCCTTGCCCAAAGGCCGGGCGCCCGATCCGAAGGTGCTCATCGTCGCGCCGATGTCCGGCCACTATGCGACGCTGTTGCGCGGCACGGTGGAAGCCCTGCTGCCGCATTCCGACATCTACATCACCGACTGGATCGATGCCCGCATGGTGCCGCTCAGCGAAGGCACCTTCGATCTCGACGATTACATCGACTACGTCATCCAGATGCTGCATTTCCTCGGGCCTGACACCCACGTGATCGGCGTCTGTCAGCCCGCGGTGCCGGTGCTTGCTGCCGTCGCATTGATGGAAGCTGCCGACGACCCGCTGTCGCCGGCGACGATGACGCTGATGGGCGGACCGATCGACACCCGCATTAACCCGACAGGCGTCAACCAGCTCGCGGAAGAGCGTTCGATCGAATGGTTCCGTGACAATGTCATCATGCCGGTGCCGTGGCCGCAACCGGGTTTCATGCGCATGGTCTATCCAGGATTCCTGCAGCTCTCCGGCTTCATGTCGATGAACCTCGACCGGCACCTGATCGCCCATAAGGAGTTCTTCGCCCACCTGGTGAAGAACGACGGCGACGCCGCCGAAAAGCACCGCGACTTCTACGACGAATATCTCGCGGTCATGGATCTGACGGCCGAATTCTACCTGCAGACGGTGCAGGTGGTGTTCATGCAGCATGCGCTTCCAAAGGGCGAGATGATGCATCGCGGCAAGCGCGTCGACACGACGGCGATCAAGAAGGTGGCGCTCCTGACGGTCGAAGGCGAGAACGACGATATCTCCGGTGTCGGCCAGACCCAGGCGGCGCAGACGATCTGCACCAACATCCCCGACCACATGCGCCTGCATTACATGCAGCCGGATGTCGGCCACTACGGCGTCTTCAACGGCTCGCGCTTCCGCCGCGAAATCGCGCCGCGCATCGTCGCTTTCCACCGCGAGCACGCGCGCCACGCAAAACCGGTGAAGCAGCTGATCAAGGGCGGCAAGTCGGCCTGATCTCGGCGGCACGGCCGTTTTGACTGCGTAGAGTCAAGGGTTTGTCCGATTCCGGGGGAGGGCGTCTTGCAGAGCCAAGAGCGCCTTCCCACATCGTTTTCATCGGGCCGCATGGGCGGCCCGGATGATTGCGAGGAATCCTGAAGATGAACCAATCTGCAATGATCCGTCCGGATTGGACGCCCGCGACCATCGCCCTGATGGTGCTTGGCTTCGTGGTCTTCTGGCCGCTCGGCCTGGCCATGCTCGCCTACATTCTCTTTGGCGAAAAGCTCAAGACGTTCAAGAAAGACGCAAACGATACGGTGGATGGCATGTGCTCGGCTTTCAAGCGCGGCGGCCGCCGTTCCAACTGGACGCATCGCACCGGCAACGTCGCCTTCGACGACTGGCGCGAAGCTGAACTTACCCGTCTCGACGAGGAACGCCGCAAGCTCGACGAGATGCGCGAAGAATTCGACAGCTATGCGCGCGAGCTTCGCCGCGCCAAGGACCAGGAAGAGTTTGACCGCTTCATGCGCGACCGCAAGAACGGCGGCTCGGGCCCGATTGTCGAAGCCCACTGACCTGACGAAACCGCTTCCGGCGTTTCACATGAAACGCCGGATCACTTTTGGCATGCACCCCAACCTGTGAACTGTAGGCGAAAGCCCCGCGAATCGGTTAGAAAGCCTGCATGTTCCCTTCCTTCAAGCGGCGCATTCAACCTGCACCACCCGCAACGACGCGGCAGATCGAGGTCGCCGGCAAGTCCCTGCCGCTGACGATCAAGCAGAACGCGCGCGCGACGCGCATGACGCTGCGCATCGAGCCGGGCGGCCGGGCCCTGAAGATGACGGTGCCGCAGGGCCTCCCCGAGCGAGAGGTCAACGCCTTCCTGACACGACACCAGGGCTGGCTGATGACCAAGCTCGCCCGCTTCTCCGGCGAGAGCCAGATCGAGGAGGGCGGTTCCATCCTCATCCGCGGCATCGCCCACCGCATCGAGCGCACCGGAAAGATCCGCGGGCTCACGGAAGCGATCGTGATCGATGACGAACCGGTGCTGCGCGTCAGCGGCGGCGAGGAACATCTCAACCGGCGAATCGTCGATTTCCTGAAGAAGGAAGCCCGCCAGGATCTCGACCGGTTGGTGGCGATCTACACCGGCCGTATCGGCCGACGGGCAAAGTCGCTGTCGCTCAAGGACACGCGCAGCCGCTGGGGATCATGCTCGGCCGACGGGGCGTTGAGTTTCTCCTGGCGCATCGTCATGGCGCCGCCGAAGGTCATCGCCTATCTCGCGGCGCATGAAGTGGCGCATCTGCAGGAAATGAACCACGGCCCGAACTTCTGGGCGCTCTGCGGCAGATTGTGCCCCGATACGGAGGACGCCAAGCGCTGGCTCCGCCGCAACGGCACGATGCTGCACGCGATCGACTTCGATTGAATCCCGGACGACGATGAGCGGCGCGTTATGCGCGGTGGCGCAGCGCTTCGCGGATCTTCTCGTCGGTCTTGTATTGGCTGAGCGCATAGACCGACCAGATCGCCGCCGGAACCCAGCCGATCAGCGTCAGTTGCAGGATCAGGCAAATGAGGCCGGCAAAGGGGCGGCCGATGGTAAAAAACTGCAGCCAGGGCAGGATAAGCGCGAGCAACAGGCGCATCAGTCTCTCCGTTGTGGTAAAATGCATATGGTAAAAGCGCGCCTGCCGCGCAAGGGGCGCGCACCCGGCGAAGGACGGGTGCAGGGGCGCTGAGTGACCGCTTTTGCGTCGGTTTTTGGCTCGACTCGCGCGGCATTTCATGCAAGGTCGCTTCTCATGAAAACCCAAGTGAAGATATGCGGGCTGAAGACCGCGGAAGCGGCGGAGCGTGCTGTCGCGCTCGGCGCATCCCATGTCGGCTTCATCTTTTTCCCGAAGAGCCCCAGGAACATCGAGCCCGACGATGCCGGCCGCATCGCCGACAGGATTCGCGGCCAGGCGAAGATCGTCGCCGTCACGGTGAATGCCGACAATGACGAGCTTGACGAAATCGTTTCGGCGCTCAACCCGGATATCCTGCAGCTTCATGGCAGCGAGGACGCGGATCGACTGCTGACGGTCAAGGCAATCTATGGCCTTCCTGTCATGAAGGCCTTTTCGGTGCGCGAAGCATCGGACCTTGAAAAGATCGATGCCTATATCGGCATCGCCGATCGCTTCCTCTTCGATGCCAAGCCGCCAAAGGGGTCCGAATTGCCCGGTGGCAACGGCGTTTCCTTTGACTGGAAGCTGCTCGATGCGCTTGACGGAAGCGTCGATTACATGCTTTCCGGTGGTCTTAACGCCGACAACATTGGCGAGGCCATGGCGCAGACCAGCGCGCGTGCCATCGATATCTCCTCCGGCGTCGAGAGCGCGCCGGGCGTCAAGGATCTGAAGCTCATGGAATCGTTTTTCAATGCCGTTCGCCAGGCGGAGGCGGGCATGCCACGGTCAGGGAGCAGGACGTGAACCAGGCGCCAAAGTTGAATTCCTTCCGGGGTGGCCCGGACGAGGACGGCCGTTTCGGTATCTTCGGCGGTCGCTTCGTGGCCGAAACTCTGATGCCGCTGATCCTCGATCTCCAGAACGAGTGGGATAACGCGAAGAACGACCCGGCCTTCAAGGCGGAGCTGGAGCATCTCGGCGCGCATTATATCGGGCGCCCGAGCCCGCTCTACTTCGCTGAACGGCTGACGGCCGAGCTTGGTGGCGCCAAGATCTACTTCAAGCGCGAAGAGCTGAACCACACCGGTTCCCACAAGATCAACAATTGCATCGGCCAGATCCTGCTCGCCAAGCGCATGGGCAAGACGCGCATCATCGCTGAGACCGGCGCCGGTCAGCATGGCGTGGCTTCGGCAACCGTCGCCGCCCGCTTCGGCCTGCCCTGCGTCGTCTACATGGGCGCGACCGACGTCGAGCGCCAGGCGCCGAACGTTTTCCGCATGAAGCTCCTGGGCGCCGAGGTAAAGCCGGTAACCGCCGGCAGCGGCACGCTCAAGGATGCCATGAACGAGGCGCTGCGTGACTGGGTCACCAATGTCGACAACACCTACTACCTGATCGGCACGGCTGCCGGCCCGCATCCCTATCCGGAGATGGTCCGCGATTTCCAGGCCGTCATCGGCCAGGAAGCCAAGGAGCAGATGCTCGCTGCCGAAGGCCGGCTGCCGGATCTCGTCATTGCCGCCGTTGGCGGTGGCTCCAACGCGATCGGCATCTTCCATCCGTTCCTCGATGACGAGAGCGTCAAGATCGTCGGCGTCGAAGCCGGCGGCAAGGGCATCGAGGGCGACGAGCACTGCGCCTCGATCACCGCCGGATCGCCCGGCGTGCTGCACGGCAACCGCACCTATCTGCTGCAGGACGGCGACGGGCAGATCAAGGAAGGCCATTCGATTTCGGCCGGCCTCGATTATCCCGGCATCGGTCCGGAGCATGCCTGGCTCAACGATGTCGGCCGCGTCGAATACGTGCCGATCATGGACCACGAAGCGCTCGAAGCCTTCCAGACGCTGACCCGTCTCGAAGGCATCATCCCGGCGCTCGAGCCGTCGCATGCGCTTGCCGAGGTGATCAAGCGCGCGCCGAAGATGGGCAAGGACGAGATCATCCTGATGAACCTCTCCGGCCGTGGCGACAAGGACATCTTCACCGTCGGCAAGTTACTGGGAATGGGGCAGTAAGATCATGACCGCACGCATGGACAAGCGATTTGCCGATGTCGCGGCCGAAGGACGTCCGGTCCTCGTCACCTATTTCATGGGCGGCGATCCGGATTTCGAGACGTCGGTCTCGATCATGAAGGCGCTGCCGAACGCCGGCGCCGACGTCATCGAACTCGGCATGCCGTTCTCTGACCCGATGGCCGACGGCCCGGCGATCCAGTTGGCTGGCCAGCGCTCGCTGAAGGGCGGCCAGACGCTTGAAAAGACGCTTGAAATCGCCCGCCGCTTCCGCGAGGACGACGAGCGCACGCCGATCGTGCTGATGGGCTATTACAACCCGATTTATATCTACGGCGTCGATCGCTTCCTGACGGATGCGCTTGTCGCCGGAATCGACGGCCTGATCGTCGTCGACCTGCCGCCGGAAATGGACGACGAGCTCTGCATCCCGGCGCTGGAAAAGGGCATCAACTTCATTCGCCTGGCGACGCCGACCACGGACGACCGTCGCCTGCCAAAGGTGCTCGAAAACACCTCCGGTTTCGTCTACTACGTGTCGATGAACGGCATCACCGGATCGGCTCTGCCCGATCCGTCGTTGATTGGTGGCGCCGTCGGGCGTATCAAGGCACACACCAATCTGCCCGTTTGCGTCGGTTTCGGCGTCAAGACGGCGGAACATGCAAGGGCCATCGGAGCATCTGCCGATGGTGTGGTCGTCGGTACGGCGATCGTCAACCAGATCGCGTCGAGCCTGACCGAAGAGGGCAAGGCGACCGATGCGACGGTTCCGGGTGTCGAAGCGCTGGTGAGAGGGCTCTCGGCAGGCGTGCGGTCCGCACGTCTCGCAGCAGCCGAATAATTGCCTATATTAGCGCGCACAACCCGAAGGAAATCTTCAGGAGTTACTAAGTGAACTGGATCACAAACTACGTTCGGCCGAAGATCAACTCGATGCTGGGCCGCCGGGAAGTTCCGGAAAATCTCTGGATCAAGTGCCCGGAAACCGGCGAGATGGTGTTCCACCGCGATCTCGAGGAAAACAAGTGGGTCATCCCGCAGTCCGGCTTCCACATGAAGATGCCGGCCAAGGCGCGGTTGAAGGACCTCTTCGACGGCGGCATCTTTGAAGCGTTTCCGCAGCCGAAGGTTGCTCAGGATCCGCTGAAGTTCCGCGATTCCAAGAAATACGCCGATCGTCTGCGCGACAGCCGCGCCAAGACTGAACTCGAAGACACGATCGTCGCCGGCCTCGGCCGCGTGCAGGGCGTCAAGCTCGTCGCCGTCGTGCACGAGTTCAACTTCATCGGCGGCTCGCTCGGCATGGCTGCCGGTGAGGCGATCATCAAGGCCTTCGAACGGGCAATTTCCGAGAAGTGCCCGCTGGTCATCTTCCCCGCTTCCGGCGGCGCGCGCATGCAGGAAGGCATCCTGTCGCTGATGCAACTGCCGCGCACCACGGTTGCCGTCAACATGCTGAAGGAAGCCGGCCTTCCCTATATCGTCGTGCTCACCAACCCGACCACCGGTGGCGTTACCGCATCCTACGCGATGCTCGGCGACATCCACATGGCCGAGCCGGGCGCGGAAATCGGCTTTGCCGGCAAGCGCGTGATCGAGCAGACGCTGCGCGAGAAGCTGCCGGAAGGTTTCCAGACGTCGGAATATCTGCTGGAGCATGGCATGGTCGACATGGTCGTCAAACGCCACGATCTGCCGTCGACGCTCGCCCGGGTCCTGAAGATCCTGATGAAGAAGCCAGCGGAAGCCTCGAAGCTCAACGGCGGCACGCAGCCGGCTGCCTTGCCGGTCGCTGCCAGCGCCTGAAGCGCTGCGTCGGCTGAACTGTATAGAACAAAATGATGCATCTCCGCGATTTCTTTTGTGCGGAGATGCTGCAACTCAGGGCGTTACAGCGATCGGTAGACGGCCTATAGGGCGCGCGCTGTAGCAGCCGAGCGTGTCGGGGCGGGGTTAAGAGATGGCAGCGGTGGAAGCCAGCGAAGCGGGCTATGAGATCGAAAAACTTCTCGCCCTTCACCCCAAGGGCTTCGACCTGTCGCTGGACAGGATCACACGGCTTCTCGCAGCACTCGGCAATCCGCAGGACCGCCTGCCGCCGGTGATCCATGTCGCCGGTACCAACGGCAAGGGCTCGGCAACCGCTTTTTCTCGGGCGATCCTGGAAGCAGCCGGCCTCAGTGTTCACGTCCATACCTCGCCGCATCTCGTCAACTGGCACGAGCGCTATCGCCTGGGCGTCAAGGGCGGCAAGGGAAAGCTCGTCAGCGATCCCGTTCTCGCCGATGCCGTGCGTCGCGTCGCCGAAGCCAATGGCGGCGAGAAGATCACCGTCTTCGAGATCCTGACCGCCGTTACCTTCGTGCTCTTTGCCGAGCATCCGGCCGATGTCGCGATCATCGAGGTCGGCCTTGGCGGTCGTTTCGATGCGACCAACGTCATTGCCCGTCCGGCCGTTTCGGTCGTCATGCCGATCTCGCTCGACCACCAGGCCTATCTCGGCGATCGGGTGGAGCTGATTGCCGCCGAAAAGGCCGGCATCATGAAGCGTGGTTGCCCTGTAGTGATCGGTCAGCAGGAGGAAGAGGCGGCCCGGGATGTGCTCGTCTCGACCGCCGAGCGCCTCGGCTGCCCGATGTTCGTCTACGGCCAGGATTTCATGGCGCATGAGGAATTCGGTCGCCTCGTCTATCAGGACGAAGGCGGGCTCGCCGACCTGCCGCTGCCGAAGCTGCCGGGCCGCCACCAGTATGCCAATGCCGCAGCGGCGATCCGCGCGGTACGGGCCGCCGGTTTCGATGTTTCCGAAGCGGCGATCGAGCGTGGTCTTGCGGGTGTCGAATGGCCCGGACGCCTGCAGCGGTTGACCAGCGGCAAACTCACGCATTACGGTCCGGTTGGCGCGGAGATCTGGGTCGATGGCGGCCACAATCCCGGTGCCGGCCAGGTGATCGCCGAGGCGATGGCGACCTTCGAGGAGCGCGAATCGCGACCCTTGTTCCTGATCA
This sequence comes from Ensifer sp. KUDG1, assembly GCF_050434285.1. Classification (NCBI taxonomy): domain Bacteria; kingdom Pseudomonadati; phylum Pseudomonadota; class Alphaproteobacteria; order Hyphomicrobiales; family Rhizobiaceae; genus Ensifer; species Ensifer sp. KUDG1. The sequence goes on from NZ_JBNDIG010000014.1 coordinate 73,358, forward strand.
TCGGCATGATCAACACCAAGGAGCCGATCGGCTACTTCCGCGCTTTCCTCGATCTCGCCGAACAGGTCTTCACCGTTCCGATCCGCGGCTCCGATGCTGGGCTTGATCCGGTGGCGCTTGCCAGTGACGCCGCATCGGTCGGCTTTGAGGCCTCCGCGGTCTCGTCCGTCGCCGAGGCGCTGACGATCATCTCCAATCTGGTCGACGAGGACCCGGCACCGCCGCGCATCCTGATCGGCGGCTCGCTTTATCTGGTGGGTGACGTGCTTGCTGACAACGGCACGCCGCCGAAGTGATCAAGATCTGGCTCAGACAGCCTGCTTCCAGATTGAAGACAAGAAAAAAGCCCGGCATGCCGGGCTTTTGATATTCTCAGCGGTGAATCCGCCTTATGCGACCGCCGTGGAGATCCACGAGGACAGAGCCGTCTTCGGAGCGGCGCCAACCTTGATGTCGGCCACTTCGCCGGCCTTGAACATGGCGAGCGTCGGGATCGAGCGAACGCCGTACTGGGCGGCCAGTTCCGGGTTTTCGTCGATGTTGAGCTTGGCAACCTTGACCTTGCCGGCGAGTTCGTTCGAGATTTCCTCGAGGCTCGGCGCGATCATCTTGCACGGGCCGCACCATTCAGCCCAGAAATCGACAACCACCGGCTCGGCGGAGTTCAGCACTTCCTGCTGAAAATTGGACGTATCGACCTTTACAGTAGCCATAGGCTGCTCCTTGCGTTCGGAATGTCAGTATCCAGATGTTGTGTCTCATGTGAGAAGGCACCGCTGGATTTTCAATATCGGGTATCTCACTTTGTCGCGAGGTCTTCAAGGCTCCTGTCGAGCGCTTGATCGGGAACGACGTGGATTGCCGGCCCCTCGGTGAAGATCAGCACGCATCGAAACGCATGCGCCGGATAAAGCGGCTGCAGGAGGGCGCGGTAGATTGCAAGCTGCGCCGTGTAGGCGAAGGGAATGTCGCCAGGCGATGCCGGCACCTGCCGATTGGTCTTGAAGTCGGCAATCGTCACGACGCCGTCGCCGACGGCCAGCCGGTCGATCCGGCCGGAAACCGCGTGCTCGCGCTTGCCGAGCGTCAGCGTGCCCATGACCGAAACCTCGGCCCGGCTGCTCGCCGAGAACACTGCGCCGAGATCCGGATGGGCGAGCACCGTTTCGATGCTGGCGATCAGTGCGGCGCGCTGTGCCGGCGGCCAGCTGGGCACGGATCGTTCGAGATAGCGTTCGGCCGCGGCCCGGCGGTCGTCTTCCGCCATCGAGGGCAGAACCTGCAGCAGGCGGTGCAGGATGGCGCCCCGCAGCATTGAGAGATTTGCCGGCGCCTTTTCCGAGAAAAGAGCCGAGCCGACGAGCGCATCGCCGTCATCCTCGTCGACCGCAATGCCGACGCCGGAAGGGGTGAGCGGGCGCGGCAGCCGCTTTTGCGGCGGCAACGGCGTCGAAAGCGCCTTCGGCAGCGTGGTTGCGGCGCGGCCGGAATCGGCCGAGCGCGCATCGCCGGAGGGCAGATCGCGCGCGAGCTGTTTGTCGCGCCAGGCATGGCCGGACCATTCCTCGCCGCCGGCATGGAAGCTGGTCGGGTGGCCGCGACCGCTTTCATCTCCGGCAAGGCTCGCCTGAACCATGGCATGCCATGTATCGGCAACGGCCCTCTGGCCGCGATAACCGCATACGATCAGGCGGTCGGCGGCGCGGGTCATGCCGACATAGAGCAGGCGACGATATTCCTCCTCGGCCAGCGTCTTCAGCCGCTCGCCGTCGGCGCTGATGAGCGAGTTCGATTCTGCGCCCGGCGCGCGCCACACCGGAAGCGGCAGGACGGTGCCATCCCTCTGGGCGAGTTCCAGAAAGCGGAGAGAGGGCACATGCTGGTTGCTGAACGCCGCCCCGCCACCATCGGCGAGGAAGACGACCGGCGCTTCCAGGCCCTTGGCTGCGTGCACCGTCATGATCCGGACTTCGTCGCGTTCCTTGTCCTGCTCGCGCTTGACCGTCGGTGCTTCCATTTCCAGCGTCGAGACGAAGGCTTGCAGGCCGGGCAGGCCGCTCCGCTCCTGGTCGAGCGCGAAGGTGAGGAACTCGTCGAGAATGTCGCTGACCTCGGTGCCGAGGCGCGCGAGAAAGGCGGCGCGGCCGCCATGCACGCCGAGGACGCGGGCGTAAAAATCATGCGGCGCCAGTTGGTTGGCGAGCGCCATGTAGGATTTCAGCGTTCGCGCCGTCTGGTGAAACAGGATGCCGTCATCGGCTTCGTGCTGCAGCCGCTGCCAGAGGCTTTCGCCCTCGCCGCGCCGGGCCGCGAGTTCGAACAGCGCGTCCTCGCCGAGGTTGAACAGCGGGCTCTTCATCAGCGCGGCCAGCGACAGGTCGTCCTGCGGCAAAAGCACGAACCGCCCGAGGGCGAGCAGGTCCTGCACGGCAATATGCTTGGTGAGCACCAACCGGTCGGCGCCGGCGACGGGGATGTTGTTACGGCGCTTGAGCGCTCTCGTCAGCGCGTTGACAAAGGCGTCGCGTTTGCGAACCAGCACGATGACGTCGCCCGGACGCATCGGCCGGCGAACACCCTTCTCGACGATCGTCTCCTTGCCGATCCAGCTTTCCAGCGTGGCCGCGATCCGCCGGGCGAGGATATTGACCGGCGCGCTCTCCGGTGTCGCGTCGAAGGCGGCGGTCCATTCCTCGTCCGTATCCACCGGTTCGGCGGCGATCACGTCCCAGATGTCAACGGCGCCGGGATGGCCGATGCGGTTCGAAGCATGCACCACCGGCTCGCTGCGGGCGCTGAGGCCTCGCGCATGCGCCGGATTGGCAAAGACGGCGTCGACGGCCGAAAGCACGTCGACGGTCGAGCGGAAGGAGAGCTGCAGGCGGATGGGCTCGAAAGCCTTGCCGCCGTCGCGCACCCTGCGTTCGGTCTCCTGGCTCTCGCGCGAAAACCGCTCCGGACGCGCACCCTGGAACGAGTAGATCGACTGTTTCTCGTCACCGACGGCAAACATCGTGCGGGCCGCACCGCGTGCGCTCTCGCCCGAGAAGAAATCGGAAGCCAGCGCCTGGATGATCGTCCACTGCGCCGGGCTGGTGTCCTGCGCTTCGTCGACGAGGATATGGTCGATGCCCTGATCGAGCTTGTAGTGCACCCAGGCGCTGACATCGCCGCGGGCAAAGAGCGCTGCCGTCCGGTTGATCAGGTCCTCGAAGTCGAGCTGGCTGCGCCGCCGCTTCAGTTCCTCATAGTCGGCATTCAGGCGCTCGGCGAGCGTCAGCGCCGCCAGCGTCGCCTCGAACATGCGGAGGATGCTGATGTGATCGATGCAGGCGACGACATGGCGGTAGGCCTCGTCCACGAGGTCGATGAGATCGGGGGCTGCCTGCTGCATCGCCTTGTTGAGGAAGGCGGATTGCGCCCGCGGCTTGCCGGTGCCGGTGAAGAACAGATGACGCAGGCCGTCATAGCGCGCGCCGAGGTCCGTCATCTTCGAAACGGTCCGCAGTCCCTCCGCGAAGTCGAGTACCTTCGTGCCGCCGACGCTGGCGGCGAGCGAGAAGTACCGTTCGAGCGCCGCGCCGTTCAGACCCGCCAAGGGCCAGATCGTCGCCATGGCGCTGTCGACGCTTTCCCCCGGGACTAGCTTCAGCGCCCGGCGTAGCTCGGCCTCGGTACCGCCGAGCCCGTCGGCGTGTTCGAGGAAAGCCTGGATCGCGGTTCGGTTTCCGACGATTGCGGCCAGCAGTTTTTCCAGGCCCGTGTCGTCAGCGATGTCGAGCACGGTGGCAAAGGCGTGGGCAAGCGCCGGATCGTCCTTGGCGGCGGTCGCGGTCAGCAGCAGCCGGCGCGCATCGGCCAGCAGAACCGCAGCCGCGCGATCGTCGAGAACCGAGAAATGGCCGGCGACATTGGCCTCCAGCGGGAACTGGTGCAGCAGCGCCTCGCAAAAGGCGTGGATCGTCTGGATCTTCAGGCCGCCCGGGGTCTCCAGCGCGCGTGCGAACAGGCGGCGCGCCTCCTGCAGCTTCAAACGCCCAGGCCGTTCGCCCTCGATCGCCTCGATCCGCTTTTCCAGCGTCGCGTCGTCGAGCGTTACCCATTCGGCCAGCCGTTCGAAGACGCGGTTCGACATTTCGGACGCCGCCGCCTTGGTATAGGTGAGGCAGAGGATCGCCGAGGGGCGGCAGCCGGCGAGCAGCAGCCGGATCACCCGCTGGGTCAGCACATGGGTCTTGCCGGAGCCGGCATTGGCCGACACCCAGGCGGACCGATCCGGGTCCGAGGCCAGCGACTGCCGACGCGAGGTCCAGTCGAGCCAGCCCTGAGGCGTCGCCTGCTCGGGGCCGAGGCTGTCATCCCTCATCGCCATCCTCCTCTTCGCTATCGGCCGTCGACCATTCGGCTACGCGCGCCAAATGGTCGTATTCGCCGCCATAATCGCGCTCTTTCTGAACAATCACGCGTGAGGCAAAGCCATGTTTTCCGGAAAGCAACGCAGCCAGCAGCTTCCTGAGTTCGGCAAGCGACTCGTCCGCAAGCTGATCGGCCGACTTCGTCTCCTTCGACTTGCTGCCTTCGTTGTTGACTGCTTCCGATTTGAAGCGCGCGCCGGGCTTGAGCCGGACATAGAGCAGCGACTGCGGGTGGCTGGGCGGCATGTCCTTGAAGGCGCCGGCCTTGAGCGCTGCGGCTTCCAGCGCCAGCTGCGGGTCGAGCAGCACGCGCGCTTCCTTGGTCGATGGGCTGGAGCCGGTCTTGTAGTCGATGATTTCGACGCTGCCGTCGGTCAGCGTGTCGAGCCGGTCGGCAATGCCGGTCAGCCGCATGTCGGCGACGCCGAGCTCCATCGATGCCGCGACTTCGGTGCGCGATCGGCGGATGAAGCGTGCGCGTTCGCGCTCCCATTTGATGAAGGCCAAACCGACGGCCGCGAAGCGTGGACGCCAGATCGTGTCGATATGGGTGGGCAGTCGCGCCTCGTTAAAAGCCTCGTTCAGCAGCCGGTGCATGACGTCTTCGGCCGACGGTGACATCAGATCGACGCCGGAGCGCACGAAACGCTCGACGATCTGGTGGTAGAGCGTGCCGCGCTCGGCCGGACCGGGGTCGCTGTTGAATGGCAGCAGCGGGTGCAGCCGAAGAATGCGTCGCGCATAGATCGCATAGGGGTCGCGCCGCAGCCGCGACACTTCGCTGAACGAGTATTTGCGCGGCTGCAGGTCTGCCGGTGGTTTGGGGGCAGGACGCTCGGCCAGCGGCTGGCGGCTGCCATCGTCCAGCATGCGGGCCCAGGCGAGATAGTCGGCGCCGTTGGCGTGCAGCACTTGCGTCAGCCGCTCGCCGCCGAGCGCCAGCAGCCGCTGCAGCCAGCGCGAGGCGACGGTCGGTGCTGCGCCCTGGCGCATCGAGCGAGTGAAGATCAGTCTCCGTGTGCCGCAGGCCATCTGGAAGTCGTGCGCGAGCTGGCCGATGCGTCGTTCCGGCGGCTCGAGACCGATGCCGGTCTTCATGGTGCGCGACAGGAAGGGATCGTTGGCGGTCTGGCCCGGCCAGTTGCCTTCGTTCAGGCCGCCGAGAACCACCAGGTCCATGCTCTGCAGGCGCGATTCCAGCGCGCCGAAGATGAACACTCGCGGATGGCGCATGGAGCGCGGTTTGACCGAGGCGCTGGCCGACAGTGCCTCGACGACATCGCACCATTGCGGCCCGTCCGCAGTCATCTGGCCGTCGGTTTCGATGATGCCGCGAAGGAGGGTTGCGAGCGTATCGGCGGCCTCGCCGGACCAGAGCCCACCGAGGTCGCCGCGCTCATCGGCGCAGGCTGCTTCCAGGGCCTCGCCGGTGCGCATCGCCCAGTCGGCAAAGCTGAACTCGTCCGAGAACACGCGGCTTCCGTCCCGGCTGCGCGTCAGCGCGGAAGCAAGCGGTGCGACCGCGAGACTGATCTTCGCCGCCACGTCGCGGGCGGCCTGAATCGCGTCATCACCGATGCCGATGCGCCATTCCGGCGGGTGGCGATCGGCCTTGTGCTGGACGATCGCCACGTCGAGCACAGCTTCGAGGGCCAGCAGATCGACTGTCGCGGTGCTGCCGCGCAGTGCCATGCGTTCCAGTGCGTCGGCGCCTTCGCGCATCCTGTCGCGGGTAAGCCCGAAGCGGGCCAGCGGATGCTTGAGCAACGCGACGAACGGCACGGGATCGCCGGGGCGCAGGCAGGCTTCCAGCAGCAGCCGCAGCAGGCTGCCTTGCGGGGTCGCGACGAGAGGCGTGCCGGCGGAATCGTCGGCCTCGATGCCGAAGCGGGCAAGCTCGGCGCCGACCCGCCGTGCGAGATTGCGGTCCGGGGTGATCAGCGCCGCCTGGCTCTCGTCGCTGCCTTCGAGCGCGAGCCGCAAGGCGACCGCGATCGCCGCCGCTTCCTCGCGCTCGTTTGCGGTTTCGATGAGCGCTGCATCCTCGAAAGCCCTCTGCAGCAACGCCGGATCCAGTTCGCTACGCATCTCGGTCCAGGCATTGGTCGCCTTGGCGGGCAGAAGTGCGTGCGACAGGATCTCGGCGCGGACGTCGAGGTCGGCCTCGGCGCTGGCCAAGGTGATTACGTCGGGCCGCAGAACGGCCATGCGCTTCAGCAGCCGGTAGAAGCCGTATTGCGGGTGGCTGCGGCTTGCCGGGTCCGGCCTGCCGTCAAGGGCGGCATCAGCGACGATCATGTCCCATTCGGCCTCGCTCATCGTCTGGTCGAGACCAGGCAGTACGATCGTGCCATTGGGCAGCTTCTGCACGGCGGCAATAAGCGCTGCCGTTGCGGGAATGGAGCCGGTCGAACCGGCAATGATGATCGGTCCCTCGATCTTGCCGCCGGCGATGCGCTGCGTCTCGGCCTGCAGGATGGCGTTGCGGTGGCGCGCGGGCGAGGATTGTTTCAGCTCCTCGAGCCGCTCCGGCCAGTAGCTCCGGGCGATCTTCAGGAATTCGAGCGTCAGCTGCCACCAGAGCGCGTGTTCGCCGGCATCGAGTTTGTCGAGCTTGTCCCAGTTGAGCTCTTCCGTCTCCATCGCATCGACGAGGTCGGCAAGGTTGCGCGCAAGCCAGATCGCATCGGCGGGACTTGCCGGTGCTATCAGCGGGCTCTCCGCATGGATGTCGAGCACCACCTTCGGCAGCCGGTTGCGCCAGGCGAGGATCAGCCGCCCAAGCTCGATGAGGCGTGCGGTGCCGGGAAGTGGCGGAGCCAGATCGAGGATCGCCGGCACCTCGGCATCGAAGAATCCGCTGTCGTCTTCGGTCTCGCCGAGCGCCTTGATGGTGGGCAGGATGGTGGAGCGGCCGCCGAGCAGGTCGACGAACTCGGACCGGAGCACACGGGCCGAGCGCCGCGTCGGCACGAAGATCGTCACGCCCGCGAGCGGCAGGGGATCGGCCGGGTCGTAGCGGAAGTCCGGGGTCAGGCTACCGTCACAAAGCTTTTCGGCGAGCGTCTTCAGGAAGGGGAGACCCGGCGGGATCGTGAAGACGTTGGACCGGCGGCCACGCACGCTCATCCCTCCGGCTGGTGGCGGCGGATCGCCGCCTCCGCTTCGCCGATTGCCTCGGGTGTTCCGACCGTCATCCAGTGACCGTCGAGCAGCAGGCCGTAAAGACGGCCCTCTTCGGCGGCGCGATCGAAATAGATGTTGAGATTGAAGGCGTCGTCGGGCGCGTCGGCAAAGAGCCGGGAATGAAGCGCGATTGCGCCGGCATAGACGACCGGGTTCGGCAGGCCTTCGGCGTAACGCGTGAGCTTGCCGTCGTCACCCAGCGAGAAATCCCGCTTGCCGTTGTGGCCGGTCGTATCCTCGTCGCGCACGCACAGGAGCAGCATATCCATGCGCTCCGCGTCGAAGGCGGCGGCGAGGCGCGTCAGGTTGCCGGGCTTGCCCTTGGGCTCGCCGACCCAGAAGAGATCGGCATTCATCACCAGAACCGGACCTTCCGGCAGCAGTTTCAGCCCCTTGGCGAGACCGCCGCCGGAATTCATCAGTGCCTCGCGCTCGTCCGAGATCACGATCTCCGGGGCACTGCGTCGGCTGAGATGGTCTTCCATCTGGTCGGCGAAATGGTGAACATTGACCGCGGCCGTGCTGACACCGGCCTCCACCAGGAGGTCCAGGACGTAGTCGATCATCGGCTTGCCGGCGATCTCGACGAGCGGCTTCGGCATCGTGTTGGTGATCGGACGAAGACGGGTGCCGAGGCCCGCGGCGAGCACCATCGCATTGCTGATCGACATTGATTCTCTGTCAGTTCGCTGATTCGGAAACGAGGATTCCGGTCTTCATACACCAGTCGTGCAAGGGTTTCAGCGATTCATGTGAAAGCGCCGCCTGAAGATAGGCGAAAGTGCGCGGCATGTGTTTCATGTAGCCGGGCTTGCCGTCGCGCTGCATCAGCCGCACCCAGATGCCGACGAGTTTGCAGTTGCGCTGTGCCGACATCAGGTGCCAGTCGCGCAGGAATGTTGCCTCGTCGAAGCTGCCGCTGGCGCGCCGTTCGGCGAGATAGGTCTCCATCATCCGGCTTGCGAGCGAAGGCGCGATGGTGACGCGGGCATCCTGCACCAGGGACGCGACATCGTAGGCGGTCGGGCCGATCATTGCGTCCTGGAAGTCGATGAGACCGATCCGGTCCAGGCCTTCGCGGTCGCCACGCCAAATGATGTTCGGAGAGTGGAAATCACGCAGCAGCAGGTTCGTTTCGGATGTCTGCAGGAGGTCGATCAGGCCGTCCCAGATCTCTCCGTATTCGCGCTTCTCGTCGTCGCTTGCCGGCGCGCCACGTTTCCAGGGCAGATACCAGTCGGTCAGGAGCCGTGTCTCGATCTTCATCGCCGTCCGGTCGAAGTCCGGAATGCGGTGGATCACAGTCGGCTCGACGCTGATCTCGGCCTCGGACCGTTCCGCGTGCAGGCGGGCAAGCAGCCGTGCGCTCTCGATGTAGCGTTCGTCGATCGGTTCTCCGTCCGCATCGAGAACGCCGTCCGAGCCGAGGTCCTCGATCAGGAGGATGCCCTGGTCGAGATCGCGGGCGTAGATTTCAGGCGCCGCAAGGCCGCGGGCAATAAGCATCTGATCGACGGCGACGAAGGGAACGACATCCTCGGCGATGTGCGCCAGCTGCTGATAGTACTTTCCGTCCTGAAGGATCGGGCCCGGCTTGTGCCGCGGCGAATCCATCAGAATCCGGCTAACGGAACCGTCCGCCGGGTAAATGCGCTCATAGGCCCGGATCGAGGCGTCGCCGCTCAGGTGCCGGCGCCGCGCTTTCGAATGTCCGTTCGTATCGAGAAACGCGCGGATCGCCAGCGTTCGGGCGATGCGCTGCAGCGTGTCGTCAGGCGCCGAAATTTCGACGCGTCGCCCGTCCTTCTCGTGGGTGATAGACAGGGTGATGCGGCTTGAGGGCAGGGCGTCGTCCGCCCGTTCCGGCCACTCGACCAGGCAGATGCCCTGCGACAGGGCTTCATCGAAGCCGAGTTCGTCGAGTTCGCTGGAATCGGCCAGTCGGTAAAGGTCGAAATGCGCGACGGGAATGCGCAGGTCGTAGCTCTGCACCAGCGTGAAGGTCGGGCTCGGCACTTCCAGGCTGTCGTCATCGGCGACGGCTCTGAGAAACGCGCGTGCCAAAGTGGATTTGCCGGCGCCGAGATCGCCCGAAAGGGCAACGCAGTCGCCAGGTTTCAGGGCGAGCGCCAGGTCTTCACCAAGCTCGATCGTTGCCGCCTCGTCCGCAAGATGGCGTTCGATCGCCGGCATTATTCGGCCGCGACGGTCGACGGCACGTCGGCCGAGGGAATGCGGCAGGTCACTTCGGTGCCTTCGCCTTCCTTGCTGCGGATCGCGACAGTGCCGTGATGCAGGCTGACGAAGCTCTCGACGATCGAAAGCCCGAGCCCGGCGCCGCCGCGTTGGCCGTGGCTTTCAAAGCGGTTGAAGACGGTGTCGAGCACGTCCTGCGGAATGCCGGGGCCGCTGTCGGAGACCGAGAAGATGAAGTCGCTGCCCTCGCGGCGGCATGCCAGTTCGATGACGCTGCCATCGGGCGCGAAGTTCGCGGCATTGGTGAGCAGCTTGACGAAGATCTGCTTCAGGCGCTGCTGATCGGCGACCATCCGGCCGAGATTGTCGGGTGCTGCGATTCGGAGCGTGACGCCACTCTCGATCAGCCGGTCGGCCATCTGATGGGCGATGTCGTCGAGGAAGTCGGTGAGGCTGATGTCGGAGAGGTCGAGCTGGACGATACCGGCATCGACGGTCGCAAGATCGAGGATGTCGTTGACGATCGTCAGAAGCAGCGACGAGGACGTGGCGATGTGGTCGACATATTCGGCCTGGCGCTCGTTGAGGTCGCCGAAGGCAGGCGTCTTCAAAAGATCGGCGAAACCGATGATGTTGGTCAGCGGCGAGCGCAGCTCATAGGAAACGTGATGGACGAAGTCGTTCTTCAACGCGTCCGCCTTGCGCAGCGCCTCGTTCTTTTCGGTGAGCGCGCGCTCGACCCGGACGCTGTCTGTGATGTTGACGAAGGTCAGCATCGTCTGGGCATTCGGCAGCGGAATGACGGCGTAGTCGAGGATCAGCCCGGTTCGAAGTTCGAGGATGCCGCGGCTGGAGGGGCGTTCGTCGTCGAAACTGGTGATGATGTGGGTGAAGCGCTTCCATCCGTCCGGCCGGTCGTACGAGAGAAGGCAAGCCTGCTCGATCGCCCGGATGTGGGTGTCAGGCTTGGCTTCCGCTTCGCTGATGCCCCAGATCGCCCGGAACGCCGGGTTGGACAGGCGGATGCGGCCGTCAGGCCCGAACACCGCCACACCTTCGGCGAGATGGTCGATGGTTTCGCCCTGGACCTGGACGAGCGTGTTGTAGCGCGTTTCGAGATCGACCTTCTCGGTCAGGTTCTCAAACACCCAGGTAACGCCACCCTGCGGACGGGCGGTGGCAAAGACGCGCAGCGTCTGTCCGTTCGGCAGGTGCCAGAGATCGCTCTGCGTATCGAGCGCCTGGTAGACCGACAGCGCGTTCGCCTTCCACTGTTTCCAGTTGAGCTGTTCCGGCAGCTGGCCGCCGGCGCGCAGCCGGTCGAGCACTTCGCCGTTGTCCGGCTTGCGCTCGAGGAAGCCGATATCGAGGTTCCACAGGCGCTGGAAGGCCTGGTTGTAGAACTGCAGACGCTGGTTGCCGTCGAAGATCGCGACGGGTGTCGCCAGATGGTCGAGCGTTTCCGCATGGCTCTTGAGCGTGCGGTTGAGCTCTTCGCGCACGGCCTCGATGCCTGAGATATCGACTGCGATACCGGCCGAACCGGCAGCGCTGCGGGCATCGACGACGTCGAAGAAGGTGCGGTTGCCGCGCACGACAGTCGAGACCTTGTCGTGGAAAGGCGTATCGAAGGTCGAGACCGACCGGATTTTTTCGCGCGCGACGGTCGCAAGCAGCTCGCGCTTCTCCGCGACGGCGGTGGCGACATCGGGTGCCTCGACGGCGTCGGCATAGGCTTCGTTGACCCAGACGAGCGCGCCGTCGGTGCCTCGCTGCCAGACGGGCAGGTCGATTGCGTCGAGGAGCGTATGGAAGGAGCGAAGCGCGATATTGAGCCGGTCGTGTTCGAGCTTCAGTTCGGCGAGCTCCGCCCGCATGTTGTTGAGCGCGATGAAGCGCACGAAGGCGCGGCCGCCGGAAACGCGTCCCTGGGCCTCCAGCACTTCGTTGCGCTGCGTTTCGATGACCAGATCGAAGCTGCGGGCCTGAGTGCGAAGCGCCTCGATCGATTTTTCGAGCTCGCCCGCAGACTGCGCCTTGACCCAGCGGCCAAAGGCCAGGAAGTCGCGATCGTCGGAAGGCGCGCCGGTTTCCGCTGGCAGCTGGCCGAGCAGTTCGGCGCGTTCGAGAAGCCCGTCCCAGATGACGATCCGGCGGTTCTTGTCGGCGACCAGCGCCTGGTAGCGCGAGAGGCGTTGGTTGGCGTCGGAAAGGTCGGAGCGAAGCTCGCGGTTTTCCGCCTCGATGTTGCCGCGCTGGCGGATCAGCCAGATCGCCGAGATCATCGCGGCCGAAATGACGCCGATCAGCACGGAAAAGGTGACGACCTCGGACGAGCCGAAGATGCCGGCCTTTTGCGGGACAACCTGGGCCAGTGCGTCCGTGGCGGTGAAAAGGGTGGTGCCGGCCAAAAGGCGGCGCACGAATTTCGGACCCTTGCGGCGGATGGCCGGAAAATCTGTCTGGTCTTTGTTCATGGCGCTGCCATCCCCGTCTGTCCGAAGGGTGCTGCCGGCCTTGCTGCGCCTTGCACAGTTCCACCGGGGCCCTGTTCAAGGGTCCGCGTCAGTTCCGCTTGCATCCCCGGTCTGTCTCCGTCTGTTTGCCGCTAATTCGACAAGACATCCCATCCGCGATGCCCAAGGTCCGCACCGGCATCACGAATCAATGGGTTAGAGCATACTTCCTAGTCGAATCGTCGGGAAGGGAGAGGCCCAAAAAAGCGGCCGCGCTCTCTTGTCAAGAACGCGGCCACAAGATGTTGTGGATTGCCCGGGTAACGATTAGTACCGGTAGTGCTCAGCCTTGAACGGGCCCTGCGTCTTCACGCCGATGTAGTCGGCCTGTTCTTCGGAAAGTTCCGAGAGCTTGGCGCCGAGCTTCTTCAGGTGCAGGCGAGCGACCTTTTCGTCGAGCGCCTTCGGCAGGACGTAGACTTCGTTCTTGTACTTCTCACCCTTGGTGAAGAGCTCGATCTGAGCCAGGACCTGGTTGGAGAACGAGGCCGACATCACGAAGGACGGATGACCGGTGGCGTTGCCGAGGTTGAGCAGGCGACCTTCCGACAGAAGGATCATGCGGTTGCCCTTCGGGAACTCGATCATGTCGACCTGCGGCTTGATGTTCGTCCACTTGAGGTTACGCAGAGCCGAGACCTGGATCTCGTTGTCGAAGTGGCCGATGTTGCCGACGATCGCCATGTCCTTCATCTCGCGCATGTGGTCCATGCGGATGACGTCCTTATTGCCGGTCGTCGTGATGAAGATGTCGGCCGAAGAAACAACGTCTTCGAGCTGAACGACTTCGAAACCGTCCATGGCAGCCTGCAGCGCGCAGATCGGGTCGATTTCGGTGACCTTGACGCGGGCGCCGGCGCCCGAGAGCGAGGCAGCCGAACCCTTGCCGACGTCGCCGTAACCGCAGACAACGGCGACCTTGCCGGCCATCATCACGTCGGTGCCGCGACGGATGCCGTCAACCAGCGATTCCTTGCAGCCGTACTTGTTGTCGAACTTCGACTTGGTGACGCTGTCGTTGACGTTGATCGCCGGGAACGGCAGCAGGCCCTTGGCCTGGAGCTGGTACAGACGGTTGACGCCGGTGGTGGTTTCTTCGGTCACGCCCTTGATCGCGTCGCGCTGCTTGGTGAACCAGCCCGGCGAAGCGGCAAGGCGCTTCTTGATCTGTGCGACGAGGATTTCTTCTTCTTCCGAACCCGGGTTCGAAAGCACGTCCTCGCCGGCTTCGGCGCGGGCGCCGAGCAGGATGTACATGGTGGCGTCGCCACCGTCATCGAGGATCATGTTGGAAACGCCGCCGTCGGCCCACTGGAAGATCTTGTCCGTGTAGGTCCAGTATTCTTCGAGCGTTTCACCCTTGACGGCGAAGACCGGAACGCCGCTGGCGGCGATTGCGGCTGCGGCGTGGTCCTGGGTCGAGAAGATGTTGCAGGAGGCCCAGCGCACGTCGGCGCCCAGCGCAACCAGCGTCTCGATGAGGACGGCGGTCTGGATGGTCATGTGCAGCGAGCCGGTGATGCGCGCGCCCTTCAGCGGCTTCGAAGCGCCGAACTCTTCGCGGCAGGCCATCAGGCCCGGCATTTCCGTTTCGGCGATCGCAATTTCCTTGCGTCCGAAATCGGCGAGTCCGATGTCGGCGACAATGTAGTCCTGAGTGGTGGTCATGGAGTTCTCCGGGCTGATCTCTTCAAGCCGCGCGGCCTTGGCCATCTCCGCGGCGCGATTATGCCTCCCACGCCTATACGACGCGGTGAGAGTGCGACCGATCTATCAGGATTCAGGGTGAAGAGCAACCGTGATATAAAGAAGTCTTTATATCTTTATATTGCTGTCAGATTTCTTCGCCGAACTTGTCGGCGACCAGAGCGTCGAGCGCATTCAGCGCCTCTTCGGCTTGCGCCCCGCTGGCGGTCACGCAAACGCTGCAGCCGGTGCTGGCAGCCAGCATCATCAGCCCCATGATCGAGGTTCCGCCCACGGTCATGCCGTCCTTCGAGACGGTGATCTCGGCGTCATAGGCCTCGACCGTCTGCACGAACTTTGCTGACGCCCGCGCATGCAGGCCTCGCTTGTTGATGATCAGCAGTTCGCGCGTCAGCGACATGTCGGGGCGGTGATCCATTATTTCCCACTCAGGACGCGGCTGGCGACGTTGATGTACTTCCGCCCGGCCTCCGAGGCCTCGACCAGTGCCTTGTCCATGTCGCTCTCGCCGCGCACGCCGGCGAGCTTGATCAGCATCGGCAGGTTGACGCCGGCGATCACTTCGACGGTGCCGCTGCGCATCACCGAGATGGCGAGGTTGGAGGGGGTCCCGCCGAACATGTCGGTGAGGATGATGACACCGTTGCCTTCGTCGACATTGGTGACCGCGTCGAGGATATCCTGCCGACGCTGGTCCATGTCGTCCTCGGGGCCGATGCAGACGGTCTCTATAGCTTTTTGCGGACCGACAACATGCTCAAGCGCATGTCGAAATTCCTCAGCCAGCTTGCCATGGGTGACAAGCACAAGTCCGATCATGGGTATCTTCGCTCCAACTGCACACGCAATTCACTGATGGCCAGATATCGCAATGCAGCAATTTCGTCCACCTGTTGGGGAGGGCATCTTGGCAAGGAAAAGGGGAAGTGCAAGCCAAAAATGCCGAAAAACCGGTCGCGCTGACGGTAAATCGGGCTAGAAACCTATTTTTTCAGCGATGAGCGCCTGCAAAATATTGAGAACCTGCGCGCCATCTTCAACGGGAACGCGAACAATCGGCAATGCTCGCCCGAGTGGCAGGGGCAATGTCTCGTCATCAGGCGGCAGGCGCGGGTCGAATGGGGCGCTGACGGGCAGCAAGGCCCAGTCCATCACCGCGCTGGGCACGGTTTCGATCGTGCCGATGCCGGCACCGCGGATTTCGATGAGGCCGTGAATGGAGGGCGGGCAGCGCGCGACGATCCGGTCGTGTTCGAGCGCAAGATCCACCCGGTCATCGGCGACCAGCGCTGCAAAATGTCCGGCCCGTCGGGCGGCCGTGATGCATGCGAGCGCCAGTCTGGATTTGCCGGAGCCGGACGGGCCGGTGATCAGGAAGCCGCGCGTCCCGAGCACGATTGCAGTGCCGTGGACATTGGCGCGGGCGGTCGTCACGCGTGCGGCTCGGCGGGAAGGGACAGGATGAAGCGGGCGCCGGCGATACGGCCATCCGGTCCGGCGATGTTCTCGGCCTTGAGCGTGCCGCCATGGGCTTCGGCGATCTGCCTGGAGATCGACAGCCCGAGGCCGGAATTCTGGCCAAAGTCCTCGCCTTCCGGACGATCGGTATAGAAGCGCTCGAAAATGCGGTCGATGTCTTCGGCCTGGATGCCGGGACCATTGTCCTCGATATAGACGAGGCAGCGTGAGCGCGAGCGCGTCAGGCGCACGACGATCCGCCCGCCGTCCTCAGGCACGAAGGAACGGGCGTTTTCGATCAGGTTGGTAATGATCTGGCCGATGCGCAGGTCGTAGCCGCTGACGGCAAAGCGTGCCTTGGGGCTGTCCTTGCGGTCGATGACGAAATCGAGCAGCACCGCCTTCTTCTTGCTGCGGACCTGGCGCGAAATGTCGACGAGGTCGCCGAGGAGCTTTTCCAGGTCGATCGTCTTGGCGTCGCTGCGGGCAAGTTCCGCGTCGAGACGTGAGGCGTCCGAGATATCGCTGATCAGGCGGTCGAGGCGGCGGACGTCATGCTGGATGACGTCCATCAGCCGCTTCTTCGATTCGTCGGTGCGCGCCAAAGGCAGCGTCTCGACGGCGCTGCGCAGCGAGGTGAGGGGGTTTTTCAGCTCGTGGCTGACGTCGGCGGCAAAGTTCTCGATTGCGGCGATCCGGTCGTATAGCGCAGTCGTCATCTCACGCAGCGCGACCGAAAGGTTGCCGATCTCGTCCTGGCGCGAGGAGAAATCGGGAATTTCCTCGCGCTCCTTGGCGCCGCCACGGCGCACGCGCACGGCGGCTGCAGCCAGGCGCCGCAGCGGATTGGCGATCGTCGACGACAGAAGCAGCGACAGGATGATGTTGACGAGGGCTGCGACGCCGAAGACGCGGATGATGGCGAGACGCTCGGCCTGGACGATCTTGTCGATGTCGCCGGCCTGGGTCGAAAGCAGGAGCACGCCGAGAACGGCGCGGAAGCGCTGGACGGGCACCGCCACGGAAACGATGAGCTCGCCCTTCTCGGTAACGCGTTCGACATAGCCGCGCACGCCGGTCAGCGCATTGGTGACCTCGGGATAGATCGAGCCGTTGCCACCCGGCGGTTCCTTGTAGAGCGGCAGGTTGCCCGGCTGCAAAAGCTTGTTCAGCCAGCTGTTGAGCTTTTCGCCGATGCCCGTCGATTCCGGCTCGATCGGCGGCAGGTCGAAGCGCAGCACCTGGCCGCCGCTATAGAGATGGCGCGAATCGAGCAGCAGGTCGGCGTCCGCATCGAACAGCCGGGCGCGGGTGCGCGTCGGCGAGATCAGCCGGCGCAGAACCGGCGCGACGCGTTCCTGGATGATCGGGAAGTCGAGATCCTCGTCGCTCGGCAGCGGCGTGATGCTCTGGCCGGCCTGCAGTTCCAGCAGCTTTTCGGGATCGATGGTGATCGAATTGGTATCGACGGAAGCGGAAGCCGAGATCGCGCCGGCGATGATTTCGCCCTGGGTCAAAAGGCTTTCGACGCGCGCATCGATCAGCCCCTCGCGGAACTGGTTGAGGTACATGATGCCGCCGACCAGAACGACGAGCGCCACCAGGTTGAAGAAGACGATACGGCGGGTGAGGCTCGAGAAGACGGCATTGCCGAAGAGACGACGAATGAGCGTGAAGGGATGCGCCCAGCGGCGCTGGCCCTTCAGTGCCTGGGCACGCCCGTCATTGTCTTCAATGTCGCCCTGCAAGACTTCTACCAAATGTCCCGCTCCCGCGCGGACTGTCCTTCATAATCGTTCGATGGCGGCGGCGCTGCCGGCCGGCTGCGCCGCCTTCCATGGTTTTGATCCGAAGACGGCGGAGATCGTGTCGGGCCTCACAGGAGGCCATCACCATCGCGCCGCTTCAAATGCGCCACTCTGGGCGCGATGGCAAGCCCCTTGGGCTCAGGCACTTTCCCGGAAACGATAGCCGACACCGTAAAGCGTCTCGATCATGTCGAAGTCGTTGTCGACCATCTTGAACTTCTTGCGCAGCCGCTTGATGTGGCTGTCGATGGTGCGGTCGTCGACATAGACCTGTTCGTCATAGGCCGCGTCCATCAGTGCGTCGCGGCTCTTGACCACGCCCGGGCGCTGCGCCAGCGAGTGAAGAATGAGGAATTCCGTCACCGTCAGCGTCACCGGCTCGCTCTTCCAGGTGCAGGTGTGGCGCTCCTGGTCCATCACCAGCTGCCCACGCTCGAGCGAGCGCGACGGCGCGTCGGTTGCCTTGACGGTATTGTTCGTGTTGGCCGCCGCGGCTTCGCGGTTGGCGGCGCGGCGCAGGATCGCCTTGACGCGTTCGACCAGCAGGCGCTGCGAGAACGGCTTGGTGATGAAGTCGTCGGCGCCCATCTTCAGGCCGAAGAGTTCGTCGATCTCTTCATCCTTGGAAGTGAGGAAGATCACCGGCAGGTCCGACTTCTGCCTCAAGCGGCGCAGCA
Source organism: Ensifer sp. KUDG1 (assembly GCF_050434285.1). NCBI lineage: Bacteria > Pseudomonadati > Pseudomonadota > Alphaproteobacteria > Hyphomicrobiales > Rhizobiaceae > Ensifer > Ensifer sp. KUDG1. The sequence continues at coordinate 91,321 of NZ_JBNDIG010000014.1, forward strand.
ATTCCATGCCGTCCATGCGCGGCATCTTGATGTCGAAGATCGCAAGCTGCGGCGGCCGGGCGAGCAGGCCCTCGAGCGCGGAAGCGCCGTCGGTATAGGTCTCGACCTTGTAGCCCTCCGCCTCCAGGGCGATGGATACGGACGTCAGAATATTCCGGTCATCATCGACAAGCGCGATGGTCTGCATCGTGTTCAACTCCGTCTTTTGAGGTGCCGGTCCCGTCCCCGAAACTCCGGCATTCGCGAGTCACGGGTGCGTTAGTGAGTATAAAGGTGGAACAAATTGTGGCGAAGCCGAAAAAGCACCTGTCGTAACGATAGGATAGGTCCCGTCAGATCGGTGTTCGGGATGTCGATTTCAACCGATTAAAAAAACGATAATTTTCTTTAAATCGATTAATATACTGAAATCATTATTCTTTTTTTGACGTCGCCTTGTTTTTGAGCGAGCATGCAAGTAAGGTCCGGCGAAATTCAACGCCAATGGCCAAACACGAAGGAAGCTTGACCATGGAGCAACTCGGCACTCGCAATCTCGCGAACGGCTTGGAAAAACTCGGCTTTATCGACCTGGAAACAGTTCGGTACAACCTCGAAGCCGCAGAGCTTTATGAGGAAGCTCTTCGCCGCGGCGAGGCCGAACTGACGGCACACGGTGCGCTCGTTGCCCGTACCGGCCAGCACACCGGCCGCTCGCCAAAGGACAAGTTCGTCGTTCGCGATGCGAACACCGACGACCAGATCTGGTGGGACAACAACAAGCCGATGTCGCCGGAGCATTTTGCTCTGCTGCGCAAGGACATGCTCGAGCATGCCAAGGGCATGTCGCTCTACGTGCAGGACCTGGTTGGCGGCGCCGACGCCGACAACGCGCTGCCGACGCGCGTCGTTACCGAGTATGCTTGGCATTCGCTGTTCATCCGCAATCTGCTGATTCGCCCGGCCCGCGAAGCGCTCGGCGCCTTCCTGCCGAAGCTGACGATCATCGATCTGCCGAGCTTCAAGGCTGATCCGGAGCGCTACGGCTGCCGCACCGAGACGGTCATCGCCTGCGATTTCACCAACGGCCTGATCCTCATCGGCGGCACGTCCTATGCCGGCGAGATGAAGAAGTCGGTCTTCACCGTCCTCAACTACCTGCTACCGAAGAAGGGCGTCATGCCGATGCACTGCTCGGCAAACGTCGGCCCGGCCGGCGACACGGCGATCTTCTTCGGCCTTTCCGGCACCGGCAAGACGACGCTTTCGGCCGACCCGACCCGCACGCTGATCGGCGACGACGAGCACGGCTGGGGCGAGCAGGGCGTCTTCAACTTCGAAGGCGGCTGCTACGCCAAGGCGATCCGCCTGTCGGAAGCTGCCGAGCCCGAAATCTACGCCACGACCCGCCGCTTTGGCACCGTCATGGAAAACGTCGTGCTCGACGAGCGCCGCGTGCCTGATTTCGATGACGGTTCGCTGACGGAAAATACCCGTTGCGCCTATCCGCTCGACTTTATCCCGAATGCCAGCGACACCGGCACCGCACCGCAGCCGCGTACCATCATCATGCTGACGGCCGACGCCTTCGGCGTGATGCCGCCAATCGCCAAGCTGACGCCGGAACAGGCGATGTACCACTTCCTGTCCGGCTACACCGCCAAGGTTGCGGGCACCGAAAAGGGCGTTACCGAGCCGGAAGCCACCTTCTCGACCTGCTTCGGCGCACCGTTCATGCCGCGTCACCCGTCGGAATACGGCAACCTCTTGAAGGATCTGATCGCCAAGAACGGCGTCACCTGCTGGCTGGTCAACACCGGCTGGACCGGCGGCGCCTACGGCACCGGCAGCCGCATGCCGATCAAGGTGACGCGCGCTCTGCTCGCGGCCGCGCTTGACGGTTCGCTGAACGCTGCGGAACTGCGCACCGATGCCAACTTCGGCTTTGCCGTTCCGGTCTCGGTCCCGGGCGTCGACGACGGCATCCTCGACCCACGCTCGACCTGGGCCGATGGTGCAGCCTATGACGCACAGGCCCGCCGCCTGGTCGACATGTTCATCACGAACTTCGCCAAGTTCGAGAGCCATGTGGACGGCAGCGTTCGCGACGCGGCTCCCGGTACGAAGATCGCCGCCGAATAAACATTGTCGGCTATGATTCACGTGAAACCCGGTCCTTGTGGCCGGGTTTTTCGCTTTCGCGCCCGCTCTGTGTCCCTTTAAATCCCCTTCGATCTAAGGCGAGCCAAAGTGCTACGGGGACCTTTGCGCCTCTGATGAGACGCGCGGCGCGGCAGTGTTTTCAACGGGTTCGCTCTGTGCCATAGATCGGGCCGAGGTGAACCATGGCCAGCGACCCGCTCTACATAAACGACAATATCGTCCTTGCCGGCTGGGAGCTGACGGAGCAATTCGTGCTGGCCGGTGGCCCGGGCGGGCAGAACGTCAACAAGGTGTCGACCGCCGTTCAGCTGTTCTTCAACGTCCAGGCGTCTCCGGCGCTTTCCGATCGCATCAAGGCCAACGCCCTGAAGATCGCCGGCAAACGCGCCTCGAAAGAGGGCGTGCTGATGATCGAGGCGAGCCGCTTTCGCAGCCAGGAGCGCAACCGCGAGGATGCGCGCGAGCGGCTGAAGGAGTTGATCCTCAAGGCCGCCGAACCCCCGCCGCCGCCGCGCAAGAAGACCAGGCCGACGCGCGGTTCCGTCGAGCGGCGTCTCAAGGAGAAGTCGGGTCGCGGGGAGATCAAGAAGCTCCGGGGCCGGCCTGGAGGCGATTGATTCTTTTTGCGGCTCCCTTGCCTTTTGGCGGGCAGCGCCCTCTCTTATCGAGCAGTGTTTTCGCAAAAGGAGATATTCATGGGTCTTTTCAGCTTTATCAAGAACGCCGGCAAGAAGCTTGGCATCGGCGGCGACGACGATGCTCCGGATGCCGAAAGCGTTCAGAAGGAACTTGCATCCCACGATCTCGGCACGAAGGACGTGCAGGTCGAAGTGGCCGGTGACAAGGTCGTGCTGAAGGGTGTCGTGAAGGACCAGAGCGTCTTCGAAAAGGCCGTCGTCGCCGTCGGCAACACGCTCGGCGTGTCCGCGGTCGAGGCCTCCGAACTCAAGGTCGCCGATGCCGGCGCAGCACCTGCTCCGGCAAAAGCGCCCGTCTTCTATACGGTCAAGAAGGGCGACAACCTCTGGAAGATCGCCGAGGCGCAGTACGGCAAGGGCAAGGGCGCCAAGCACACGGTGATCTTCGAAGCCAACAAGCCGATGCTGACCCATCCGGACAAGATCTATCCCGGCCAGGTTCTGCGCATTCCGGATCTGGATGCGGCCTGAGCGTGTCCTTCAGGCGGTCGCTTGCAATTGCCGCGCTGGCGAGCCTCTGGCTTGCCGGCGTTTCTCTGGCGCAGCCTTTCCGTGAACCCGCCAAGGGCAGCACGGAGCGTGCCGCCATCCTCGACGCGATCCGCCCCGCGGTCGAAGCCGAGATGCGCGGTCCCGTCGAATTTGTCGTCACCACCATGCGCGCCGCTCCCAACTGGGCCTTCATGCAGGTCGAGCCGCAGCGTCCCGGTGGCGGATCCATCGACCTGTCGCAAACCGGGTTGCGTGACGAGGCCGACATGATGGATGGTCTGACGGTGTTCGCACTTGTCAGTTTCCAGAATGGCCGCTGGAACCTGGTCGATCATGTTGTCGGGCCGACGGATGTCGCCTATGCCGGCTGGCCGCTTCGCTATGGCGTTCCGGCTGCACTTCTCGGCCTGGAGCAATAGGGGCTTTCAAATGCAGGTGCTCCCGAAAGGGATCAGACATATTCCGGGCTATCTCGATCGCGCCCGACAAGAACAACTGGTCGAGGCGATAAGGTCCGTCGTTGCCGAAGCGCCGCTGTTCGTCCCGGAAATGCCGAAGACCGGGAAGCCCATGTCCGTGCGCATGACCAATTGCGGTGCGCTCGGTTGGGTCACGGACCGCGATCGCGGCTATCGTTACCAGGCTCAGCATCCGGTGACCGGCCGTCCCTGGCCAGCGATGCCGGATATCCTGCTCGATATCTGGAATGCGGTTTCCGCAAGCAGCAAGGCGCCCGAGGCCTGCCTGGTAAATTTCTATTCCGAAGAGGCCCGCATGGGTCTGCACCAGGATCGCGACGAGCGCGACCTTGAGACCGCCGTCGTCTCGATCTCGCTCGGCGACAGCTGCCTCTTCCGCGTCGGCGGCAATACGCGCGGCGGCCAGACAATGTCTTTCCGGCTGGAAAGCGGCGATGTCGTGGTGCTGGGTGGGGAAGGGCGGCTCGCCTTACATGGCGTCGACCGGATCTATCCGAGCACGTCGACGCTGCTGAAGAATGGCGGGCGGGTCAACCTGACGCTCCGCCGCGTCAATCCCTAATGATGCGCTGAAAGCTCAGAGCTTCCTGAGCGCCACCTTTTCCGTCAGGTGGTTCGGGCCCTTCTGCAGGATCAGGTCGGCGCGCGGGCGCGTCGGCAGGATGTTCTGGTGCAGGTTCTTCAGGTTGATGTTGTGCCAGAGGCCCTCGGCAATGGCGCGGGCCGCATCCTCACTGATGGTCGCGTAGCGGTGGAAGTAGGATTCCGGGTTCTTGAAGGCGGTTTCGCGCAGCCGCATGAAGCGGTTGACGTACCAGCTGTGGATCAGGCTCTCCTCGGCGTCGATATAGATCGAGAAATCGAAGAAATCCGACACCATCGGCACGATCTTGCCGTCAGCCGGCAGGTTGCGCGACTGCAGCACGTTGATGCCTTCGAAGATCAGGATATCCGGCCGGTCGATGACGGTGTATTGGTCGGGCAGCACGTCATAGGTCAGGTGTGAATAGCTCGGCGCCTTGACGTTCGGCTGACCGGCCTTGATCGCCGACAGGAAGCGTAGAAGCGCTCCGACGTCGTAGCTCTCCGGAAAGCCCTTGCGGTCCATCATGTTTTCGCGCTGGAGCACGGCGTTCGGATAGAGGAAGCCGTCTGTCGTCACCAGGTCGACCTTCGGGCTCGACGGCCAGCGCGCCAGAAGCTGTGCCAGAATACGGGCCGTCGTCGACTTGCCGACGGCGACCGATCCGGCAATGCCGATGACGAAAGGGGTCTTCGTCTCGGACATGCTGAGGAAGCGCTTGCGCTGCTCAAAGAGCATCTGCGACGATTCAACATGGGTCGAAAGCAGGCGTGACAGCGACAGGTAGATCTGCCGCACTTCGCCGAGATCGACCGGGTCGTTCAGCGAGCGCAGCCGCTGCACCTCGTCGGCCGTCAGCGTCAGCGGCGTATCGGCGCGAAACCGCGACCATTCCTCGGCAGTGAAGAAGTGATAGGGCGAATAGTCCCGCTTCTGCAGATTGTCCGGCAGGTCGGCCGCTTCGATGTCTTTCGCCGCTATCGTCATGGGGTCTGCCGATTTGCCTTTTCCTGCAGGCCGGATTGGTTGGTCCGCCGCTGAAGTTCGTTGAGCACATCCTGCAACGGAACGTCGGCGATCTTCAATACGACCATCAGATGATAGATGAGATCGGCGCTTTCGGCGACGAGATTCGCGCGGTCGTTGCTGATCGCGGCGATCACCGTCTCGACCGCTTCCTCGCCGAGTTTCTTGGCCGCCTTCGGCTGGCCGCCGGCGACCAGCTTTGCCGTCCAGGATTGGTCCGGGGCCGCCTGCGCGCGTGTCGCGACGATGGCCTCGAGGTCGGAAAGTGTGAAATCAGCCATGGAAGATCCTGAAGCTCAGTCGAGGCGCATGGCGATGCCATGCTCGGCCATATAGCGCTTGGTTTCGCCAATGCTATAGGTGCCGAAATGGAAGATGGAGGCGGCGAGAACGGCGGTCGCGTGACCGTCCCTGATGCCGGCGACCATGTGGTCGAGCGTGCCGACACCGCCGGACGCAATCACTGGCGCGCGGACCGCGTCGGCGACGGCGCGGGTCAGCGCGATGTCGTAGCCGCTCTTGGTGCCGTCACGGTCCATCGAGGTCAGAAGGATCTCGCCGGCGCCGAGATCGACCACACGGCGGGCAAAATCGATCGCGTCGATCCCGGTCGGCTGGCGTCCGCCATGGGTGAAGATCTCCCAGCGATCGGCTTCGCCGTCCGTCGAGACCTTCTTGGCGTCGATGGCAACGACGATGCACTGGTTGCCGAACTTGTCTGCCGCTTCCGCGACGAATTCCGGGTTCTTTACCGCAGCCGTATTGATCGACACCTTGTCGGCGCCGGCCAGGAGCAGCTTGCGGATGTCCGAAACCTGGCGCACGCCGCCGCCGACGGTCAGCGGCATGAAGCATTGTTCGGCGGTACGGGCGATGACGTCGAAGATCGTCTCGCGATTGTCCGAGGACGCGGTGATGTCGAGGAAGCAGAGTTCGTCGGCGCCGGCAGCGTCATAGGCGCGGGCCGCCTCCACCGGGTCGCCGGCGTCGATCAGGTCGACGAAGTTGACACCCTTGACGACACGGCCGTCCTTGACGTCGAGGCAGGGTATGACACGGGCTTTAAGCGACATGGGTCAGGCCTTTCTCGCGGCGCGGATGAGGTCCAGCGCTTCCTGGGGGTCGACACGGCCGTCATAGAGCGCGCGGCCGGAGATGGCGCCTTCGAGCTTGCGTGCATCCGGCTCGACCATACGCCTGATATCGTCCATCGAGGCGAGGCCACCCGACGCGATGACAGGAATGGAAACCGCGTCCGCCAGTTCCAGCGTCGAGGCCCAGTTGATGCCGGTCAGGATGCCGTCGCGGTCGATGTCGGTATAGATGATCGCCGAGACGCCAGCGCCTTCGAACTTCTTGGCAAGCTCGATCACGCCGAGTTCGGATGCCTCGGCCCAGCCTTCGACGGCGACCTTGCCGCCTTTGGCGTCGATGCCGACGGCGACCTTGCCCGGGAATTTGGCGCAGGCTTCGATGACGAGTGCCGGATCACGCACGGCGACGGTGCCGAGGATGACGCGGGCAAGACCGCGCGACAGCCAGTTTTCGATATGGTCGAGTGTGCGGATGCCGCCGCCAAGCTGCACCGGGTTCTTGGTCGCCTTGAGAATGGCGTCGACGGCGGCACCGTTGACCGTCTCACCGGCAAAGGCGCCGTTAAGGTCGACGACGTGCAGCCATTCGAAGCCCTGGTCTTCAAAGGCGCGGGCCTGGGCCGCGGGGTCGGGGTTGTAAACCGTCGCCTGCTCCATGTCGCCGAGCTTCAGGCGCACGCATTGCCCGTCTTTCAGGTCGATCGCGGGAAAAAGGATCATGGGTCTGTCCAATCAGTCGTGCGAAAGCTCAGGGCTTCCAGCGCAGGAAATTCGAGATGAGGGCGAGGCCAAGCGCCTGGCTCTTTTCCGGGTGGAACTGTGAGCCCGCCTTGTTGCCGTTGGCGACGAACGCCGTGACCGGTCCGCCATAGTCCGCCTCGGCGACCACGTCGGCGGCGTTCTCGGCGGCCAGGTGGTACGAATGCACAAAATAGGCATGCAGACCGGCTTCGCCAACCCGGATGCCGTCAAACAGCGGATGCTCGCGCTTGAGCTTCAGCGTGTTCCAGCCGATCTGCGGGATCTTCAGCGTTGTGTCGGCGGGCGTCATTTCGACGACATCGCCGGGGATCCAGCCGAAACCATGGGTGATGGTCTTCTCAAGCCCGCGCGACGACATCAACTGCATGCCGACGCAGATGCCGAGGAACGGCCGGCCAGCCTGTTCGACCGCTTCCGTCAATGCCTGCTCCATGCCATCGACGGCAGCAAGGCCACGGCGGCAATCGGCATAGGCGCCGACGCCTGGAAGCACGATGCGGTCGGCGCTCGCCACCCGCTCCGGCTTGTCGGTAAGGTCGATCTCGGCTGCAATGCCGGCTTCGCGGGCGGCGCGTTCAAAGGCCTTGGTGGCCGAGCGCAGGTTGCCCGAGCCGTAATCGATGATGGCGACGCGCATCAGCGTTCTCCGTAGGAATCAAAAAGGCCGAGACCAGGGCCGCCACTTGAGGGCTTGCGCACGGTCCAGTCGGCCGGGGAAGGGGCGGCGGGCTTGGTCTCGTTCGAAGCCAGGCTCGTGAAATAGATCTCTTCGGCCGCTTCGAGATTGGGCGCCGGCACGATGGAGCGCAGCGTCCAGTCACGGGCAGTCAGGCTGCGCGCCACCAGAACCGGTCCTTCGAGCGCCACCACCAGCCGAAGCGCGAGGTTCGCCAGGAGAGCCGGTAAGAAACCGCTCTCGTGGTTCGACAGGAATATTAACGAGATCTGCAGAACAGCAACTGCGATGCCGATTGCCCATTGGCGCTTGGCCAGAAGCCAGAGCGTCGGGAAAAGGAAGGCCCACCAGGAAAAGCCGTCGGCGACGAAGCGCGCCCGCTCGTCGTTGGCGCGCGCACCCGGCGGGGTGAGGATCATGTAAGAAGCCATGAGTCAAAGCCAGTGACTGGCCGCTTAGGCAAGGGTCCCCTTGGTCGAGGGAACGCGGCCGGCCTGGCGCGGGTCGATTTCGGTTGCGGTGCGCAGCACCCGGGCGACGGACTTGAAGCAGGTCTCGGCGATATGATGGTTGTTGGCGCCGTAGATGTTCTGGATATGCAGCGTGATCCCGGCGTGCTGGGCGAGCGCCTGGAAGAATTCGCGCACGAGTTCCGTGTCGAAGGTGCCGATTTTCGGCGACGTGAAGGTCACGTTCCAGACGAGGAACGGCCGGCCGGAAACGTCCACCGCCGCACGCGTCATCGTCTCGTCCATCGCGAGATCGAGCGAGGCGTAGCGGGTGATGCCGCGCCGGTCGCCGAGCGCCTTGGCAATCGCCTGGCCGATGGCAATGCCGGTGTCTTCGACCGTATGGTGATCGTCGACATGCAGGTCGCCGTCCGTCTTGATCTCCATGTCGATGAGGGAATGGCGGGCGAGCTGGTCCAGCATATGGTCGAAGAAACCGACGCCGGTCGAAATCTTCGAAACGCCGGTGCCGTCGATGTTGACCGATACGGATACCGCGGTTTCGTTGGTCTTTCGCGAAACCTCTGCGGTACGGCTGGACGTGGCTTCTGCCATCGGGCTCTCCTGTATACGCTGACGCGGCTCCTTATCAGGCAAAAGCTGAAATATCCAGAACTTGAACGGTCGATTCGAATCATCCGGTGCCAGCCGCCGAACGAAGATTGCGCCGGCGGCCTGTTGCCATTTGCAAACCTGTCTGCCGTACTTACATAGGCCTCAAGCAACCAGGCTCGTGTCACGAGCCGCAATGCCCCGCGTATCAGGGGCCCACGGGTAATTTCATGAGCGAACACAATCCCTACGGAACGATGCATGCGACGACCATCATCACGGTACGCAAGGATGGCAAGGTGGTGATGGCTGGCGACGGCCAGGTGAGCCTCGGCCAGACCGTGATGAAGAGCAACGCGCGCAAGGTGCGGCGGCTTGCCAAGGGCGACGTGATTGCCGGTTTTGCCGGCGCCACCGCCGATGCCTTCACGTTGCTGGAACGGCTCGAAGCCAAGCTCGAGCAGTATCCCGACCAGCTGATGCGCGCTGCCGTCGAGCTCGCCAAGGACTGGCGCACCAACAAGTATCTGCGCAATCTCGAAGCGATGATGCTGGTTGCCGACAAGTCGATCACGCTGGCGATCACCGGCAATGGCGACGTTCTCGAACCCGAGCACGGCACGATCGCCATCGGATCGGGCGGCAACTACGCCTTTGCCGCGGCCCGCGCCCTGATGGACAGCGACAAGTCGGCCGAAGACATCGCCCGCCGGGCGCTGCAGATCGCCGGAGACATCTGCGTCTACACCAACCACAATATCGTCGTGGAGACACTGGATGCCCAATGAGCCCGCGCATGTCAGTTTCGTGCCGGTGGCCGATAGCCACCTGCCGCTGCTGCATGCCTGGCTGAGCGAGCCGCATGTGCGGCAATGGTGGGGCGACCCGGACAAGGAAGTGGCGCTGATCCGCGAAGGCTGTGAGACGGGCGAAGTGGAAGGCTTCATCTTCCACGTGGCCGGCGAGCCGGCGGGCTACATCCAGTCCTGGGTGCCGGCCCGATACCCGGACGACGAGCCCTGGGCGAAGGACATGCCGGCCGATGTGCCCGGCATCGACATCTTCATCGGCCCGGCGGAACTGACGGGCCGGGGCGTCGCATCGCTCGCGGTCCGGGCCTTTGCCGGGCGGCTCTTTGCCGCCGGCGCCCCCCGCGTCGTGATCGACCCCGACGCCGGCAACCGAAGGGCTGTCAGCGCCTACACCAAGGCCGGCTTCGTGCCTTACGCAGAATGGATTGATACGTCCGGCCGCACCCTCCTGATGGAGCTGACGCGGACCGAGTTTGAGAGGACTACATGAGTACGTTTTCACCCAGGGAAATCGTGTCGGAACTCGACCGTTTCATCATCGGCCAGAACGACGCCAAGCGCGCCGTGGCGATCGCGCTTCGTAACCGCTGGCGCCGCCAGCAGCTCGGCGACGAGCTGCGCGACGAGGTGATGCCGAAGAACATCCTGATGATCGGACCGACCGGTGTCGGCAAGACCGAGATCTCCAGGCGTCTTGCCAAGCTCGCCGGCGCGCCCTTCGTCAAGGTCGAGGCGACCAAGTTCACCGAGGTCGGCTATGTCGGCCGCGACGTCGAGCAGATCATCCGTGACCTTGTGGAGGTCGGCATAGGCCTCGTGCGCGAAAAGCGCCGCGCCGAAGTCAAGGCAAAGGCGCACCAGAATGCGGAGGAGCGTGTGCTAGACGCGTTGGTCGGCGCCACCGCGTCGCCGGCAACGCGCGACAGTTTCCGCAAGAAGCTGCGGGCCAACGAACTCGACGACAAGGAAATCGAGATCGACATCGCCGAGACCGGCGCGCCGGGCGGCGGCTTCGAGATCCCGGGCATGCCGGGCGCAAATATCGGCGTGCTCAATCTTTCGGAGATGTTCGGCAAGGCGCTCGGCGGCCGCACCAAGAAGGTCAAGACGACGGTCAAGGCTTCCTATGCCATGCTGATCGACGACGAGTCCGACAAGCTGCTCGACAACGAGCAGATCCAGCGCGAAGCCATGAAGGCAGTCGAAGACGACGGCATCGTCTTCCTCGACGAAATCGACAAGATCGCCTCGCGGGAGGGTGGCATGGGCGCCGGCGTGTCGCGTGAAGGCGTGCAGCGAGATCTGCTGCCGCTCGTCGAAGGCACGACGGTCGCCACCAAGTACGGGCCCGTCAAGACCGACCACATCCTCTTCATCGCGTCCGGCGCCTTCCATGTGGCAAAGCCGTCGGACCTGCTGCCGGAATTGCAGGGCCGCCTGCCGATCCGCGTCGAGCTGCGCGCGCTGACCAAGGAAGACTTCCGCCGTATCCTGACGGAAACCGAGGCGAGCCTCATCCGCCAGTACAAGGCGCTGCTGGACACGGAAGAGGTCAAGCTCGACTTCACGGACGACGCGATCGACGCGCTTGCGGACGTGGCCGTGCAGTTGAACGCGACGGTCGAGAACATCGGCGCCCGCCGGCTGCAGACCGTGATGGAGCGTGTGCTGGACGAGATTTCGTTCAACGCACCCGACCGTGCCGGCCACGAGGTGACGATCGACGCCGAATATGTGCGCAAGCATGTCGGCGACCTCGCCGCCAACACCGACCTGTCGCGCTACATCCTGTGACATTTCGGTCGTAGGGCCATGCAAACGCCCGCAACCCTGAATACGCAGGCCGCCTGTCTCTCGACAGGCGGCCGCATTTTTTCTAACACGGATGCGGTTACCGATCGTGGTCCGGGCATTTTTCCGACATGATCTTGGCGTAGGAGCGCCCCGCCGACCGAGGCAGCCTCCACCAGTCACAGGAAGAAGAGATCGTGCGTTTCACCGCCTGCATGCTCGCTATCGCCACGTTTTGCCTGACCGCAAGCCAGTCATTCGCCGCGACCGACGTTCCGCCGGGCAACCGCAACGTCGAGCAACCGGCGATCCCCGGCGCTTCCGTGCGCCGCACCAAGGCCGGCCGCACCTCTTTTGACGCCAAGTTCGACAAGGTCCGCGATCTCCTGGCGACCGACAAGCAGCTGATCAGCAAGATCAAGTCCGTGTCGCGCGCCTATGGCATCGCGCCGATCCACATGGTCGGCGCCATCGTCGGCGAACACACCTACAATGTCGACGCCTACGACCGGCTGCAGTCCTATTACGTCAAGGCGGCGGCCTATGCTGGCAACAGCTTCCAGTTCGGTTATGATGGCGAGACGGTCGCCGAATTCGTGGCGCGCCCGCAATTTTCCGAATGCGGCGCCAAGAAGGGCGCCTATGCGCTGTGGAGCTGCCGCGAGCGGGTCTGGGACAACGACTTCCGCGGCAAATCGGTGGGCGGCAAGTCCTACCCGAACAACCGGTTCAGCGCCGTCTTCTTCCAGCCGTTCTTCGCCGGTCAGACCTTTGGCCTCGGTCAGATCAACCCGCTGACGGCGCTGATGTTGACCGATATCGTCGCGAAGACCTCGGGCTATGAGCGCCTGGACGAGAACAACGCCGCCGGCGTCTATGAGGCGATCATGGATCCGGACGTGTCGCTCGCCTACATGGCGGCCTCGATCCGCCACTCGATCGATGCCTACAAGTCGATCGCCGGCGTCGACATCTCCACCAACCCAGGCGTCACCGCGACGCTCTACAATGTCGGCAATCCCGATGGCCGCGCCTCAGCGCTCGCCGCCAAGATCCAGAGTGGTCAGGCGCAATGGCCGGAGGAAAACTATTACGGCTGGCTCGTCAACGACAAGCTGTCGGAACTCGAAAGCCTGCTGTGATTCACGTGAAGCACTTTCCTTGATTGCGCCGTAAAAACCTGAAATCCTGGGGCAATCGAGAAAGGCAATCACCATGGACATGCGTCCGGAGCCGTTCGAACCGCCGGCTCCCGTTCCCCGTGTCGGCATTCCTTCCTACCTGAAGATCATCAGGACCGTGCTGCGCAATCCGCTCGAACTGTGGGGCGAGCCGTCCTATACGCTGCCCTGGATCGAGACGAAGTTCGTCACCCAGCGCACCCTGATCGTCAACGATCCCGGCCTGATCCGCCATATCCTCGTCGACAATGTCGGCAACTACGAGATGTCTAAGGTTCGCCGGCTGATCCTGCGACCGATCCTGCGTGACGGTCTGCTGACGGCTGAAGGAGAGGTCTGGAAGCGTTCGCGCAAGGCCATGGCGCCGGTGTTCACGCCGCGCCACGCCAAGGGTTTCGCCGGGCAGATGCTGCGCAGTTCGGAAGCGTTCGTCGAGCGCTATGCTGGAGCCAAGAAGGCACCCTTCACCACCAATGTCGCCAATGACATGACGGAGCTGACCTTCGATATCCTGGCCGAAACGCTGTTTTCCGGTGAAGTCGCTGTCGAGAGGGACGGGTTCGTCCAGAGTGTGGAGGAACTGCTGCACCGCATGGGCCGCGTCGATCCGATGGACATTCTGCTGGCCCCGGAGTGGGTCCCGCGTCCGACCCGCATCGGCGGCAGGAAAGTGATGAACCGGTTTCGTTCGATCGTCTCGGAGACCATGGCGCTTCGCCGCCGCAAGATGGCGGAGGATCCGAAGGGCACGCCGCAGGATTTCCTGACGTTGCTTCTGGAAATCGAAGGCAGCCAGGGCCTTTCGACCGCTGAGATCGAAGACAACATCCTGACATTCATCGGTGCCGGGCACGAAACCACCGCCCGGGCACTTGCCTGGACGCTCTACTGCGTCGCCAATACCCCCGCCTATCGCGAGATCATGGAAGCCGAGATCGATGCGGCGATGGCCAGCGGCGCCGAACCGGTCGAATGGCTCGGCCTGATGCCGCATGTGCTTGCCGCCTTCGAGGAGGCAATGCGGCTCTATCCACCGGCGCCGTCGATCAACCGTGCGGCGATCGAGGAAGACGCGTGGACCTCGCCGTCAGGCGAGCAGGTGCGCATCCCCAAGGGTATCGCGGTACTGATCATGCCCTGGACGCTGCATCGCCACGTCCTCTATTGGGAGAAGCCGCGCGCTTTCATGCCCGAGCGTTTCCTGCCGGAAAACCGCGAAAAGCTGCACCGCTACCAGTATCTGCCTTTCGGGGCCGGCCCGCGCGTCTGCATCGGCGCGACCTTTGCGCTGCAGGAGGCGGTGATCGCGCTCGCGGTGATGATGCACCGCTACCGCTTCGATCCGACGGCAGAGACCAATCCCTGGCCGGTGCAGCGGCTCACTACTCAACCGCGGGGCGGGTTGCCGATGAGGGTTTCGGTTCGCTGAAGGTCTTGCCGGGGATCGGTGACTGTACCGAACGCACCGGAGAATCCGCCGGCTTCGGCTGCTGCAGCATCTTCGACGGTTTCTTGATCGTCTTGATCTGGGCGCAGGTGGCGTCGCCGACATTGTCGCAAGGTTTGTAGACGACGATCTCGCTGCCGGCGCCATCGTCCCAGACCGCCTGGATCGTCAGCGTCTGCGCCGTTTTGGCGGGTAGCGAGATATAGACATACTCGACTGTCTCGTCGCCCGGCAGATTGAAAGGCAGCTGCGGATTGCACTTGGCCAACGGGAAGCGTTGGTCGAGCGCGTCCGAATTGATCGAATAGCGGATTTCCGATAGCCGGCAATGCATCGTCTGCAATGCGGTGAAATAGATCAGCTGCCGGTCGTCATAGTCGCGAAACTGGATCCAGCCGGTCTGCTTGTTGGCATCGAGCATCGCCTTGTAAATTGCGACTTCGGGCAGCTGCGGCTTGTATTCTTCCTCGTCCGTGTCCTGGGCGTGCGCCGTCCCAATCGGAAGCGCAAGGGAGATAGCCGAAAGCAGCCAAGCAAGAGCGAGTGGACGGCGGCGTTGGTGCATGCGCTATGTCTCCGGCCTGCCTTTGTGTCGCTCGACAGATCATCGATGTCTGCGGCACGATGGTTTTCCCTTGAAATATGTCATATCACCGCATCGATCCCCATTGAACCCGGGGCCTCTGCGCCCCGCGCGAATTCCGGACTGCGCGAATTGACCTCCCATTTTCTTCTCGGCATCGACACCGGCGGCACCTACACCGACGCCGCCCTCTTCTCGGAGACGCAAGGGGTGGTCGCCAAGGCCAAGGCGCTGACGACCCGCCACGACCTCACGGTCGGTATTTCCGGTGCGGTCGAAGCGGTGCTCGATCAGGCCAAGGTGCCGGTCTCGGCAATCAGCATGGTCTCGCTGTCGACGACGCTTGCCACCAATGCGCTGGTCGAAGGGCAGGGCGGTCGCGCCGGCCTCGTCATGATCGGTTTCGGTCCCGAGGATCTGAAGCGCGACGGTTTGCAGGAAGCGCTTGGCTCCGACCCGGTGATCTTCCTGCCGGGCGGGCACAATGTGCATGGCGGTGAGACCCCGCTGGACATGAGCGAGCTCGATGCCGTCCTGCCAACGCTTGCTGGTCAGGTCTCCTCCTTCGCTGTTGCCGGCTATTTCGCTGTGCGCAATCCGGATCATGAAAAGCGCGTGCGCGATCGCATTCGCGAGGTCTCGCACTTGCCGGTCACCTGCAGCCACGAACTGTCCTCGAAGCTCGGCGGGCCGCGCCGAGCCCTGACGACGCTGCTCAACGCCCGCCTCGTCTCGATGATCGACCGGCTGATCGGGGCCTGCGAAGGGTTCCTCAAGGCGCGCGGCATCGACGTGCCCATGATGGTGGTGCGCGGTGACGGTGCGCTGATCTCGGCCGAGGAGGCTCGACTGCGCCCGATTGAAACCATTCTTTCCGGCCCGGCGGCGAGCCTCGTCGGCGCAAGGCATCTGACCGGCCTCGACAATGCCGTGGTCTCCGACATCGGCGGCACGACGACCGACGTCGCTGTTCTCGATGGCGGCCGTCCGCGGCTCGACGCCGAAGGGGCCGTCGTCGGCGGCTTTCGCACCATGGTCGAGGCGGTGGCGATGCGGACCTATGGTCTCGGCGGTGATTCGGAAGTGCGCATCAATGATCGCGGCCTCAAGGCGAAGATCGACCTCGGCCCGCGCCGGCTGATGCCGCTCAGCCTTGCCGCAGCGCTCCACGGCGATGCGGTCATCTCCGTTCTTGAAAGACAGATGCGCGCCCAGCACACCGGACGCAATAACGGACGCTTTGCCGTTCGCACCGGCCTACCGGACCATCTTGCAAGCGGCCTGCAGCCACAGGAGCAGGCGCTCTACGAGCGCATCGATAGCGTCCCCGTGTCGCTGGAAACGCTGTTGGTCTCGACGCCGCAAAAGGCGACGCTCGATCGCCTGGTGGCCCGCGGGCTTGTCCATATCTGTGGTCTCACGCCGTCCGACGCCATGCATGTGCTCGGCCGGCAGTCGCAATGGAACCTCGAAGCGGCCGAACTCGGCATTCAGCTTGCCGCCCGCACCCGCGACGGCTCTGGCCAGCCGATTGCTTCTTCTCCGGAGGCGATGGCGCAGATGATCGTCGACCGCCTGACGCGACAATCCTCCGAAGTCATCCTGCAGGCCTGCCTTGGCGAAGATGGCGCCGGTGCGATCGATCCCGCCGTGTCTCAGGCCGTCGATCGTGCGCTGACCCGGACGCCGGGCATCGTGCGGTTCTCGCTCGGTCTTGACCGCCCACTCGTCGGCCTTGGTGCTTCGGCGCCGGTTTATTACCCGGCTATCGCCGATATGCTCGGAACCGAAGCCGCCATTCCCGAGGAGGCCGGCGTCGCCAATGCCGTCGGCGCCGTGGTCGGCCAGGTGAGCGCCACCGTCACTGTTTTCGTGACGATGCCGGAGGAGGGGATCTTCATCGTCAACGGCGCCGGGACCAGCGAACGTTTTCTCGATCAGGAAAAGGCGTTTGATGCCGCACGCCGGCGGGCCGAGACGACGGCACTGGAAACGGCACGCACCAATGGTGCCGATGATCCCGCTGCGTTGCTGCGCGAGGAAATCGATGCGCCGGAGGTCGAGGGCAGCCGTAAGCTTGTCGAGGCCCGGTTCATTGCGTCCGCCAGCGGTCGTCCGCGCATCGCCCACGGCTGATCTTTTCCATTTCGGAAACAATTCTTCGCATCCTTGCAGAATTGACAGGGAATGAATTGATGAGAAACTGCGGCCGTTTCACGCGCGTATTGCGCATGGGCTGGTCCGCGACCCGCTTCAGGCGCAAGATCAACATGTTGGGGCGTTTTCATCGCATCCGGTCGGATCGGTGGCGCTCCTTACGTCTATTTCAAGGAGTTGGCAGATGGACCGCATTGAGACGTATGGATTGAAGATTGATGCGGACCTCCATCGCTTCCTGGTGGAAGAAGCGATGCCGGGAACCGGCGTCGAGGCCGAACATTTCTTCGAGCAGCTTTCCGCCCTCGTGCACGACCTGGCCCCGAAGAACCGGGCTCTGCTCGCCAAGCGCGACGACCTGCAGGCCAAGCTCGACGCCTGGTACAAGCAGAACGGCGCGCCGAGCGACATGGAGACCTATCAGGCCTTCCTGCGCGATATCGGCTACCTGCTGCCCGAGGGTGGCGCGTTCAGCGTTTCGACCGCTGATGTCGATCCGGAAATTGCGACCATCGCCGGCCCGCAGCTCGTCGTTCCCGTCATGAATGCGCGCTATGCGCTCAACGCCGCCAATGCGCGCTGGGGTTCGCTCTATGACGCGCTCTACGGCACGGATGCGATCTCGGACGCCGATGGCGCCGAAAAGGGCCGCGGCTACAATCCGAAGCGCGGCGCCAAGGTCATTGCCTGGGCCCGCGACTTCCTCGACGCCAGCGCGCCGCTGGCAAAGGGCAACTGGGCCGCGGTCACGTCGCTCAAGGTCGCCGACAATGCGCTGACGGTCGGCCTCAAGGACGGTTCGAGCACGACGCTTCGCAACCCTGCCCAGTTCGTCGGCCACAGTGGTTCGGAAGGCGGGCGCTTCGAGATCGTTCTTCGGCACAACAATCTGCATGCGATCGTCGTCCTCGACGCGTCCACGCCGATCGGCAAGGAAGATCCGGCCGGCATCGCCGACGTCGTCCTCGAATCGGCGATCACCACGATCATGGACTGCGAAGATTCGGTCGCGGCCGTCGACGCCGAAGACAAGGTCGTCGTCTACCGCAACTGGCTCGGCCTGATGAAGGGCGACCTCGAAGAAGAAGTCGCCAAGGGCGGCAAGACCTTCACCCGCCGCCTCAATCCCGATCGCATCTACACAGCCACCGCCGGCGGCACTTTGTCTCTGCCGGGGCGCTCGCTGATGCTGGTTCGCAATGTCGGCCACCTCATGACGAATCCGGCTATCCTTGATCGGGACGGCAATGAAGTGCCCGAAGGCATCATGGATGCCATGGTCACCGCGCTGATTGCCCTGCACGATGTCGGCAACGGGGGTCGCCGCATGAACTCCCGCGAGGGGTCCATGTATGTCGTCAAGCCGAAGATGCATGGCCCCGAGGAAGTCGCCTTCGCCAGCGAGATTTTCGGCCGTGTCGAAAAGGCACTCGGCATGCCCGCCAATACCATGAAGATGGGTATCATGGACGAGGAGCGCCGCACCACGGTCAACCTCAAGGAATGCATCCGCGCTGCCCGCGAGCGCGTCGTCTTCATCAACACCGGCTTCCTCGATCGCACCGGCGACGAAATGCACACCTCGATGGAAGCGGGGCCGATGATCCGCAAGGGCGACATGAAGCAGGCGGCCTGGATCGGCGCCTACGAAAACTGGAACGTCGACATCGGGCTTGAATGCGGCCTGTCCGGCCACGCCCAGATCGGCAAGGGCATGTGGGCGATGCCAGACCTGATGGCAGCGATGCTGGAACAGAAGATCGCCCACCCGAAGGCCGGCGCCAACACCGCCTGGGTTCCGTCGCCGACGGCAGCCACCCTGCATGCCACGCACTACCATCGCGTCAATGTCGCAGAGGTCCAGGCGAGCCTGAAGAGCCGCGCCCGCGCCAAGCTCTCCGATATCCTGTCGGTGCCGGTCGCCGTCCGTCCGAACTGGACGCCGGAGGAAATCCAGCGCGAGCTCGACAACAACGCGCAGGGCATCCTCGGCTACGTCGTTCGCTGGGTCGACCAGGGCGTCGGCTGCTCGAAGGTTCCCGACATCAACAATGTCGGCCTGATGGAAGACCGCGCGACGCTGCGCATTTCCGCCCAGCACATGGCCAACTGGCTGCACCACGGCGTCGTCACCGAGGCCCAGGTCGTCGAGACGATGAAGCGCATGGCGGCCGTCGTCGACGGCCAGAACGCCGACGATCCGCTCTATGTCGCGATGGCCGGCAACTTCGACGGTTCGATCGCCTTCCAGGCCGCCGTCGAACTCGTCCTCAAGGGCCGCGAACAGCCGAACGGCTACACCGAGCCGGTCCTGCACCGTCGCCGGCTGGAGCTGAAGGCGCTGAGCGCCGCCTAAGCAACTTCTGGGAAGGCCGGCCGAACCTGGCTGGCCGGCCGCCCTTGCGTCGATAGACGCAGACACCGAAAAAGAAAAAGGGCCGCCGAGATGATCGGCGGCCTTTCGATTTCAGTCGATCAGTCTTGTTTACTGCTGAACGACGACGCGGGCGCTCTTGCCCGGGCGAACGCGCGAATAGAGGTCGATGATGTCCTGGTTGATCAGGCGGATGCAGCCGGACGAAGCGGCAGTACCGATCGACGACCATTCCGGCGTGCCGTGCAGGCGGAACAGCGTGTCCTTGCCCTGGTCGTTGAAGAGGTAGAGCGCGCGGGCGCCGAGCGGATTCTTCAGGCCGGGGCCCATGCCTTCTTCGACATACTTGGCGACTTCAGGCTTGCGCTCCGCCATTTCCTTCGGCGGGTGCCACATCGGCCATTCCTGCTTCCAGGCGATATAGGCTTCGCCTTCCCACGCAAAACCGGCCTTGCCGACGCCGATGCCGTAACGAACGGCCTTGCCGCCGGGCAACACGTAATAGAGGAAACGATTCGGCGTGTTGACGACGATCGTTCCGGGGCGCTCGCTGGTGGCGTAGTCGACGATCTGGCGATGGAAACGGGTATCGACCTTGCTGATCGGGATGGCCGGCAGCGCGTAACCGTGATCCTCAACTGCGCCATAATCGCCGTTAAAGATCTGATTCGTAGCAACCTGTACCGTTGCGGGCGCGGGTTCGGTCGCAGCCGTTTCGGGCTTGGACGAGGTCGTCGAGCAGCCGGCAACGGCGAGTGTCGCCGCGAGGCTGCACAAGAGGAAGGCATTGCGGAAGCGCATGGGAGTCTCTTAAAAAGAAGCGAAGTAAAAACTGGGTCGCCGCGACCAACAGTGACTACGGTTATTTTCGATTAGTTTGTGCTATGCAAGAGATTGCGCGGCCACATTTTGGCTGAAAAGTGCAAATTCCATGACCCTTGTTTTTTTGCAACAAAATGACCGGCCCAAAGGGACACCGGACGCATGACGATCCTCTCTATCCATGGCGACAACCCCTTGATCGACGGTCGCCAGTCGAATCGCGCGATGATGGTGCGTCGCGGCGTGCAGCGGCTGTTCGCCGAGCTGCGCCATTCCGTCCTTCCGGAACTGACCTTGGCGAGCGGGCGGCGTGCGGATCTGATCTCCTTGTCGGTCAAGGGCGAGATCTGGATCGTCGAGATCAAGACATCGATCGAGGACTTTCGCGTCGACCGCAAATGGCCGGACTATCGCCAGCATTGCGACCGGCTGTTCTTCGCCACCCATGCCGGCGTGCCGCTCGATATCTTCCCGCAGGAGTGCGGCCTGCTGTTGTCTGACGGTTATGAGGGGCACATCGTGCGCGAAGCACCCGAACACAAACTGCCGCCGGCGACACGCAAGTCAGTGCTGCAACTCTTTGCCCGCACGGCGGCGCAGCGCTTGATGCTCGCCGAATGGGCGGCCGAGCGCAACGGTGAACTCGGCGATTCGATCGGCGACATCCTCTCCGGCGGTCGCGACTGATCCTGGAGAGGATACGACCGGAGCAGCCGTTTTGCGCCGATCGTGGAGACTGATTGCTTACTTCGGCGCGCGCTTGGCGAGGATGCGCTGAAGCGTGCGGCGGTGCATGTTGAGCCGGCGTGCCGTTTCCGAGACGTTGCGCTCGCACATTTCATAGACGCGCTGAATATGTTCCCACCGCACGCGATCGGCCGACATGGGGTTTTCCGGCGGCTCGACGCGCTCGCCCTGGCGCTGCACGAGTGCGGCAAAGATGTCGTCGGCATCGGCAGGCTTGGCGAGATAGTCGACCGCGCCGAGCTTCACCGCGTTCACCGCGGTGGCGATGTTGCCGTAGCCGGTCAGCATGATCATGCGCGTGTCGTCGCGCCGTCCGCGGATCGCTTCGATCACGTCGAGGCCGCTGCCATCGCCGAGCCTGAGGTCGATCACCGCGTATTTCGGCGGGTTGCCCTTGGCCTTGGCAATGCCTTCCGCGACCGATTCGGCGATGTCGACGGAAAAGCCACGGGCTTCCATGGCGCGGGCCAACCGCCTGAGAAAGGGCGCATCGTCATCGACGAGCAACAGGGTGCGGTCCGGCCCGATCAGTTCGGCGTCCTGTGCGGTGGTGCTGGGCGAAGCTGTCGATTTGTCGGTCATTCTCGCAATCCTTGAGCGAAAACAGAACGCTTTCGCCGAGATTATAGGTTTCTTCTGCTGTCGTTCAATAAACTGCGAAATGTCATTTCGCCAGTTTCGTATCCATCAGGGCGCGCGGCCATTCGACGCTGACCCGGGCGCCAGGCCTGTCCGGCCCGCCGTTCTCGAAGCGCAGGCGCGCGCCCGAGCGTTCGAGCAGCGTCTTGGCGATGAAGAGCCCGAGCCCAAGGCCGCCGGCGCTGTCATCCTTCTGTCGGCGCGTCACATAGGGCTCGCCGATCCGCTGCAGGATATCAGGTGCAAAGCCGTCGCCGTCGTCGGCGATCGTGACGCGCACCCGATCCGTCGTGTGCTCGACCGTAACGGTCACCTGCTTCTTGGCGTAGTCGACCGCATTTTCGAGTAGGTTGCCGAGACCATAGAGTATGCCGGCGTTGCGGTTGCCGACCGGCTCGGTTGCACGATCGCCCTTTTCGATGAGCTCGATGTGGATGCCGAACTCGCGATGCGGCGCCATCACCTCTTCGATCAGCGACGACAGCGGCAACAGCCGCATGTGCTCCTCGCTCTCGGAGGACAGCGTCGTCAGCCGCTTCAGGATATCGCGGCAGCGTTCGCTCTGGCTGCGCAGCAGATGCACATCCTCGCCGAAGCGCGGATCGTTGCCGAGTTCGCGTTCCATCTCCTTGGCAACCACGCTGATGGTCGCAAGCGGCGTACCGAGCTCATGGGCGGCGGCAGCCGCCAGCCCGTCGAGCTGCGACAGGTGTTTTTCCCGCTGAAGCACCAGTTCGGTCGCCGTCAGCGCCTCCGATAGCTCACTCGCTTCCAGCGACACGCGGTAGGTATAGAAGGCGGCAAAGGCGGTCATCGAGACGATCGCAAACCAGATGCCGGCGGTCAGCACCCGTGGCATCAGGAGAACCGTGCCCGGATACCAGGGCAGGGGGAAGGGCGAGAAGGCGAGCGCGGTGATGGCGATCACCGCAAAACCGGCGAGGATGATGCTGTGCGATTTCGGCTGCGACGCCGAGGAAATGATGACCGGTACGCAGAGCAGCGGTGCGAAGGGATTGGTGAGCCCGCCGGTAATGAACAGCAGCCCGGTGATCTGCGCGAGATCGAGGCCGAGAAGCGCGAAGGCTGCGGGCGGCTGCAGCCGGTGCGTTGGCGGATAGCGCAGCGTCACATAGGTGTTGACAAGCGCCAGGCTGGCGATCAGCACCAGGCAGGAAATCAAGGGCAGCGGAAACTGCAGCCAGAAGGCGGTGATGAGAACGGCGATCGACTGGCCACCGACGGCGAGCCAGCGCAGCCGGACGAGCGTCTGCAGTCGCAGGCTGCGGTTGCTGGTCTGGTCGTTGTTGTGTTCGAGCGCAACAGTGGTCATTCGTGCCTGCATTCCAATTATCGATGCTTTCGTCTCATGTACCACGGGGCTTTGCCCGTGTCGTCGGCGCCGCGTTGGCCGGATCCTCGGGCCAGGGGTGCTTCGGATAGCGCCCGCGCATGTCGGCGCGCACGTCGCGCCAGGAGCCCGCCCAGAATCCGGGCAGGTCCCGCGTCGTCTGGATCGGCCGATGGCCGGGCGAGATCAGTTCGAGCAGCAGCGGCAGCCGCCCGTCGCCGATCGCCGGATGGGTCTTCAGGCCGAAGAGTTCCTGTACCCGGATCGACAGCATCGGCTCGTCGCCGTCGTAGTGGATCGGGTGCCGCTGCCCGGTCGGCGCTTCGAAATGCGTCGGCGCCAGCCTGCCGAGTTCGCGCTGCCGCTCATGCGGGATGAGGGAAAGCAGACCGTCGGAGAGATTGGATGCCTTGATGTCGGCAATCGCGGTCACGCCGTGCTGGAAAGGCACGAACCAATCGTCGAGACGGTCGAGCAGCGCTTGATCCGAAACATCCGGCCACGGGTCGCCGATCGAACGATTGAGGAAGCCGATGCGGTCTCGCATCTGCATCGCCTCCTTGGAGAAGGGGAGAACGGCGAGCCCGAGTTGGCGCACGCCGTCGGCGAGCGCGCGCGTCGCCGACGAGCCGGTCGGTCGTGCGAGCGGCGCTTCCTCGAAGATGATGGCGCCGAGCCGCGTCACCCGCCGTGCCCGCACCTGCCGGCTGGCCTTGTCGAAAAAGCTCTGGTCTTCGCGCTTAATTGCCTCGGGCATATGCGCCTCGACCTCGGCGCGTGTCAGCTCTGCCGCCGCCAGCACGCGCTGCCCACCGGCCCGGCCGGTCAGGTCGGCGATGACCAGCATGGAAGTCGCTGCCAGCCGCTCCGTCTCCGGAATTTCCGCACCCCGCCCGTTTGCCATGACGAACCGGCCGCGGCCACCGCGCTGTAGTGCGATGCGGTCGGGGAAGGCGTGCATCAGCAGCGCACCCGGCTGGATCGGTTCGTTCGATTTCGGAGCGCCCTTCAACTCGGCCGCCATGCGCCGCGCCAGATTGCGCGAGGCCTCGGCGCGGTCGCCACGTTCCTGCCGGAAGCGGCGCAGCCGATCCTCAAGATCGATGCTGTTGCCGCCGAGGCCCTGTTCGGTGAGCATAACCGCCAGCAGACAGGCCGCTTCCGCCTGGCCCTCTTCGGCGGCAGCAACCGCCATGGCCGCAAGCCGCGGCGGCAGGGCGAGATCGCGGATCTTGCGGCCGGCTGGCGTCAGCGCGCCGGTCTCGTCAAGGGCGCCGAGGCTGTTCAGCAGTTTCTTGGCCTCGGCAAGCGTCGTTTCCGGCGGCGGATCGATGAAGGCAAGAGTGGTGGGATCGCTGACACCCCAATGGGCGCAGTCGAGCAGCAGGCCAGAGAGGTCGCTGGCCAGGATCTGCGGCGGCGTGAAGGCAGCGAGCGCCGCGGTCTGGCCGCTGTGCCAGAGGCGGATGGCAATGCCAGGTTCGGTTCGCCCGGCGCGGCCGGCGCGCTGGTCGGCAGACGCACGTGACACGCGCACCGTCTCCAGCCGGGTGATCCCGGTCGCGGCTTCAAAGACCGGAAGGCGCTGCAGGCCGCTGTCGATGACGATGCGCACGCCGTCGATGGTGATCGAGGTCTCGGCGATTGAGGTGGCAAGCACGATCTTGCGGGTGCCTGATGGCGCCGGCCGGATCGCCGCATCCTGTTCCTTCTGGGTCAGGTTGCCGTAGAGCGGTACGATCGCCGTATTGTTATCGAAGCGGTCCTGCAATCGCGTGGCGACGCGGGTGATTTCGGCCTGGCCCGGCAAAAAGGCGAGGACCGAGCCGTCTTCCGTGCGATGCGCCTCGGCAATGGCCCGCAGCATCGTATCCTCGACGCTGTCGCCGCCGCGATCCTGGTAGCGGACGTCGATCGGATAGCTGCGGCCCTGGCTCTCGATGACGGGCGCGCCGCCAAGCAGGCCCGAGACCCGCTCGACATCGAGCGTTGCCGACATGACGATGATCTTCAGGTCGTCGCGCAGCGCCGCCTGTACGTCGAGCGCCAGCGCCAGCCCGAAATCCGCATCGAGCGAGCGTTCGTGGAATTCGTCGAACAGCACGGCTGCGACGCCTTTGAGTTCGGGGTCGTCGAGGATCATGCGGGCAAACACGCCCTCGGTCACCACTTCTATGCGTGTCTTGCCCGAGACGCGGTTGTCGAGACGCATGCGATAGCCGACGGTTTCGCCGACTTTCTCTCCGAGTAGCTCGGCCATGCGGCCTGCGGCTGCGCGCGCTGCCAGCCGGCGCGGCTCGAGTAGAATGATCTTTCCGCCCTTTGCCCAGTTCTGATCCAAGAGGAAGAGCGGAACGAGCGTCGTCTTGCCGGCGCCGGGTGGGGCGGAAAGCACCACGGAGGGGCCTGCGGTCAGCGCATGTGCCAGTGCGGGCAGCACCTCGCGAACCGGAAGCGCAGGAAGCTGTGTTGTCACGTCTGGTTCTCCGCCCTATAGAGAGATGATGGCGCTGCCTACGCTCGGCGCATCCGTCGGCTCATGCATCACCATGTTGTCGGTCTGCCCGCCGCATCGATTGTCATGTCGGCCAGGGCGGACAGTTCGCAAGTACGGCAATAGTCGGCCCAAGGGCAAGCAGGCGTATCCGTGAGCGCGCTTCGCATGGTGCTTCATTGTTGCAAATATCAATATCTGACGGCCGAGAGACCCATGTCGTCTATATATAGACAAGGGTGTTCTGAGGGCGTTTTTGGCCACATAAAATGGTCGTCAAGTTTTTGACCGCCTGGTCAAAGATTCGCGCTGCAGATTCGCTGGTTTTCCGACGCATTAAATCGACCTAGTTTATCAACAGCTGGAATTATTGTGTAAATTCAGTGAGTTGTCGATTTTTGAAGTTTTTTTGAAGGTTGCTGTTGACGTCTGT
>NZ_JBNDIG010000015.1:0-110066 GCF_050434285.1 Ensifer sp. KUDG1
GCGGGTCGAGCGAGAAGGTGCCGAGATAGCCGTTGCCGTTCGCCTTGAAGCTCGCCGTATGCGTGTCGAGCGTATCGACATCGCTAAAGCCAACCACACCGCCCTGCGTGTGCGTAGCCGTGTTCTCACCCGTCGCCTTGTCGGCGATCTCCGTCACCGCACCGCTCTGCACACCCGAGGTGACGAGTGGTGCGTCGTTGGTGCCGGTGACCGTAATCGTCACCGTCGTCGACGATTTGTCACCGTCTCCATCGGTGATCTCGTAGGTGAACGTATCCGTCACCATCTGGCCAGCGGCAAGGCTCTGCACACCGGCAGTCGCGTTGTTGAGCGTATAGGTGTAGCTGCCGTCGGCGTTGAGCACCAACGTGCCGTACTGACCCGCCGTCGAACCACCGACCAGGCCCGCCGTGCCGCCAAATGAAACGGAAGTCACCGATACGCCGTCGGCGCCCGCGTGGTTAACCAGCGCCGGGAAGCCAAGCCGGTAGTCGACGTCCGCCCTCGCTCCGAAACTCTCCGCCTGCGCCCGCGCCAGCGCCTGGACACGCTCGCCAAGCAGGCGGCGGACGTCGTCATTGAAGGCCCGCAGGGTCAGTTTCAACGAGACGCTTTCGGGGATGACGTTCGACGCCTGGCCGCCGTGGATGGAGCCGACGGTGACGACAGCCATATGCTGCGGGTCGACATTGCGCGAAACGAGGCTCTGAAGCGCGGTAATCAGCGATGCTGTCGCCAGCACTGGGTCGACGGTCAGGTGCGGCTCGGCGCCATGGCCGCCCTTGCCGACGACCGTGATATTGGCCTGGTCGACGGACGCCATGGCCGGGCCCTCGACGAAGCCGAAACGGCCGGCGGGCACACCCGGCCAGTTGTGCAGGCCAAAGATCGCATCGACTGGGAAGCGCTCGAACAGCCCCTCCGACAGCATCTTGCGCGCCCCGGCGCCAATCTCTTCGGCCGGCTGGAAGATCAGTCGCAGCGTGCCGTCGAAACGCCCCTCCGAAGCCAGAAACCTGGCGGCGGCGAGCAGGATCGCCGTATGGCCGTCATGGCCGCAGGCATGCATCACGTCCTTGTGGCGGCTGGCATAGGCAAGCCCGGTCGCTTCCTCAATCGGCAGCGCGTCCATGTCCGCGCGAAGGCCGATCGCCTTTTCGCCCTGCCCGCGTCGGAGCGTGGCAACGATCCCGGTCCCGGCGATGCCCCGACTGATGTCATAGCCCCAGGAGGCCAGCAGGTCGGCGACAAGGCCACTCGTACGCTTCTCCTGAAAGGCAAGCTCGGGATGCTGGTGCAGGTCGCGGCGGATGGCGACGATCTCGTCGAGGAAGGTGGCAAGGCCACGCTCGACCGTGGCGGATCTTTGTGTGTCGGTGAGGATGAGGTTCATGGGGGGTACCTCCGCCAAAGCCAATCAGGCCCCGACGGCCCTTCCCCGCTCGCTTTCCACCGCCGGCGTCGCATAACGGCTCTCGCGGTAGGGGAGCCCCAGGTGATCGCGCAGCGTCTCTCCTTCAAGGTCGCGCTTGAAGGAGCCCTTGCCTTCGAGGATCGGCAGCACATGCGCGGCGAAATCGGCGAGCCCTTCGGCAATCACCGGGAAGCCGAGGATGAATCCGTCGGCGGCATCCTCCTCGATCCAGCGGATGATCTCGTCGGCGATATGTTCGGCCGTGCCGATGAAGGCGGTTTTCGGCGTTGCAACGTCGAGCGCGATCTCGCGCAGGCTGGCGCCGGTCTCGCGCGCCGTCTTCTTGATGCGGTCGGTTGTCGCGCGAAAACTGTTCTTGCCGATATCGCCGATGTCAGGGAACGGCGCGTCCAACTCGTAGGCGCTGAAATCGTGATGGTCGAAGAAGCGGCCGAGATAGAGCAGCGCTTCCTCGATCGTCACCAGATCGCGGATGGCCCTGTACTTCGCCTCGGCTTCCTCTGCCGTCGCCCCGACGATCGGGCCGATGCCGGGAAAGATGCCGATCTCGGCGGAACGGCGCCCCTGCGCCACCGCACTCTGTTTGACCTGCTTGTAGAAGACCTTGGCGTCTTCGATCGGTCCGCCATTGGTGAACACCGCGTCGGCGTGCTTGCCGGCAAGCCGGACGCCGGAATCGGAGGCGCCCGCCTGGAAGACGACCGGTTGCCCCTGCCGCGAACGCTCGATGTTGAGCGGCCCTTCAATCCGGAAGAACCGTCCCTTGTGGTTGAGCCGGCGCAACTTCGTCTTGTCGGCATAGACGCCGGTTGCCCGGTCGCGCACGAAGGCGTCGTCGTCCCAGCTGTCCCAGAGCCCCTTGATGGCATCGAGATATTCGTCGGCGATCTCGTAGCGAAGCTCGTGTTCCGGATGCTCGCGCCCGTAGTTTCGTCCCGACCCTTCGAGCGGCGAGGTTACCGCGTTCCAGCCGGCGCGGCCGCCGCTGATCAGATCGAGCGAGGCGAACTGGCGGGCGACCGTGAACGGGTCACTGTAGGAGGTCGAGACCGTGCCAACGAGGCCGATCTTCGAGGTCGAGGCGGCAAGCGCCGACAGGATCGTCAGCGGCTCGAAGCGGTTGAGGAAATGCGGGATCGACTGCTCGTTGATGTAGAGGCCATCGGCGACGAAGGCGAAGGCGATGCCAGCGGCTTCCGCCTTGCGCGCCGTCTCGACGAAGAAGTCGAAATTGACACTGGCGTCAGCGGGTCCGCTTGGATGTTTCCAGGCGTTCATGTGTCCGCCCGGTCCCTGCAGCATGATGCCGAAAGTGACGTTCTTCTTGCTCATGACAAATCCTTCCCGGAGTGATCAGGCGGCGAGCGACAGCCGCTCGCGTGCGATAAGCTCGATCGAGGCGAGGCGCTCGGCGGCGCCGACCGCGGGCGTTTCAATGACGAATTCCTCGACCCCGTAGCGGCGGTGCAGCGCGTCGAGTTCCTGGCGCACCTGCCGCGGCGTGCCGGTGAGCACGCTCGGTGTCTTTTCCTCGATGCGGTAATCGCTAAAGCCGGCCTGGCGGGCATAGTCGGCCGCCTGCTCCTCGCTGCCGACATTGACGCTCTGGCCATTGCCGAAGAACACCTTGAAAATCTTCAGGTCGGCGACGCGCTGGCGCGCCCGTTCCTCGCTGTCGGCGGCGAAGGCCGCGAGCGCGAGCAGCGGTCGCTCACCGCCAGTCGCCCGCTCATAGGCATCGAACGTCTTTTGCAGATTGTCGGGATCGCCGTTGAGATGGCCGGCGAAAACCAGCTTCCAGCCCTTTTCGGCGGCAAGGACGGCGCTCTCGACGCTTGCTCCAAGCAGGAAGCGTTCCGGCGCGACAGGCGGCAGCGGTGTGGCAAGCAGGTCGGAGCGTTGTGCCTCCTGCGGCAACAGATAACGATTGAGATCCGCCAGCTGCTCGGCGAAATTCGGTCGGAGCGCGGGATCTATCCCCGCCTGCAGCGCCCTGGTCGAAAGCGGAAATCCGCCCGGCGCCTTGCCGACGCCGAGGTCGACGCGCGATGGCGCGAGGCTGGCGAGAAGATTGAAGCTCTCGGCCACCTTGTAGGCGCTGTAGTGCTGCAGCATGACGCCGCCGGATCCGATGCGGATCTTCGACGTTTTCGCCAGCAGATAGGCGATCAGGGTTTCCGGCGCCGAACTCGCTAGCCCCTGAATGTTGTGGTGTTCTGCGACCCAGAAGCGATGATAGCGCCATTCCTCCGCCTTCGCGGCGAGCTGTGCGGTCGCGTGAAGGGCCTCCGTTGGCGTCCTCCCCGGATCGACGGGGCTCTTGTCGAGAAGGCTAAGCAGATAGGACATGGTTCGGAGCTTTCATCGCCATTTACGATAGAAAATTATTAAATACATATTTTTTATAGATTATAGGAATGGCGTTCTCTTTCGTTGCGCGAAACAAGAAAAGTTGCCGCTTTCACTCTGCCCAAGAGACGATACCGTTCTTCGCGGTTGAAGTCCGCGGAAGGGGAAGGTCGGTACCGAGGCAGGAGGCGGGCGCAAAGCCGTCGCCGCGAGCGATCCCGTGTGTGGGTAACTGCCAGCCCCGCTCTGCAGTCGGGGCCGTCTATGAGCTTAAGCCGGACGATCTGGCGAGCGACAGGACGCGGTAGGCGTGGCTGTTGTTGGCGGTCCTGTGCGCTATAAGGTCGCTTGCTTGAACGGCTTGAGCAAAGTGCCCGGGAAATCTGAACTCCTCGCGCGCGCCTAGCGCCCGACGGAACGTTCGTCTTCGCGCATCACCGCAAGGAGGCGGTGATCGAGGATGCGATAGCCGCCGCCTTGATAGGCGGCGATTGCAGCTCTGTTGCTACCGGTTACGAAAACCTCCGAGACCGGCACCTGCTCTTTGACAAACCATTTGTGCGCTTCGTTGAGGAGGCCTCGGGCGATGCCGCGTCTGCGAAATGCCGGTTCGATGTAGATCCAGGATAAAACACCGGTCTTAAGCGCGAGATAGCGGTCCATACGCTTTTCGGCATAAACGACCCCGACGGGCGTCTGCCTGATCTTGGCCACGCGGACAAAACAATCCTGGTCCACTGCAGCAGCTGTGATTTCCGCCCATTCGCGCTCTACCAATTGATGGCGCTCTATATGCGCATTGACGCCGCTTGCTGCCCAATCCAGGCCATAGGCGCCACACCAGCCGCTGACATGCTCGGTCAGCCATTCAGCCAACCACGCCTGCACGGCCCCCGCGTCGCCCTCCAGAAGCCGCGAAAATTCGACGTCCTGCGTCATGATATCGATTCCATCTGAGCCTGAGCCACGATCAAAGACCTTCACCGTATATCGAGCGAATGAGCAAGGACGAGAAAGCAACACCGAGGAAGATCGGTCGTTCGTTTCACGACGTAGAGCAGTCCCCGAGGAGCCTTCTTTCGAGAGCCGGCGCCTTTGCCGGCTACCCATCTGGGTGGAACAACCGGCGATAGTACCGGTTATCACCGATGGCGAACGGCTTGGCGCATGACTGATCGGCCGATCTCGTCCGTTTACAAGCGTCTCATCGCGCGGAGGATTTGCTATGAACACGCTGGTTCGACATCGGCGCATCACGATCGCCGGCATCGAAGTCTTCTATCGCGACGCCGGACGGCAAGGTGCTCCAGTCGTCCTGCTCCCACACGGATATCCGTGCTCGTCCTATGAGTTTCGCAATCTGATGCCACGGCTTTGCGACCGTTGGCATCTGATCGCTCCGGATTTTCCTGGCGCGGGTTACAGCGATACGCCGGATGATTTCGACTACAGCTTCGACGGCTACGCGGCATTTCTGAGCAGCTTCATAGATGCCCTCAAGATCGATCGTTTCGTTCTTTACCTGCATGACTTCGGTTCACCGATCGGAATTCGGCTCGCCATAGAAAGGCCTGCGTCCGTGGTCGGGCTCATCATCCAGAACGGCGACATTCCCTATGAAGATGCCTTGGGACCCAAATATGCAGACATCGAAACGACCTGGACGCTTCCTTTGCCGGAAATGAAGAGCGCGTTGGCCGAAACGGTACGCGAGGAGACATTTCGAGAAGAGTTCCTGAACGACCTGGAGCCCGATCTCGCAGAGACCATTCCACCAGACCTATGGAAACTGCATTGGTCGCTCATGACGCCAAAGCGGAAGGAAATCGCCGTCAATCTAATCGCGGGTTTGAAGGAGAACCGGTCATGGTTCCCGCAACACCGAAGATATCTCGCGGACCATCAGCCCCCTGCGCTCATCGTTTGGGGACCCAAGGACCACTACATGCCGGAGAAATCCGCGCGGGCCTATCTTCGCGATCTGCCGGATGCGGAACTTCACCTTCTGGGTGGCGGGCATTGGTTGCTGGAAACCCATCTTGATCAGGCAGCGGCACTTATCCGTGACTTTCTCGAACGGGTCCATGGTTAGCGCATATCCGGCTGGCCAGTTGCAAGTCGATGCATTCGATCGACCGAAACCGCTTAAGGGCCGGCCGGTAATCCCGGCGGATCGCGCCAACGTCTAATCGTGCGCTGGCGCAACCCGCCACACCCTGTTGCCGACGTCGTCGGCGACGAGCAACGCGCCATCGCGCGCCATGGCAACGCCAACCGGCCGGCCGAGCGCCTTGCCGTCGCCGGTCAGAAATCCCGTCAGAATATCGCGCGGCGGGCCGGACGGTTTCCCATCGGTAAACGGTACGAAGATGACCTTGTAGCCGCTTAGCGGTATCCGGTTCCAGGAACCGTGCTGGCCGACGAAGGCGCCGTTCTTCATCTCGGCGCCGAACAGATCCCCGGTGTTGAAAGTGAGGCCGAGCGATGCAGTATGGGGGCCAAGCGCATAGTCCGGCTTGACGGCAACCGCCACCAGCTCAGGGTTCTGCGGCTCCACCCGCTCATCGACATGCTGACCGTACCAGCTGTATGGCCAGCCATAGAAGGCGTCCTCCATGACCGACGTCATGTAGTCGGGAACGAGGTCTGGTCCGATCTCGTCGCGCTCGTTGACGACGACCCAAAGCTGTCCGCTATCGGGCTGGAAGGACAGACCATTGGGATTGCGAAGTCCGGAGGCAAATTGGCGAATTTGGTGGGTAGAAAGGTCGAGCAGGAGCCGCCAGGGCAGACCGATGCGATGGATCCGCGTCCTGATCACGGCGAGGACAGCTACCGGGGGTCAGGCCGGCTGGCAAACAAGCGGGCAATCATCACCGGTGCCGACAGTGGCATCGGACGCACTGTTGCGCTCGCCTATGCGCGCGAGGGGAGCCGATGTCCTGATCTCCTATCTCGATGAACACGAAGACGCGGTTTCTACCAAGGCATTGGTTGAAGCCGCCGGGCGGCGCGCCGTTCTGGTCGATGGCGACATCTCAAAAAGCGCTCATTGCCGAAAAATCGTCGACACCGCGGTATTCGCGTGAATGCAGTCGCGCCTGGTCCGATCTGGACGCCGTTGATACCCTCGACACTACCGCCAGAATCAGTGCGCTCGTTTGGCAAGCAAACCCCGATCGGCCGTCCCGGGCAGCCCGTGGAATTGGCAACGGCCTACGTGATGCTTGCCGATCCGATGTCGAGTTATGTATCCGGCGCAACGATTGCCGTTACCGGAGGAAGACCCTTCCTATAATGTGCCGCGCCCGACCGGCCCTTTGCACATACGCGCAAGCGAACCGATCAGGGGAGATCGCTTTACGTGCAGCACTCCCTCGGCCGGCCGCGCATTTCACGGCTAATGGTGCTGGTACCCTGCTTTTCGCCGCGTCTCTCGCGCAAATTCCCGCTGAGCAGTCAACTCGTTACTGACGTGCTAACGCGGCCGTAGGCCAGACACACCGTCCGGTTTTACCGGCTTGATCGGGTGCGACGCCTTCAAGCTGAGGAAGCCACGACGAGGGGGTTAGAAGACAAGCCTCGGCGGGTTTGTTTGGGAGCCCCCTCCCGGAAAGTCCAGGAACTTAAATGCCGGCCAAGCATTGACCAACAGAGCAGTCCGGCAACCTCGAAAGGCAGCCCAGATGCCTTCATTTCCGACCCTTGACGATAAGACACGCCCCCTGGAGACACAGGTGGTGGACCTCATCCCGGCCTTAAGGGCTTTTGCGCGAACCTTTGGCGGTTCGAGATTTGAGGCCGACGACTTGCTGCAGGAAACGCTGTTTCGCGCGCTGCGTGGTATCGACGGCTTCGAACCGGGGACCAACCTCAAATCGTGGCTATTCACAATCATGCACAACGCGTTTCGCACGCAATACAAGCTGCGCAAACGCGAAGCACCCGGCGCCATAAACTGCGCAGATCTTCCCATTGCGATACCTGCTCCGCAGGATTGGTGCGTGTTGAACGGCGAGTTGCGCACCGCGCTTGACAGGTTGGCGCCCGATCACAGGGAAGTTCTGGTGCTCGTCGCCGGCTACGGTTTGAGCTATAAGGAGGCAGCCGACATCTGTGATTGCGCGGTCGGCACCATCAAAAGCAGACTGAGCCGCGCCCGCGACGAACTTGCCCTCCGCATGAACGGTGTTCCGCTGGATTGAGCGACACGGACAACGACCGTTCAAGCCAAGGCAAACGCAATTGCGAGAGCCGCAGCCAAGCCAACAAGAAAGATAAGCCCTTTCTTCGCAACGCGATCGGCGTTGTCGCGCCTGGTCATGGCACACGCGTCACGTTGCGCCAGCTTGGGGCCGAACCGACCTTCTCGACGCAAGTCGCCCGCTCCCTCATCTCGCCTTAGGCGCTTATCCCTGTTGGCGGCGACTTCGAGCAAAAGCAATCGACGTCTGTATTGCGCGACATCCCCACCTTGCCTTTCGACCTGGGTGAGATTGTCCTGAAGGTCGGCTCGCTTGACGACGGCTCCAAGCGCATTGGCCGCCGCACGGATCGCCAACGCGTCTTTGGTTTCTTCAGGGCGATGGGTCAAGCTTTCGACAGCCGCCACAACGTCAGGGGAAAAACCGGAAACCAGCAATCTCTCGAGCGTCCAGTCCGGAGCCTTTTCGACGATGTCATGAAGAAATGCCACTGTTTTGGCCTTGTCGCCTTCGACCGCCTCTGCAACCCGCTGGCAATGACGAATATAGGGTTCTCCCGCCTTGTCCAGTTGGCCCGCATGAGCGTGCAGGGCCACCTCTGTCGCCCAGACACGCTGCTCGGCGACAGAAAGTGAAACCGGAGAGCGCCAAAAAGCGCGCTTTTCGCGGATATCGGCCATGATTAAGGCCTCTCGCTATGTGGTCCGCCGGGGTTCGTGACGTCCTGCAAGCCGATCGAAACGGTGTCGTCCGGCCTCGCGACATGTACGTCCTTCGTCATGATGCCAGCTATTGGCATGGGACTGCTTCTCGAAAATCATGGTTCATTGCTTGGCTGACCCGCCTTTACCCGCGGGGCGGTCGAAGGCGCGACGACCGTTCCCACCTCGCTCTCTTCTCGTCTCTCGTCTGTGGGCTCGTTTGGAGGACGTTGATCGCCATCTGCCAATTCGCCTTCTGCCTTTTCCCAATGGCGTCGATCGTGACCCTGGGGGCGGCCTTCGCTTTCCCAAATCGCATAGGCGCGCTGGCGAATGCGTTCTTCCTTGTCGTCCATGTCCTTGACCCTCCTGCCTGTGCAGAAGGATAAACCGACCAATGCCGTGTTTGTTCCGTCTCGATGCTCTGGCAAAGACCGCAGCTTCGGAACGCGCCCAACACGTTGCAGCGGTTGGTCGTGCAATGCACCAATGGCAAGGCGTGACCCGGCAGATACCGTACAGTCCAGATGACCGGCGAGGCTCCGACGGTGACGCCGTTCGGAACTTTCAGGGGAGTTACCGGTTCGAACTGCAATGCGCCGGAGTGGCGTGAGAAACAGGTACCTATCGGCCAGCCCTGAATTGGGCAGCGGCTCTATAGCGGAGAGATGTGATGGCTGAACAGTTGGATGAACGCGGCGAACCGAAAACAGCAACACACGGCGCTGACCGAACCACTTTCTCCGCGCGTGAAACCCGCCAAGCCGGAATGGGCGCTCGGGTTTTCCTGGTGCTTGCCGCAAGCCTCTTTCTGGCGCTGCTTGTCTGGGGGTTCGTCGAATGGGGGCACCGCGGTGGTGAGCAGACCGGACAACCGGCGTCCTCCCAACAGCAACAGCCGGATGCCGAAGTGCGTCCAAGCACCGAGAGCCCGCAGGGTATGGCGCCCGCTGAGCGCGCCCCCAATCCACAATAGGGCCTGGCGCGAGAGCACAAGAATGCTCATCGCTCAGAGCACCGACGGACAGCGCCCGGCGCAGCGGCCTACCGCCGGGGGTGACGGCGATAACCACGCTTCGCAGTCAATTTCGATCGACGAACTTGTTGAAGCGACTGAGCTTGCCGTCTCCAGTCGTGTCCTGGTGAAGGAAGAGCAACTTGTTGTGATCAAAAATGAGGAAGAACTCCTTCCACGAGATTGGCTCAAGTCCGTTCTCCGGCTCACCGAAATCAATCCTCAGGATGCCATCGAGCGCCCCTTTTACTCTTGCGGGGCGACCTTTCCTCGTCTCGGCCCATTGTTGAATTTCATTGTGATCATCGGTGGTTTTCGCCTCACTCATTGATCTGATCCTTGTGATCTTTTTGTGCGCCGAACCCCCTTCGCGATCAATTGTTCCGGAACTGCGATCCATCCATACCGCCAAACTTTTCGGAACCAAGCGCAGCTACCCTTGTTCTCCCTGTAGACGAGGAGCAAGGACATGACCCCCAAACCACACGATCCAGGCGAGCGGCAACCGCCAATGCCAGGGCCGAATGAGACGCCACCGCCCGTAGAAGAACCCGAACCTGAAGATATGCCGGATGAGAGGAGAACACCGAATCCGGACGAGGTCCGTGAGCCGCCCATTCACACCGATCGCCGCCCTCTCGCGTCCCGGTGTCCTGAGATGACTAGTGCGGCCCGTATGGGTTCTCAGTGTGAATTTCCGCGATCAGTTCGTGCAGCCACGCGTCGAGACTTTGAGACCTGTCCCTTGTGCCCGCCAGAGCAATGGCTCGCTCTAGCGTCCGCTCCACAAGACGATCGGCGGCTTTTGCCGGAGCGCCGACCATAAGAAGCCGCGCTCTGAAACGCAGCGCCGGTATCAGTTCGCTCACGGATTGATCAGTCAGCCCGGTGTAAAGTGGCGCCAGGTTCGACAGGCTAAGAAGATGCTGCTCAAAAACCGCGCTCACGAGGTCCGACGAGGCGGAACACTTGCTGACACGCGCAACCGCGCGGAAGCGTTCGGGGACGTTCACGTCGTCATAGCCACTGAAAAAAATCACCGGGACCGATCGGCGCGCAAGTTCGTCGGCAACGGGGAAAATCAACTCGCCGTTTAGGTTGATATCGAGAACAGCAACCTGAACATCGACCGCCTGTGCGAGACTATTCAACGTTTCCTTTACCGTGGGTGTCGGGCCGATAATCGTCGCGCCAGCCTGCTCGAGCCAAAGCGCAATGTCATTTGCAACAAAAAACTCATCCTCGGCCACGAGCACCCGCAATCGCTGCAGGTCCGGCGTCATTTGCTATCCTCGATCCGCTCGGTGACCATCTCAGTGCTTCCGACGTAGGGTGCCGGTCGTCGCTCGCGACATCTCCCGATGGTCGAGCGCCCTTTGCAACCGGTTGGCAAGTATCAGCAATCGATCCGGCACATGGTCCAATTGCATCATGTCGCCATCGCCTGGGCAAGGTGCTGCGCTGTCAGCCAGCAACTCCCGTTTTTCATCGTCAGCTTTTTTGCCCGATGCCATCGCCTTGACCCTGTTCGTCGGAACAGCGCTTCTTCGGCCGTGTCCGTCGCCTATGGTGTCCTTGCTTGAAGATACGCCTTCGATGCCAAGAAGCCAAGCTATTGACGGCCTAAGGGCCCGGCGCGATGCCCGAGGGAACGGTGAAACAGCTCACCTTGCGCCCGAGATAGAAGGTGGCTGACTGCCGTCGATGCTGACAGAGACCGAAGGAACCAATCGTCAAAGCACGCGTTTGACGCCCACATCAGGTGGCTTGATCATGATGGAATTCATCATGGCACGTTTACCTGGAGTTGGGTTTTCGCGCCGCCGCCTGGGTCGGCCTAACCTGTGAGACTACCAGATCGGCCTTCGGAAGGAGATCGCAAGATGCTTGGAACCGTGCTGTTGATTATTCTAATCCTGCTGCTCGTCGGCGCTTTCCCCGCTTGGCCCTATTCGTCGGGCTGGGGATACGGGCCATCCGGACTGCTGGGCGTTGTGGTCGTCGTTCTGCTGGTTCTGCTTCTGATGGGGCGGATCTGATTGGA
The DNA here is from genome assembly GCF_050434285.1 of Ensifer sp. KUDG1. Lineage (NCBI taxonomy): Bacteria > Pseudomonadati > Pseudomonadota > Alphaproteobacteria > Hyphomicrobiales > Rhizobiaceae > Ensifer > Ensifer sp. KUDG1. Next base: position 11,750 of record NZ_JBNDIG010000015.1, read on the forward strand.
CACGCGACAGAGTGGGTGCGACGAGGCAGCCGAGCTTGTGTATGTCTCGGATAAGGAACCGGGCTATAGTCGGTCGCGCACCGCCAAAGGCTTTATTTACCGACGGCCAAACGGTGAACTCCTGAAAGACAGGAGCATTCTTGCCCGCATCCAGAAGCTTGGACTACCGCCCGCCTACGAAGATGTCTGGATTTGTACCAGGCAAAACGGACACCTCCAGGCAACGGGCTATGATGCGCGCGGTCGCAAGCAGTACCGATACCACGATATCTGGCAGGACATGCGAAGCCGCGACAAATACAGCCAGCTTCCCGCCTTTGCCAAAGTGCTACCCCGGATGCGGCGAACAATCCGCAAGCAGATGGAAGGCCCGGTTGGCGATCCTGCCACGGTTCTTGCAGCCCTTGCGTCACTGCTTGACCAGGCTCCGCTTCGTATCGGTAACTCAAGTTACGTCCAGGAGAATGGCAGCTATGGCGCCGCCACGTTGCTCAAGCGACATCTCAAGATTGCTGAGAACTGCATTGAACTGAACTTCAAGGGCAAGGGTGGACAGCGCATCCGAAGACGATTGAGAAACCCTCGACTGCAGCGGATTCTTGAGGAGATAGCGGAGCTTCCAGGCCGCCAACTCTTCGTTTGCGTCGGGCCAGACGGAAGGCCGGATCCGATCGAATCTGGCCGCTTCAATCGGTATCTCGCAGAGATCTGCGGAGCGCCGGTTTCAGCCAAGACGTTCAGAACCTGGGCGGGGAGCGTTGCTGCATATGCCGTTGCCCGTCGGGCTCTCGTCGAAGGCCGACGTCCAACCGTGAAGGCGATGTGCCAGGCGGCTGCCGAAGCTCTTCACAACACTCCGGCCGTTTGCCGCAAGAGTTACGTACATCCGGAAATTCTTGCCTTGGCAGACGCCCACCAAAAAGCTCCCCAGCTGCGGAACAACGCAAAGCCGATATCTGGACTTCGCGCCGACGAAATACAGCTCGTTCGTTTCCTCAAATGGCTAGCCAGGAACGGACGGCGGTAGACGGCGTGTGCTCGGCCTCGCGTCGGAAGCTCTCGAAATGGAATGCTCATATTGAGAAGCTCACTGTGGCCATCAACGCGATGCTGCCGCTTGCAGCGGCGGGCGGGAACAATCATCGGGGATCCCGGTTGGGAACGAAAACTCGCGATGCCGGTGAGCGTTTCGATCGGCTTTTGAAAGAGCAAACAAGTTCACCGCGCGATCCGCACGCCGAACCTCTGCCCAGCTGATCATCGCGTTGTTTCAGCCGGGCTGCGACGGCGTTAACCCTCACTTCCGTCCTAGCGGAGGTTGGAAAAATGCCCAAGCTGTTGCGGTTTATCATTTGGCATTTATCGACTGGCTTCGCACTGGGAGCCGTCACCACGCTGGTGATCGCCTTCAGATACCCGCACGCGCTCGGCCATGATGGCGCGATCGAGCCGATTGCTCTTCTGCTGCAGATTTATGCCTTCGGCGCATCGTTTGCTCTTGGCTGCCTCGGAACCGCGCTCATGGGAAAGATCGAGTGAGCTCGCCTCGTTAGCTGAAGTCTCCCGCCTGCGTCTGAGGAGGCAAAATTTTCAGCCGACGGTTGCTGCTGTCCCTCAAAAAAGCGAGCGCGCCGACCAGTAGCGGGGCGATTATCTGCGTCGTGGAGGGTTTAGCGAGGCGAAGGGCGTGTCCGCCCTCCGCCTTTCGCGTAGTTTAAGCGGCGGCCTTGATGTTGGCGGCGGAAAGAGCCAGCTTGCTAAGCGCCTTGTCGGTGGCGCCTTCCTCCTGAAGCGTCTGATCAAGCAGTACGACTGCTTTATCGTGCCCAAGCTGCTTGGCCCAGGTCTTCAATGTACCATAGCGCGCGATCTCGTAGTGCTCGACCGCCTGAGCCGCAGATATGAGACCGGCATCGAGGGCCGCGCTTCCCTTGAACTCCTCAATAACCTCCTCGCCTTCTGCAATAATGCCTTGAATTGCTTCGCAGGTTTTACCCTGCGCACGCTTGCCGATGATCTCGAAGACCTGCTGAAGGCGCTCCACATGGCCTTCGGTTTCATCGCGGTGCTTTTCGAATGCCGCCTTGGTATCGGGTGACTGTGCCGCGCGCGCCATCTTCGGAAGCGCTTTCAGGATCTGCCTCTCAGCATAGTAGATGTCTTTCAGAGTTTCATGGAACAACATATCCAAGGTCTTCTCCGGCATGGCAACCTCCTTCGCCTTTCTGGGAGGCGCACCCAACACCACAGGGCTTCAAAGGTTCCGGAAGGGAACAAAAAGCACTGTGGAGCGCTTTGACGGTTTTCCGCAAAAGAACGAGCGGTGATCCACCCGAACGGAAGACACATCGTCGATTAGGGAGAGAAGGATGAAGCACAACCAACCCATGTCGAGCAGCGGCGTATCGCTTTCGGCCTATACCAAGAGAAGGCGCGCCAAGATCATAGATCCTTCAGAGGCCGTCTATGGTGGACACTACGACCTCGCCGAGTTCATTGCTGCCTATGGTCTGACGCCGTTGGATGCGCGCGAAATTTTCGTTCGCATCGGCCCCACACGAACCGACCTCGATCGATACATGCACGAGCGCCGCAGCTCCCTGATTTGACCACGGGGGCCTTAGCGTGGGCAACAGATCCGGCTTTACATCAAACCAACGGGACGGACGGGGCGTCGTCTGTCCACGTCACACAGCCAGGCGAACCCGGGCGCCCCTTTCAATCTGGGCTGCAACGCGCAACGGTTCCGGCAACCTGCCTGCAAGTGGATGCGTTCGGCTCCCCATTGGCGGCTCCGACAAATGGTATCGTGATTGCACCGGATGGCCGGAGCGCCGCAGCCGGAAATGCGAGCCTGACGTTCCTAGAACGCGATGCTTCCGGCCATGAATGCAAGGACAAGGAACAGGAGGAAGATCGCCAGGGCAACGAAAAACAAAACCTTGGCAATACCGGCCGTGGCTGCCGAAATGCCGGAAAACCCGAGCAAACCGGCAACGACCGAAACGATGAAAAATATGATTGCCCATTTGAGCATGCCGATCCTCCTTGATAGGCGAATTTGCGCCAGCGTGGGTTTTGAACCCACAAAAGGAAGGATTGTTCCAAGTCGGAAATTCGGAAAACTCGCCTGAGGACCTCTTGGCCCGTGAGCGGCCGCGAGCAAGATCCATCGTAAGCCGATGCGCTTACGGTCAAGAATTTATGGTTGGAAGCGCAGGCGACGCCATAGGAAGCGTCCGCCTGCAGTTGCGGTTCGCCAACGTTTTCTCGTACCGCTCCGGTACGGTTCAGACAAGAGGTGTAGAAAACCTGGAGCGCGCCCGAAAGTTCCGCCATAGGGCTTCAGTCCGATGGGTTCCCGCAAAGGTCCTAGTTGGCTGGTGATCCGGTTTCACCGCGCTACCTCCAACCTTAGCCTGGGGTAAACTCCCTGGCATTATGCCGTCCCGGGCGGACAACGACACCAGAGCGGCTTAAACGTCCCTTCGGTTGGCTCGGGTGCCGTTGTCCACGAGGCAGGAAGGATCCTGGAATGTACGAACGCTATAGTTACGGCAAACCGCAGCGGACTTTCTCTACCGGCCTTCCGATCGGCGTCATGCTCTTCGCATTCGTGGTCATTGGCGGTTACCTCGTCATAGGCAGCGCGATCGTGAACGACAGCAACCAAACTGCCGCCGTCGTTCTTCCAACGCCTGTCGCCAGCCTGTCCAAGTAGTCTGCCTGGAAAGGGCAAATCATTTGGACAGCGTGGTTCCTCGTCCGACATTTCCAGAAGCCACCCCGTCGAAGAGGGGAAGCAGCAGGGATTAATGCACCTGGGCAGAGCCAGATTGGCGATGATGCTTCCGAAACATCAAATCCAGCCTGTCTTTCAGTTCGGGCCGCCCGTACGGTGCCTCGGATCCGCGTGATCGGAGGTGAGGAGACGGTCCAAGACACGGACGGCAGGTTCGCCCTCGCCCACGGTGTCAAAGGTGGCACTCGTTCGATGCCGCAACGTCATCTGTATTTGACAAGCCGGATCCATGCTCCACTTCAGAAAGATGAGCTTGAGCGAAGTGCGCAGCAGGGCGCAACGGGCAGCAAAACTGGTTAAACGGCCTTTCGGCGAGAAGCGGCGGCGCCCGAGCAGCCCCGTATCCTCCATGCGCAGCTTCTGGGGCCTGTTGTTCGCCTACTGGCTCTCTAATCGGTGGAAAGAAGCCTGGATCCTGACCTTTCTCATCCTGCTGCTTACCGGATTGTCGGCCCAGGCAAGCGTCTGGTTTGCGCTGACATCAGGCGAACTGGTCAATCAGATCGCGAATTTCCACCACCCCACCGTCCCCACGACGCCATTGTCACTTCTAAAGACCGCAGCGACGCTCGCTGCGATCGCGATCACGAGGGACGCAGGGTTTACCGCGGTCCGCCACTTCCTTTCGACCAGCCTTCACCGTAAATGGCGCCAGTGGCTGGACGAGCGTTTTAACCGGGCGCTCCTCGATTCCAATCACACGCACTTCCACCTGCAGCAGAACGGGTTTGGTGGCGGGAGCGAGGCGGACACGTCATCAGCACCTGACAACATCGATCAGCGGGTACAGGAGGCGATCAAAGGTATGACGGGCGGTGCGATCGGCCTCGGCGTCGGCATCGCCGGTGTTGTCCTATCGCTCGCCTTCGTTGGCGGCAAATTGATCGAGACGTCGAGCCCGGTGAGAGGGCTCGATTTTCTCGGCAGCTACGGTAGCGCCTGCCTGACGCTGCTAGCGATCGCGATCTACGTTCCCCTCAACACGTTCATTGCAGCCAAGCTGGGCGGTATTTTGCAGGGGCTGTCCATACGGATTCAATCGGCGGAAGGCAGCTATCGCAGCGAACTCAACCAGTTGCTGCACCGCAGTTTTCATGTTGCGGTCATCAAGGGGGAGCCGGCGCAAAAGGCGCTCAACGTGCGCCGGTACCAGGATATCGACCGGACCTGGGCGAGCCTCAATCGAATTACGGCGGGCTATATGGGCTTTGAACTGGTGCATAATTTCCTCGGCTCACGCATCGTCGCCTACGCGCCCGGTCTGCTTCCCTATGTCGACAAGACCATCAGCCTGCAGGACTACGTGACCGGCGCCGAACTTGCGACGGCCCTGATCAATGAGTGCTCATGGTTCATTCACGCGATGCCCGACATCGCCACGCTCCGGGCCGACGCGCACCGCATAACGGAACTCGCCGAAGCAATAGAAACGGTCCAGCGCCCGCAAGACTACTATGCGCAAAGTGGTCCTGCAGCGTTTGAATACTCGTCCGAGAACGGAGCAAAGGGCCTGACGATCCATGCGGTCGAGCTCATGCATACTGGCGAGGACGAGCCCTTTTTGAGTGCCAATGCGCTCAACTTCGCTCCGGGCGAGTGGACGTTGGTGATGGGCGAATCGGGAAGCGGCAAGACCTCGCTTCTCAAGGCGATTAACGGTCTTTGGCCGCACGGAAGGGGTAAGATTGCGTTGCCCGACGGTTTGCAAACCCTTTACGCCGCCCAGGACGTCAAACTTCAAGGCGTTTGCCTCAAAGATCTCGTCTGTCTCCCCGATGAAGCCGCCGCGCATCAGGACGCTGCGGTCTCAAGCGCATTGAAAGAAGCGGGGCTCGAAGAGTTTCAAGGAGAGCTCCGAGATGAAGGTCGGGATGGTCAGCAGTGGGACAAGCTCCTGTCCGGGGGTGAAAAGCAAAAGCTCGTTCTTGCGAAAATCCTGCTGCTGAAGCCAGGCTTGCTTTTTCTGGACGAGGCGACAAGCGCCCTTGATGGGCAGGCAGTGCAAGCGTTCTTTCAATCGATCAAGGACAATTGCCCGGATGCAACGGTCATCGCCATTATGCACGATACGTCCTCGATCCAATCGGAGGGCGGGATTGATTTCTTCGATAGCGTGCTGGTGATTGGAGAAGGCGCCGCCGAAAAGGTGGCTTTTTCGGCGTGGCAGTCAGCGCAAACAAGCGCCCAGACGGGTGTTGCGACAAGGAAATGAGAGGGCACTGGGCGACATGGTGATGGTTACAAATCCGATGCATGGAACAATGCGTCACCCCGGAGGTTTTCTGCCGAACCGGAGGCAACGGATATGGATGCCATTTTTTGGGATCACCCCGTCAGGATCGGCACGCACGGCGAGCGCTGCATCAACGGACCAGAAGAAGCACTGCAATATTTAAGCGAGCTGCCCCAGGGCGGGTGGTTCTATGAGCGCGCACGGAACCGTTGCTATGGCGCATTGGAGCGCGGCGAAGCGCTCGATCTTTCACGCAAAGCCTTCATTGGCGCAGCGATTGAGGGGTCACTTCCGATCCTCGAAGACGGACCAGAGCGTTTGAACCAATCTTAATTCGACGGCTCTCAGCTTGTCGCCTGAAGCGGCCAACTGCGGAAATCCGGGGCCCAATCAGGGCTCCAAGATCTGGATGCAGTACGCTGCGGCCGAGACAACCGGCGCCTGGATGATCGAGGGCACAAATATTGGCTGGAACCATTGTCGTTTGAAGCGCGAGGGCAAGTCAAATCACCCGACGTTGGCGACCGTACGCTCAAAACGCTACGACGCGGGGTAACAAGCACCTGAGTGTTTTGTTTGAATGTGCATCCCGGGCAAGCAGGAAAGGAATGCTCGCCACGGAGGTTGGCTCATGGATCGATTCTTCGCAAAATTCGCCACGGCAACCGCACATGCGACAGGCAGCCCCTTTGCCTTTATCGTCTGCGTCATCACGGTTCTCGCGTGGGCTTTTTCAGGCCCCGTTTTTGGTTTTTCAGGGACTTGGCAGCTGGTGATCAATACGGGCACGACCATTGTCACGTTTCTGATGGTGTTTCTCATTCAAAATACGCAAAATCGCGATGGCGCCGCACTCCAGGCAAAGCTCGATGAGATCATTCTGTTCACAGATGCCGAGAATGAATTCGTCGGCATCGAAAAGTTGACTGACAAGGAACTCGATGCGCTGCACGCCCGATGCGAAAAGGCCGCTCGGCGATCAAGCGCCATGCTGCAGGGCGCACATGAAGAGCGCAACGCAAGACGGCAGCGGTCGAAGTAGCCGGTTCTCTCGGCGCCTGAAGCCACTTGCGTCGACAGGAACAACTGATGTCGCAGCATCCACACCCAGATCTACGACGCGGGCTGGCAACGCACACTTTCCAAGTGCGGCGCCTTCGTCCGCCTTCATGAAGAAGGCTTCCGTGTGTGCCGGCTCCGCCGCGGCTCAAAGCCTCCACGAGCATGAGCTTGAGCGGTTGTGCTCAATTTGCGGCTGACATTGTCCGAGGCTATGCGGCCACAGCCGCTCAGACCCCGGCGACGTCGACCACCCGAACAGGGAAATGTACCAAGCGCAACGTCGTAGCCCTCAAATTCTGGCGGAACGCAGGCGTTAAACCTTTTTGCGCTCCTCAGCCAACGCGTTTGCTTTCTCTCGCGAGTTGCCCGCTTCCTTGATGATATCGCGGGCCTGCTCCATTGTGAGCCCGTGCTTGCGCTTGAAGTAGTTGAGTTCGTAGGCCTGTCCGGCGGCAACGCGTCGACGGGTGCTGCCAATATTCTTCTTGTAGTGTGCCATAAAGCTCCTCCGGCTTGGCCAACTTCAACGGCAGATGCCCGAGGAATGTTCCAAGTTCGCTCGAAGGCAGAAACCAGCCATTCTGCCTGGATGGCCCATCATGGGCACGTCGGCGAAGGAATTTCATGCAAGCACAGGGGAGGTATTCTGCCGAGCGACAGCCGAAAACGGTGGACATGATCGTGACACTTCAGAGGAACTGGAATGGCGAAATGGAAGGGTTGGAAGGCCCCATAACCGAAGATCAGCCCACGTCGCTTTATGTGAACGAGACGAAAAACAACCGGCGGCGGAACCTCTCCCTAAGTCAGGCGTTCGTACCGCGGGCCTAGCGTGTTTCCATCCCTCCGGGCCCACGCATGCATCAAACTCCTTGGCCCCATCTCCAGTTGGGGCCTCTTTTTCGCCGCGCAGGACCGAGGGTACACCATGGGATTGATGCAATTGGGTCGAGCACGGCTGGCTCTGTCTTTGCCACGCCATCGCAAACAGTTGCGCGACGCCAGAGATCACCGGCTGTACGGTCTTTTCGAGGAATACGCTCGAGCCTCATCAACGCTCGCCGACCTCCAACGGGAGCTGCCTCGTCGGGAAGCGCTGATAGCCAACTATCAGCAAACCTGCCTGGATCTGCAGGCAGATGTCCTTGTGTTGCTCGGTAAACTGAACGAGCCGCTTTTTTACTAGTGTTCTGACACCCCGCGCCTATCGGAACCAATCCGCAACACGCGCCACATCGCCGGATCCATTCTTGCTGACTTCCGATCAAATCTTCTGGCCCTCAAGCGACCTTTCGCGCCATCTTTTCTTGCAAGGCCGGAACGATTTCCCAATGCGCGCGTTCCTGCATTGTCTTGATCCCGTTTCCCCGATCGGGTCAGGCGCAAGGCTTCACAGATGTCCCCCAGTGAAGCCTCCTCGATAAGAGCCTCTGGCCTCGTCGCGCCCCCGACGGGGCCATACTTTTTTGGTCCTCTGATGACGGGCAAGTGAAGCCTCGAAGCTCGGCCGATGGAATCGCGTTCGAGCCGACAAGGTCGCCGCCGCCTCACGCTCCTTTACGATCCATGGCCCGCGCGGCAGTAAGGCGAGCGCGCAGGATTGCGTGCCGCGCGCAAAGCTTCTGGCCGTGAACGGTCGGGGCTGATGAGTGCGACCGTGCCTCAGCCCCGAAATCGCCGGTGACGGCACCAGTACGATCACGCCATTCCGCATCCTTCGCCGCCGCGCCCTGGCGAAAGGGCTCTACCGACCACGTGCGGAAGCGAGCCAGACACCCCCCACTATCAACACGGCCCCTCCAATACGGCCAATGTTCCGTCTTGCCATCGGGTTCAATCTCCGCCCGATGTACCCGGCGACGAAGGCATAGCTGCCATCCGAGAGCAGACAGAAGACGATCGCAGTCCCGCCGAAGATCACCATCTGCCACACTTGATTAAGGGTGGGATCGATGAACTGTGGCAGGAGTGCGCCGAAGAACAGGAGCTGTTTCGGGTTGCTTAGGGAGACGAATAGACCCTGCAGAAAAAATCCCCTGCGCGGAGGCGCTGGCTGCCGGTTTTCCAGGGACATACCCTGATCTCGGATCATCTTCCAGCCGATCCAGCACAGGTAAGCTGCCCCTGCCAGCCTGGCCCAGTCGAGCCATTGACCGGCCAGTGCAATGAGGGATGCCAGGCCGAGACCGGATATCGTGATCATGACGGCGAGGCCAGCGATCGTCCCCCCGACATTCAGGAGACCGGCACGGACGCCATGGCGCATCGCGTTGGCGAGTATCATCATATTGGTCGGCCCCGGCATTATCGTCGCGACGAGGCAGATGGCCGCATAGGCGGCGTAGGTTTCGAGAGTCATCCGGCGAGCCTTCGCGCATAGTCGTCGCAAAGATTGAAGGCCCCCCCGCCGCAGAGTGGTTTCGATTGATCGTTCATGGGGCCTCCCTATAACCTTTCGAGGTCGTCCGCGCCGGCCCCGCCTTGCGGATTGCCCGCGGCAAACCCGGCAAGGCTCGCGTAGCCGCGCACGACCTGCTCGCGCTCCTCGTGGGATGCGACCGCCTCGATGTCGTCGAAACCGTCGGGTGCGCGTGCCTCGATAAGGTCGATAACGCGTTCCGGGCCCCCCTTGCGGTTCGACAGGACGATTTCCGATGTCGGCGGACGACGCTCGCCATCGTAGGCCCCGAGCGCGACCTCGACCGAGGTATCGGTTCGCAGATGCTCCGCCAGCGAGTGGGCATCGAGGATAGCCTGGCTCGCGCCGTTCGAGCCCACCGGATACATTGGGTGGGCGGCGTCTCCCAGTAACGTGGTGCGCCTGAACGACCAGCGTGGCAGCGGCTCCCGGTCGCAGTTGGGATATTCATAAAACGCGCCGGTAGCGCGAATGATCTCCGCCGGATCGACGTATTCCAGGCGGAAGCGATCCCGCATGAAGGGTAAGACTTGTGCAAGGTCTCCCGGACGGCTCCAGTCCCCAAGGGTGCGGCCCGTTTGCAGCGAATGACTGCGGGCCATCACGGCCCAGTTGGTGAGGCGCATGGCCGGGTCGTCCGGGTCCTCCCCGATCGGATAGAAAACGAATTTGGCGTGGTTGCCGCCGGCGATCGCCATTGTGCGACCGTCCCGCCATATCGGCCAGCGCGTTGCGCCGCGCCAAAGCATGACACCGTTCCAGACCGGCAAACCCTCTTCCGGATATAGCGCTGCGCGCACGGTCGAATGAATGCCGTCAGCACCGATCAGTAAGTCGCCTCGCGCCAGCGATGCCTTTCCGCCTTCAGACAAGTGGACGGTCACGCTTTGGCCGTCCTGTTCGAAGCCGTGCACGCGGCACCCTGTGCGGATGCTCCCCTGCCCCAGCCGGTCGATGACGGCGTCGTGGACAAGGCCCAACAGCCTGCCGCGATGAATGCTCAACTGCGGCACGGCATGGCCGGCCTCGATACCGCGCAATTCCTGCCAGATGATCTGGCCAAAACGGTTCGCATAGATCAATTCGCGCGTGCGGATTCCCGCTGCGTCAAGCGCGTCCGCCAGCCCGAGGTCGGCCAGGAGGCCGACGGCGTGCGGCAGCAAATTGATGCCGACGCCGAGCTCGCGTACAGCGTCGGCACGCTCGAATATCTCAACTTCGAACCCCGCTCTGTGCAGGAAGAGGGCCGCGGTCAGCCCGCCAATGCCGGCGCCTGCGATCAACGCCTTCATCGCCCTTTGCCCTGTTGCGGATATTCGAGCTGCATGGCAACCACATCAGCGGTTCCCTGCCCATGACGGGCGGCCATCTCCTGCAAGGCGCTGTCCAGAGCCTCGGCCGGCGGCTTGTCCGGCACCAGCCGCTCGCCCGCTCAGGAAGCGACAACCCGGTCAGGAAGGACGCGCACGCCGTTGCGCGTCGTCACGGACGTGGGCGAGGCCGCGAAAATCTCGACGCTCGAGCGATAGGTGCGCGACCAGGCGTCGGCGACGAGCGCGAGCGAGACTTCATCCATCCCCGGCTCGAGCGCCACGCCGAAACGATCGCGGCTCCAGAATGCAATACGATTGCTGAGCACGGTCGTAACGAAAGGGCGCGTCAGGCGGAAGGAACCGCTGTCATGCCCGGCACTCCACCCATCCTGCCCGAGCGCGCGGGCAACCGCCTCTGCCTTGCCGCGCCCGGCAATCGCCTCGATCAAGGTCAGCATCATTGGCATTGAGGCGGTTATGCCCGTGGTGGTCGCGATGCCTCGGTCCAACACCATGCGCCGGTCGGCAACGTAGCGGATCGACGGATGGCGCTTCAACAGTTCACCGAGATAGTACCAATGGGTCGTCGCTCGGCCGCCGTCGAGCAGTCCGGCGCTCGCGACAACCTTCGCGCCGGCGCAAATGGCGATGATGATGGCCCCACCCTCTGCTTGTTTGCGCAGCCAGACTGTCACCACCGGGTCGTCATCACGGCTCATCGCCGGAACGATCACGTATTCGGCTCCCTTGGGATGAAGCGCGTCGAAGGCCGCGATCGTCGCGTCGGCCTCTATGGTGAGCGCCGGATAGAGTTTGACCGAACCGGATCCGCTCGAGAGGGTCGTCACATCGGCGATGTCCGCTCGTCGCAGAATTCCCACGGGCATCAGGTAGTCCGTCGTTTCCGTTGCGTCGTTTATTCCGACGACGGCAATGAGCGGTCGGGCACGCTTTGGCGGCTTCAGCGCCGACAGCATGACCTCCGTTTCGGCTTCCGAAATGACCGGCGGCGCAAAGGTTGCGGGTGTGGCCCGCAGGGTCGCCAACCAAAGGCCGAAGCCGACAAACGGTATCGCAAGAAGGGCCAGACCCACGGGAAGAAGATAGCGCATGAACATCGGCACTCCGATCTGCTTGCTTGCTATCTCAGGGTATCGCGCGCATTTTCTGGCGGAAATGACATATATGTCGTATTTTCTGCCAATGCACCGCCTCACCTTCGTCGTCTATCCCGGCTTCGAGCTGCTCGACACGTCCGGGCCGATCTCGGTTTTCACCGGCGCCAACCGCGCCCTTGGCCATAGCGGCAAGCCGCCCTTCTATGCGGTCGACCTGGTATCGCCAGCGGGTGGAACGGTGACGAGTAGTAGCGGTATTGCCGTGCTTACCCGAAGCCTGGAGGCGTGCGCCCGAGAGGGGATCGATACGCTTCTTGTCGCCGGCGCTGAAAGGGAGCATCTGCTGGCAGTTCTGGCAGACCCCGCCTGGCAGGCCTGGCTCCCGGAACTTGTCGGCAAGGCGCAACGGTTCGGATCTGTCTGCTCGGGGGTGATCGTCCTTGCAAGGCTCGGGCTGCTCGACGGGCATCGCGTCGCCACCCACTGGGATGCCTGTGGCCCGCTCGCTGCAACTTTTCCCGCCATCAGCGTCGACCCGGACGCGCTTTACGTCGTCGACGGCCGGCTATGGACCTCCGCAGGCGTGACGACCGGCATTGACATGGCGCTCGCCATGGTCGCGCAGGATGTATCGACCGACATTGCCGGCGAGGTTGCCAAGCGGCTCGTGCTTTATGCACGCCGCCCCGGCTACCAGTCGCAGTTCAGCCCGCTACTTCACGCTCAGGTAAAGGCCGACAGTCCTTTTGCGGACCTGATTGGGTGGATATTGGCTAACCTCGGTTCGCAGCTGGATGTTCCAAGGCTGGCGGAGCGCGCCGGGCTCAGCGAGCGGACGTTCCATCGAAGATTCATTGCGGTCATCGGCCAGTCCCCCGCCCGCTTCGTCGAAACGGCCCGCCTTGATGCCGCGCGCATGCTGCTTTGTCGGGGGCTTTCCTTGAAATCGGTGGCGGCCGAGGTCGGCCTTTCGCCCGCGACACGCTTCTGCGAAGCGTTCGAACGCCGCTTCGGCATCGCTCCGCGCCTGTTTCGCGAGATGCATGCGGAATTTTGACCACCTGGAGGTTCGAGGCATGCCTATGACGATTTACAAGTTTGCCTCTGTGAGGACCAGGATTGGATCGGCCGTGGCTCGAAGCAAATTGCCGGAACCCAAGCGGGATCCGGCAACCCACCATTTTCTCATTGCCAACCTGTAGCTATGCTGTGTCTCGGGGGGCGTTCATGAGTATCGATCATGATGACGCAGCCACTCCATCCCCTCGGCTTCGTTGCGACCTTTCGGCATGAGATCGAGAAGGGCATAGGTACCCATCATTACCTCTACGCCGCGGCCGAAAGTGGAATAGGTGTGGAAGACGCTGCCGTCCTCGTCCTTGAAAAAGGCGCTGACGCCCGGCCATTCCTCGCCAAGTTCGCTCCATTGCCCGAAATTGTAGTCGATATGCCCGCTGGCGACCTCCTCAGGCGTGAAACTGACCCGAAAATCGAAGTTGAACGGGCTGCCATTCGAAGACACCCAGCGGAACCGCCACCCCATGCGTTGGCGAAAGCGCTCGATCTCGGCAAGTGGGGCCCGAGAAACGGCGATCATGGTTACGTCATGCGGGGCCAGGTGCATGTTCATACCATCGGTATGATCGGCCATGAAAGAACAGCTCGGGCAGCCTTGCTTCCATCCCGGCGCAAACATGAAGTGTTGCACCAGAAGCTGGGATCGTCCCTCGAAGAGATCAGCCAGCGTGCGAGGGCCATCGAGCGTATCGAACACATATTCCGTCTCGATGCGCCTCCATGGGAGCTCCAGCCACTTTCGAGCGACCTCATCGCGACGACGCGTGAGCTCCTTTTCCGACTTCAGCAAGTCCAGACGGGCGGCTAGCCAGTCATCATGCGAAACGACAGCGTGTTTCATTCTCAGTCTCCTCGCGTTCGGGTGAAATGGTGCCGCGAGCTGCGGATATGCTCAGCCACGGCGGCAGGTGAAAAAATCTCGTAGGGCTCAGGAAAGCGGCCAAGCGGGGCATATGAACACCCCGGCGGGTGAAGCAGGCTGCCGCGGCCAAGATTGCGCTCGCAACGAGGCCGAGCCGTCCGGTGAGGCTATCCACCCGCTTGAGCACCGATGGTCCCGTTGCTGCGAACGTCGGCATGTCCTTCCTCCATAGCGTTTCCAGCGATTGTGGCAGGAAGAGGCTATCGCGAGTGGAGGACACGGTGGGAGTTACAAGTATGGCGGGATCCGTCCGGACGCGCTGATTATCGTGGCAATGCGGCCCCTTTTCGCCGCCGAGGGCCGGTCCGCGCTGACAAGGTCGTGCTGTGCCATCATGCCCCGGCCCGGATCGAACAAGGTTTCGAAGAAGCGCGTCCTGATGCAGGGCGTCGTCAGCTCTTGCGTGTGCCCGTCTAAACACGTTCGATCCGTTCGCCGCGCCTCTGCGAAGTTCATTTTTATCGGCTTGGCAATTGAAGGCAGACGGCGCGCTGCGCAGGGCTCCAGTTTTTCTCCTCACCTGCCTGGCCGCGCCAGCGACCGGGCGATATCTATGATGTCATTCCGCGACGCAGTCGGGTCGTCCTTGTTCCAGGCAACCCAAGCCCGATCTTGAGATCAACGCCACGCACCGGCCGAAGCTCGAAACCTCGGTTCGGCAGATCCTTCGTCCATTCCGGCGCAAAACCGATGCCGAGGCCCGCGGAGATCAGCGACACAAGCGAGAAGGTGTCATCACAGCTATAGGCGATGTTGCCGGTCAGACCATGGGTCTCGAACATCTCGGAGAAATACCGCTCGGAGTAGACAGTTCGATACCTCCGGCGAAATGAAACCCCAACGCATGAACCACGTGAATGGGCAGTTCCATGCCTGCGTCGCGCGCCTTTGACCGCAACCGCCGCAAGACAGCATCAATGCTGCGGCTCTCCAAACTCGTGTCTTGATATCCCATGGCATGCGCAAGCGCTGTACGCGAGACGACCTTCCCGTGCTCCTCAGCCAGCTTTAGGAGCAACCTTGCCTCTCGTCCCGACAGGGTGACCGCCGTTCCTTGCGGCGACACCAAGCGCTGCGCAACACGGTCATAAGCCCAATTTGGGCCATGCTCGCGTTGCACAGGCGACGTAACCGACTGTTTGATCCGGCCTGCAAGGTTCTTGATTGCATAGACGAGCTCGTCACCATCGACCGGCTTGGTCAAATACAGATTGGCTCCCTCGGCATAACCTCTGAGCCTGTCATCTCGCATGGTGCGCGCAGTCAACATGATGATACCGACGTTCGTCGTCTCGGAAATGACCCGCGCAAGCTCAAAGCCATTGATGTCCGGCAAGTTTACATCGACGACGGCGACATCGAAGGTTTCGGTCCCAAACGCCTGATCGAACTCCTTGCCATTTCCAACCGCCGTCACGGCAAACGCGTTGAGACGGAGAAAATCCGTAAGGCCCTGGCGCATGTCGAAATCATCTTCGATCAGGATCACCCTGACAGGATCAGTTACGGGCGTAGAGTTCTTGACTGCCATGGATAGCTTATTCATCGATTTGAATGCAGGAGTGCTCCGCAAAGCGCTCCCCAGATCCCTAGCCTGCTGTTCGATCGACCGCAATTGGATGCAGAGCACAAGGCATTAAAACTGCAAAAGCCTTGGCTGGATGTGACATCGCCGGCCTAAGTTTTCCTACTCTGGAAGCCTTCCGCTCGCCTGCCTATGTTAGGAACGGCAGAGCGATCGTCGCTTCGGTTCCGCCTCCCTGCCTGGTCGAGAGGACGAAACGGCCTCCATGCGCATCGGTGGCCCGTTTGACGAGTGATAAGCCCACGCCGCTTCCGATGATGTGAGCGGCATTCGCCCCGCGCACCGTATGGCCGGTGAGATGCATTGGTGGTTCGTCGCCTATGCCTATACCTTGGTCACTGATCCGCAGGTGAACCTCGCCCGCCTCGCAAAAGACATCCAGCCAAATCGTCGTCGAACCGACGGGCGCAGAGTACTTGAACGCATTTTCAAGGAGATTGATGACGGCCAGCCGGATCATCTCCCCGTCTGCCGAAATTCGTACATCCTCCGCCTCCTTTGTCATGGAGACGATAAGGCTCGCCCCATGGAGGAGATCGCGTGCGCTGCGGGAAATGGCCGCAACGAACTCTGCCACGCTGATGTCCAGGAATGTTGGCTGATATGCTGCGCCTTGCAGCTTGCTTCGCGTCAAATTGACTTCTAGCACCTCGACCAATCGAGCGACCCCTCGATGCGCCCGATCCAGTCTTTGACGATTGGGATCATCATCCTTCCGCAAGGTAAGCCCGATGCTTTCCAGATTGGTTCGTATAACGCCGAGAGGCGTCCGATATTGATGCGAGATCACTTCCATGAAGCGCACCTGTCGATCCTGTGCCTGCAACTCCGCAGACAGGGCGTTCTCCGCCACTCGTCTAGCCGCTTCGAGCTCCCTTGTCCTTTCTCGAACCAGGGTGTTGGCGTGTTCCTCTGCAACCGTTGCCGCCACAAGCGCTCGGCGATCCGCCTCCCTTGCTGCAGCCTCCGCATTGCGAAGCCTGACGGCCAACGATCCCGTCAACAGAGTGAAATGGATTATGCTTGTTGCGGCATAGGAACTCGCGACCCAGCTCGGCAGGGGAAATACACCGTAGCGCTGGCCATTGGTTGCGATCAAACCGGCCCATAATAGACCAAATGCTGCCAGATTGAGGCCGTGTTGTGCGTCGCGCGAACGGAGGAAATCCAGAAGCGCCACAATCATTGCCAGCGTGGTGAGCACCAGAATGACCGGGCCCGCCAAAATCACGAAGTAGCGATTGACACCTGCAAACACGCAGATGACGCCAATGGCCCCAGCGGCTGCCGCAAACCAGAAGTAAAGAGCGACAAGAGGATAACGGCGCCTGAGCTCCAAGATGCCGGCAATCGACAGCGCGCCGGCAGTCAGGCCAAACCATGACGAGGCGCTGGTTAAGTAGTCGTTGCCCAAACCACCTTCGCTAAAAAACAACAGCCTCGCCAGTCCGAGGCTGCCGAAATACGTCGAACTGACGGCCAGGATGTCCATCGCAAGGATGATGTAGAACTTTTTTCTATCGAAATAGAAGAAGAAGAACTGGATGACGAGGAGGATGCCCATACCTCCGAACCATGCTCCTCGCATGAGGTTCTGGACGATCGCGCCATATTCGTAGTCGCTTGGATAAAGCAGTACCGTGGAGACGTTGAGGCTGGCATCCACATTGCGCGCTCTGATGTAGACGACGGTAGGCTGTCCCGGAACGAGTTCGAGACCAAGTATGTTCGCCGACGCGCTGAGGTTTGCGCGCGAGCGCGGCGCGTGATCGCCCATCTGGTGGCGCTCAAAATCTCGCGCTTTCAGGTCCAAGGTCCGCGGCGCGACATACGCTTCCAGCTCGTCGGTGAAGTTCGGCGTGATCGATAAGAAGACTGTCTGCTGCCGCTGAGCCTCAGGCGACAAAACCAGAGCGAATCTCATCCAGGCAGTCGTGCGAACGAAACCAAGATTGATGTCGTGGCCGACGATCGGTGTGAACAAGGATTGCTGTCTCAGCATATCCTCGAGCGTCGCTTGTTCATTCTGGACCAGGGCTGCCTCGACGAAACCGTCGAGCGACAACGGCTCGGATTGATCGACAGGCACTTCCAGGGTCCGGATGCTGTCGCCACCGTCGCGCGCTGGCAGGGCGGCAGTGCTCAAGACCAATACTGCTAGAGCGGACAAGAAGACCCGCAGAACAAACATCAACTTCGCCTACCTCATCGCTGCCCGCTCAATCGGCTCCTCAGATGGAGGATGGGCAGATGGCCGGGTTGCACTCGCTTCCGATGATCGTCTTGTCAAGGTTTGAGGACCACGCGCTGGCAATTACTCCGGAACATCGCGCGGATGCACCCAATACATAGGCGATGCAGGCGTCGCGGATGGGTCGAAGGTTGTAGTCAAAAGGGTCGCGCAACCATCTCAGTGCTCATTCGCGCTGAGTGTTGCCCTGCCTGCACATTTTTCGTTCCAAACCGTTCCAAACCGTTCCAACAGCTTCCTGTTCGGGAAACCGGAACGAAACTATGCTCGTTCGCGATTGCCGCAGGCATGCCGCTCACAGCACTGGTTCGACGGAATATTTAGAGACATGATTGGTACCAAAGCCAAATCCTTCCTGCAGAAACTCCCTTCATTTTCAAGAATTTGGCAGTCATGGCATTCGAAGGCACCGGCTCTTTCAGCTCTGTCGGCCGTAGCAGTTATAATGACGGCTTCGCAGGCATATGCCCTGTCTTCAGCCTGCATGACCTTGAACAGCAAGAGTGGCACCACCTCCTACTCTCAGACATTCGCCGCTTCGGAATTTGACGCCGGAGAAACGCTGACCGTCTCGTTTACCGATAATGGCGGGGATCCGAAAACCGTGCCTGAGATCAACTCGGCGCAGATCAGGCTCAACAACGCCAACAGCAGCACCGTATATTACAGGTATTCAAGCTACACCGGCTCGGCGGGAGCCCACTCCGGCAGCCACACGGCACTAAATACTGCTGGCCTTAGCATCCAGATCAAAGCCTTGACGTATCTTAGCGCTGTATCGATCGTCTGCTCGGGCCCGGCGCTACCTCCGACCCTGGGCGGCATCTCACCCGCGTCCGGCCCGACGGCCGGTGGAACTTCCGTCACTCTGACCGGCACCAACTTCACCGGCGCCACCGCGGTCACCATCGGTGGAACTGCTGCGACAGGCGTCATCGTCAACAGCGCGACCTCCATCACCGCGACAACCCCCGCCCATACTCCTGGCACCGTTGACGTCGTCGTCACCACACCCGGCGGCACGGCGACCCTTAACAACGCATTCTCCTACGCCGCACCGACACCGCCGGTCGCCAACGCGGTCTCTGCCGCCGTGCCCCCCAACTCGACCAACAATCCGATCACCCTGAGCATCACCGGCGGCACGCCAACATCCGTTGCGGTTGCAACGCAAGCCGCCCATGGCACGGCAACTGCAACAGGCACGTCGATCGTCTACTCGCCCGACAGCGGCTACTACGGCGCCGACAGCTTCCTCTACACGGCCACCAATACCGACGGCACGTCTGCCCCCGCGACCGTCAGCATCACGGTCAGCGCACCTATGCCGACCTTGAGCAATATTTCCCCTGCCTCGGGCCCGGCGGCCGGAGGGACTTCCGTCACGCTGACCGGCACCAACTTCTCCGGCGCGACTGACATAATCTTCGGTGGCGTCCCGGCAACCGGCGTCACTGTCAACAACGCGACCTCGATCACCGCGACAACGCCGGCCCATGCCGCCGGATCCATCGACGTCGTCGTTTCGACACCGGGCGGAACGGCGACACTTGCCGGTGGTTTCAGCTATGTCGTACCGGCGCCGCCGGTCGCCAATCGAGTCTCGGCAACGGTCGCCGCCAACTCGGCCAACAATGCCGTCACTCTGAGCATCACGGGCGGCGTGGCAACGTCCGTTGCGGTTGCATCACAAGCCGCCCATGGCACGGCGACCGCATCGGGTACGTCGATCGTCTATTCGCCCGACAGCGGCTACTATGGGGCTGACAGCTTCACCTATACAGCCACCAATGCCGACGGCACGTCCGCACCTGCAATCGTCAGCATCACCGTCCAAGCGCCTGCTCCGACCTTGAGCGGCATTTCACCCGCCTCCGGCCCGACGGCCGGTGGAACCTCCGTTACGCTGACCGGCACCAACCTGACAGGTGCGACCGGCGTCACCATCGGCGGGATTGGTGCAACCGGGGTCACCATCAACAGCGCGACCTCAATCACCGTAACAACGCCCGCCCATGCCGCCGGATCTGCCGACATTACAGTGACTACACCGGGCGGCACGGCTGCGCTTCCCGGTGGCTACACGTATCAGGCCGAGCCCGTCGTCATAACGCCCGCAAGCGGAGCCCTGCCCGACGCCAGGATCGGCGTTTCCTACAACCAGCTTCTGTCGCTGACCGGCGGAACAGCGCCGTTCGCGTTCAGCCTGTCCGGGCCACTCCCCGCCGGTCTCGTTCTCAATCCGACGACAGGCGCGATTTCCGGAACTCCTACCACGTCTGGGCAGTACAGCTTCACAGTCGCTGTAACCGATGCAACCAACGTCAGAACGTCGGTGAACTATGCCATGACGATCACCGCACCTCCGGTCGATTTTGCGTTCACACCAAGCGAGGGGGCGGCGCTAAAGCAAGCCATGGTCGGCGAGGATTACAGCCAACCGATCAGTGCACGTGGCGGAACCGGCTTGCTGACCTACAGCCTCGCTTCTGGAAGCCTGCCGAAGGGAATGGTGCTCAACATCACGACCGGGGAACTGACTGGTCCTTTGACTCTCGACGCTGAAGACAAGGAATACGTCTTTTCCATTGAGGTGCGGGATGGCGACGGCGCTGCGGGTTCGGTGCGCTACACTCTGGTGGTAAGGCCTCGATCCGTCACCGTCACCGACAAAGTTGTCGATGTCGAACCTGGTACCTCGCCGACGGACACCTATCTGAACCGTGGTGCCACCGGCGGCCCATTTGTGGCGGCCGACACCACCTTCGTCGAACCCTCGAATGCGGGGACTGCCCGCATCATTCAAGGTCAGTTGGCGCAGGTGGGTCCTGCTGCACTCGTCGGCTGGTATCTTCAGTTCACCCCCAATCCTGCCTATTCCGGAAAAGTCCGCGTCGGTTTCAGGCTGACCAACGCCCAGGGTGTTTCCGACACAGGCACCGTGACCTACAACGTGGCCTACAATGTTGAACAGGTGGCTGAAGACACCAATCAACTGGTCCAGGCTTTCGTAGAGAGGCGGCAAGACTTGATCGCCTCCACCATTCACGTCCCCGGACTGATGGACCGCCGGAGGATAGGCACGGGCACCGATCCCGTGACCGCGCGCGTGACGCCATCAAAGGACGGCTTGAACGTCAGCTTCTCCTCCAGCCTCGCGCAGATAGAGTCGGCACGCGACAGCGCGGATCACATTCGTGGCAGTGCTGCATCGCCGTTCAACGTCTGGATCGACGGGGCCATCCTCGCCCACAACGACAGGGACACCAACGGTGGCAAATGGGGAAATTTTGCCATGCTTAATCTGGGGGCGGATTACCTGCTCAACGAGCGGGCCCTGCTCGGGCTGTCTTTCCACTACGACCATATGACCGACCCAACCGACGAGAACGCCGAACTGAAGGGCAATGGCTGGCTTTTCGGGCCTTATACCTCGCTAGAGATCGGCTCGGGTGTTTTCTGGAATGCCAATCTGCTCTATGGCGGTTCCTCCAACACCGTCGACATGCCACTGTGGGACGGGACATTCGACACGCAGCGCTGGCTGGCTGACACCTCGCTCGAAGGGCAGTGGAACCTCGGCAACGACACCGTCCTGACGCCGAAGATGAGAGCTGTTTACTTTATCGAGAAGGTCGAGGACTACAGCATCAGCAATGATGCAGGCGATGCAATTGGTATCAGCGGATTTGACGAGGAACAGCTGCGTATCAGCCTCGGCGCGGAGATCGCCCGATCCTTCACACTTGAGAACGGTTCGACGATGACGCCGGCGCTCGGCTTGACGGGAGGTTTCTCGGGCCTCGATGGCGCAGGCGCCTTCGGCACTGTGAGGGCCGGCCTGTCGATACAAACTGCCGACCTTTGGTCACTGGACGCGGGCCTCCTTCTCAACTTCGAAGGCGACGGTAGCCGATCGATTGGTGGAAAAATCGGAGCTGCTCGACAATTCTAGTTCATCCAGAGCGAGCGCTTTCTCATATAATCACCCCCCAATGCTGTGCCCCCTCCGGCACAGCATTGCCGCCGATCTGCACAACCATCACACATCGAAGAGATGCCTGATGCGCTCCGTCAGCCGAGGCACAGGCCTGGCTGCGACGTCCTGCGTGGCTGCTCGTTTTGACAACATCGCGCATGGCTTTTGCAATACGGTGGAAGTCCGAAAGCGGTGTCCTCACGCCGCTACCACCGTGACGCGATCGGCGATCTCTCGGTGCTGTGGAATTTCGAAAGAAACGTGGCTTCCACGGAAATCCCGATGGCCGTCAACCGAGGCGCCTACTACTTCAGCAATCTCGACGCGCTCTTCGAGGAGACCAGGGAAGGTGCCATCACAACCATGTTTCCCGCCGATCTCAAAATTCCGATGGTAGCTCCAGCGGACCTCGGCGTCGCTGCCGCCCTGCGGATGGCCGCGCCGCTCGACGATAGCGGCGTTCAATTTGTCGAAGGGCCGGAGCGATATTCGTTCGATGATGTGGCGGTCGCTTTTGCCAGCGCCCTTGGTCGAGCCGTCACGCCCCCTACCCGACTTCGATTGAAACTAGTTCAAGTTCACGTCGGCGACGTTGTCTTTGTACTCGGCTTTCGGATCGGCGCCGAACAATATCTTGACGGCTGCCCAGATGCTGGAAGCATCCTTCCAGATCTCGGCGTGTTCTGCGTCCAACCTCAGTAGCACGAGTTTTGGATCGTCCTTTCCGCCGTCGTACCAGGCGGCAATGTAAGGGTTCCAGAGCCGGTCGACATTTTCCCTCTGGCGGTCGACAGACAGGGTGCCATGAATAGCTGCAAAAACGTCGTGCCCCTTCGAGCAGAAAGTGGCGATCGCACGCCCTCGACCCGCAAGTTCCGTCACAAGCGAGGAGTCGATGGAGGTGAAAAACCACAGTGGCCCATGATCTTCTTCGATCAGTGCCGTCATAGGGCGCGTATGGCCATCGGCCGCCCCGGAAAGGCCCAACATCACGGTGCGATCTAACTTCAGGGCCTTCCAGAATTTCTCTTTCAGTTCTTCCTCGTTCGCCATGACGCTCTCCTATTCTGTCAAGACTGGCCCAAGTCAGGCCATCTGACGGCTAATGGTTACGACCGGACAAAGTTCCGTCGCGACGAGGTCGTCATGATGCTGGCGGGGCTCGACCGATCCCTGTTGTGGACGCAACTCCGACCCGCCGAATTCGGAACTTTACGGCCGCCAGCTGGTTCACGTTTCAATTGGAAAGGAGCCAGATGATGAGCGATCCGAGAGACGACCAAACCGAACATCCGATTTCGGAACCAATCGCGAGGCCCCGTCCGCCAGAGATGGATCTCGAACCGATTCCACTTCCAGATAGGTCCGGAGCGGTCCCCGACGCCGGAGGCGATCTTCCTGGTGAAACCGGACGCTTGCCGCCCGCAGCGAGTCGCGATGAGGCCAACATCCACCCTGACGACGCATTGCCGGAAGACGGCGAGGAGGAAATTCTCGAAGACGACCCGGCACGCGAAAAGACACGCTTTGACGAAGAGGTTCCGAAAAGCAGCCTCTGATGCTTGGTGTTCGAGGCGGAGCGGACGGCACGCGGGTTGCCTTCGTGAACAGAGGAGTAGCCAACAATGTCGGACTCGACGGATTTCCCTCGCCTGACAGATGAAATTGAAAATGGTCTCGCCGCCTACATGACTGACCCGGAACTTTCACCAGCACCTCCAGGTCGAGCCAGCGCGATCGAAGCTATATTGCACGACTGGCTTGTCGCGCATCGGTACATGTCCGACGTGGCACAGCTCACTCCGGTCCGGTTGGATTCCGAAGGCGTAAATCGCGAGGAAGTGCAGTACCCCGGCTTTATCGATTAGCATCCCTTGTCCTGAATACGGCCCCTTGCAGCTTAAATACTGGGACGCACACCGTCGGCACGGTGATTGAGGATCACCCTCACCGTCCGGTCGAGCCAACGGTTGTCCATTCCCGGGCAAAGCCTATGCCGAGGCTTTCTGAAACCAGCGAGGAACCGAGTGGACGCGCCACTAAGAACGGCTGGATCGAGTCGATCCGGAATCCGATGTCGCACTCCCCGAAACCAGGGAAGTGTCGGCACGACTTTCGTTGACGTTGCCGGTAAGACTGTGAATCGGTCGATGAACGGACAGACGGACCGGATCACCAGCTACGGAACAACAAGACCGAACCAGCCAATGCTGCCACCTTCACTTGTGGCGATGGGGAGGGACGACGACGACGGGCGGCAGTGCGAGCCGCCGAGTGAGCTCGGAATCAGAGCCAGCTGCGTCCGTCAGGACCACTGCACCCGTAAGGCGGAAGATTGCCTTCGAACCTCGATTGCATCTTTTGGCAACCCCAGTTCCGCAAAGGGAGCGGCATGTACCCATTCAGCGCGATCCCTACCTCGTCGTAAGGGCTTTCGCCAAACGCAACATACATGTACCAGCGCCCACCAAACATCACCATGACCGCAACGGAAATGACGATAACGACTTGAACCAACTTCTTGATATTAAATCTCCTTCAGTATCAGAAGCGGCCTTCTACATGGTTTTGTCTCTTGCGTTCAAGGGCCTGGTCCACCTTTGCGCGTGCGTCGAACATCTCCAGCAAACACAGCACTGCCCCCCGCGATACCGCACAATCCATGCAGTGCCAGTCGATGATCCGTTCCTGACGATACATTATGCGATCCTTCTGTAACGGGTGGATAGGTCAAGGATGAACTGTGACTTTCGTCGGGGGAGGGATCGAGGTGGCCGCTCTTGTCCGCAGCGGCCGAAAAGATCGTTCGGACACTCGGCGCGATCCCTCATCGCGGCGATATCCTGAATGGCGGCATCGCTGCGGCTATGGTTGGTTGCGACGCCCTTGTGCACGCGGCCGCAGACACGGCCACGGCCCCGCCGCCGAGCGCCAGCAGCATGTGAACGAGGTGGGACAGAACCGTGATGGAGGCTGCCCGTGCGGCTGGCATCCGAAAGGTTGGTCATCTCAGCACAGAATCGATACTCGCGACGGGAAAGTCCTTGATCAAGGTGGACGAGACCCTTCCTCTGTCGCGCAAGTTGCGGGAGGTTATTCACGTGGCAAGGCAGCGGCGGAACGGATCGCCCTGGACTGCGATGCTCCGGAATCTCCGGTTGTCGTGCTGAGCCCACGGTTCGTCTGGGCGCGGGACGATACCACTGCTCTTCCTGCTCTGGTCGATGCGGCGCGATCCGGCACATTCGCGTGGATCAGCGGCAGCAATTACCTGACCTCGACAACCCATGTCGCCAACCTCAGTGTCGCGGTCGACCGGGCGCTGACTAACGGGCTTGGCGGTGAAGTCTATTTCATCTCCGAGGGAGCGCCTGTCGCATTCCGGACCTTCGTTTCGGCGCTCCTGCAAACTCAGGGACTGAACGTACTCGAGAAGTCCGTACCGCGGGGCATCGTCCGGACCGTCGCTGCGACCGGTGACCTACTTGCCGATCTATCCGAGGGAACGATCGTGCCGCCGTTGACGCTGCAAGCTTATGCAACGTCAGCGGTGGAAATTTCACTCAGTATCAGCAAGGCCCGCCGAGAACTCGATTATGAACCGGTGATCTCAAAGGAACAGGCGCTGGAAGAGCTTCGGACCGATCAGCACTGGTACTCGTCACGGCGGGGCGCATTGTCCGGCTTGCCAGCCCTGATCCAATCCACCTTGGCGGGCCAACAATCGCCAGCGAGAAACACAAGCGGGACGCCCCGATTCCCGGCAGTCTCCTCCTACGCAGGGACACCGCTTGTGCCATATGAAGTCAGAGGCGAGGGAAAACCCAAGAGCCTCGGCGTTCCCCTCGCCGCCGCAGCGCACGCGCCGCGACGACGAAACTCGTGCAATGGGGTACCGGCAGGTCGCCGCGGTTATCCCGTTTCTTGAGAACCAAAGTACACGCCGATCACGTCGGGACCATTCTGGCGCGACGGCGGCGCTCCCATCGGTGACCTTGATCAGAACGTTTGAGAAAACATGGATGAACTTGGCGCCGGCTCAACCAAACTCTCGTGTTACTCGTCAGCAGCCGAACGCCGGGCGAGCTCTGCAAGCTTGACCTGTACCATCAGCGATAGTTCGTCATACACGTTCCACTCGTCGACAATCTTGCCGTCCTTGTAGTGGTAGTGTGTCATCCCCATGACCTGCAAGCGGGCGCCGGTCGGTTCGCCAAGTTCCTGCAGGATACCATAACCGAGATGGTGGCCTTCCATCAGCCATCGAACGGCAACTTTGACGCCGCCTTCTTCGCATAGATTGGAGCAGATATGCTGCGCCGTGAAAGAAGCATCCGGGATAGAGCCGATCAGGCCGAGATGCTGGTGAGTCACCGCGGCAACGCCGTATAGCTCTTTCATCAGCGGGCCGTGATACTGGCAGGTCGGGGCGTAGACATCCTTGATCCGGCCGAACATTCGACCGTTGAACATCTCATGAAGCCAGCGCAACGTGTGCGCTTCGATATCGTTATGGGCGATCGAGACATCTGCCTCGGCTTCCGGCGGATACTGGCCGAGCAAACGGCGGTTCTCGCCGATGTCGAGCGACAGCAGTCCCTTGTCGAACGACGTCTTCGCCAGCTTTTCGGCAAAAGCGTGCGGGTCGAGGCCGAGCTGCTTGATGATCGCCATCGTATCTGCCACCACCCATTCGCGGTAGATCTTGTTGCGATGGATCATGCAGTCGGCAATCGTGCGCGAAACGAAGGTCCGCCCGGTAGGGGCACCATAATGTCCGTATTGCGTGTGACGACCCGAACCCGTGACCAAGTGCGAAGTGTAGAAGCCGTCGACGTCGTTACCGCGCCAGAGCACCTGCGTCGCCATACCTCTTCGCTCCGGCAGCGAAACAAGCCGCTGGATCGTGTCGCGCACCACATCCTCACGATTGTAGATCGTGCCGAGCGTTCCGTAGAGCACGCAGTTGTGGGTGTAGTGCGTATAGATCAGGCCGATATCGCGCTCGTCCCAGATCCGGTGAGTGCAACGAACGATGTAGTCGACGATGTCGGTGTAGATCTCGTCAAAACCCTCCAGCGACTGGCCGCGTGCGCGGCCGACCGGGGCAAGCTCTGTGTAGTCGCGACGCTCCACCTGCAGCACCTGCTCCACCGGCTCCTTGCGTTGGTTTTGCACCGCAGCCTTGGCCGCCTTGGTGTCGTCCTCGCTCATGACGTTTCCTTCCATTCGATCTGATGAGGTTTAAGATTGGGCACCCGGATGGGCTGCCAGCCAGCGCGCGACATGGCCCGCGACAGCATCGGGATTTTCAAGCGGTGCGAAGTGGCCGGCACCCTCTATGAGATGAAGCTCGGCATCAGGGATGCCGTCAGCGACCTCCTGCTGTGCCTCGAGCGGACAAACCTGTTCGCAAGCGCCGGCCAGCACCAGTGTAGACTGCGTGATGGCCGCAAGTCGCGGTCGGCTATCATACCTGTTTATCGCAACCTCCGTTTGGGCGTGGAGGCGTTCGACACCGCAACTCCGCGCCATCGAGACGATCGTTTCCCGCAATGTCGAATTCTCGACATTCGTGGGCGCCACCAGCCGCGGCCACGCATCTTGGATATAGCTTTCCATACCCCGCTTACGCGCCTGTTCCACGGCCCTGTGGCGTACGACCGCATTGGCCGGAGGGTCAGTACGAGCCGTCGTATCGATGAGCATGAGCGTTGCAATGCGCGAAGGCTGCTGGGCCACCATTTCCAGGGCGCAGATGCCGCCGAGCGAAAAACCGGCCAAGTGAAAAAACCGCGGCGCAGTTCCAAGCACAGCCTCGGCGAGTTCCGGCATGGTCCGTGCGCCACTCATCTCGCCGATCAGAACGGGGTAGCCACTGAGCCTCTCGACAAGCGGCGCAAAGACCCTCTCGTCGCAGGCCGTACCGGGCAACAATAGGAGCGGCACGCGCGGATCATTCGTCATCGGGGGGAGCCGTCCTTTTTTGCTTCGTGCGAAAGCTGCGTCACGTCGGTTCCATGAGCCTCCTCAGCAATTAAAAACAGCGAGAAAGGAGATTGTGGAGCCGCTCTGGAAAAAAGACTGGCAGATTTTGAATACGTATGCAATAGCAATTGTGCTCGATCATTCGAACGCCTCGTGGCGTCTTTTGGCGGCGGAATCCTCCGATTCCGGCGATGGGGAAACTGCGCCCAAAGCCGATGATCGAAGACAGAAAACAGCTCATTGGAGACACAGGCCATGACCATCAAGGCACCGATGCAGGGCGTCCAGTATGTCAAAGCACCGGAACGGGATTCAATCGGCGACAGTGCGTCCGTGGAAGGACTGGTCGCACAAATCATCGCGGATGTGCGTAAACGCGGCGATGCCGCCGTGCAGGACTATTCCAAGAAATTCGACTCGGCCGACCTCGACGTGTTTGAGGTAACCCCGCAGGAGCGACAGGCGGCACTGACAGAACTCGATCCGCAGACGCGCGCCGACACCGAATTCGCCATCGAAAACGTGCGCAATTTCGCCGAGGCCCAGCTTGCCACCATCTTACCTTTGGAAATCGAACTGCGCCCGGGTTTGCACCTTGGCCATCGGGTGATCCCGATCGAGCGGGTGGGTTGCTATGTCCCCGGCGGACGCTACCCGCTTCTCTCGGCCCCGATCATGACGATCGTGCCGGCCAAGGTTGCCGGTTGCGACGAGGTGATTGCCTGCCTCCCGCCGAATGCCCACAAGGCGATGATCGCAGGCTGCCACCTTTCGGGCGCTGACCGTATCTTCCGCATCGGCGGTGCCCAGGCGATCGCCGCCATGGCCTATGGCACGCAGACCGTTCCGGCGGTGAACAAGATCGTCGGTCCCGGCAACGCCTTCGTCAACGAGGCCAAGCGTCAGGTCTTCGGCCCGGTCGGCATCGACCAGCTTGCGGGACCGTCCGAGATCTTCATCGTTGCCGACAAGAGCGGCGATGCGGTGATGATTGCCACCGATCTGCTCGCACAGGCGGAACACGACGTGCGGACGCGTGTCGGCCTAATCACGACCGACCGGGCGCTTGCCGAGGCGACCCTCAAGGAAGTCGAGCGTCAATTGCAGGATCTTTCAACGGCCGGCGTTGCCGGGCAGGCCTGGCGCGATTACGGCGAAATCGTCGTCTGCAGCGACGAGGCGGCCATGATCGCCTATTCGGATCATATCGCTGCCGAGCATCTGCAGGTTCACACGACCGATCCGCAGGACATGGCAAAGAAGCTGCGCAACTACGGTTCGCTCTTCATCGGCGAACTGGCGAGCGTCGTCTACTCCGACAAGTGCTGCGGCACCAACCATACCCTGCCAACGATGGGCGCGGGGCGCTACACCGGCGGGCTCTGGGTCGGCGCCTACGTCAAGGTCGCCACACATCAGTGGCTGGATGAGCGTGGTGTGCAGGCCGTGGCCCCGCCCGCCGCACGCCAAAGCGCGAGCGAGAGCCTCGAGGGCCATCGTCGCGCCGCACAGCTTCGCCTCGACCGACTGCAAGTGATTTCGGCCTGACTTTCGTGGCTGCCCGTCGCCGGGCAGCCATTTTCTCCTTCATGGCCGTGGCGGCTTGGAAGCGGCAAAATCGCTGGCCAGCTCGTAAGCGTGGCCAATCTGGCAAAGGGTCGCCTCGTCCCCCGCTCTCCCGACGAGTTGCAGGCCGAGCGGCAGGCCACCTGAAAATCCGCACGGAACAGAAAGCGCCGGGTGGCCGGTGACGTTGAAAGCAATCGTACGCATGGGTGTCCACCGCGCTGCCTCGCCGGCAAAATCAGCAAAGGGTATCGCCGGCGTCAGGGTCGTTGCGGTCAGGATCGCATCGAACTGGGAGAACACCGTGCGATCGAGTGTTGAGCGCAGGCGCAGGGCCGCCTCACGTGCGCGAACGAGATCGTCAGGGGTCAGGCAAAGGCCCGAGACGATATTCTGAAAGACCTTGCGGCTATAGCGCTCGCCCGAAGCCTTGAGCTGTTGGCGATGCCCCTTAAATGCCTCGGCATGGATGATCACGGCGCCTACGGCCTCGAAATCAGCCGCCTGCGGCAATGCCACCTCTTCGATCCTGGCTCCGAGAAGCGAGAGCACGGAAGCGGCCGCATCGACGGCTTCAAGTACCGCCGGCAGGGTTGCCGCGTCATGCGCAAACCACTCGCGCGCGTAACCGATGCGCAAACCGAGCAAAGATTGTCCGAGCCTGGAGGCAGCGGCCGGCCTTGCTTTTCCAGAGGCCGCGTCGGCAATTATGTCGTGGGTGATTGCCGCTTCGGCCACGGATGCACTGATGACGCCCACGTGATCCAGACTGGGCGACAGCGGGAAGACGCCGCGTGTGGAGATGCTTGCAAAACTTGGCTTTAGTCCGATGGCGCCGCAATAGGATGCGGGGCTACGCACGGACCCGCCCGTATCCGATCCGATGGTCGTTCGCACCAGCCCACCCGCCACCGCCGCTGCAGAACCCGAGGACGAACCTCCGGTCGCACAATTGACGTTCCAGGGGTTGGCGGCGGGAGGAAACGAACGGTCGAACACCGGCCCGACCATGGCGAACTCATAGGTTTCAAGCTTGCCGATCAGCACCGCTCCGGCGGCCTTCAAGCGAAGGACCACGTCTGCGTCCTCACTCGGCCTATGGCCCGCATGAACATCCGAACCATAGGCCGTCGGCATCCGAGCGGTGTCGACGAGATCCTTGACCGCAACCGGAATACCGTGAAGTGGCCCGAAATCATCGCCGCGCCGGAGCGCGTCGTCTGCGCGCGCGGCCTCTGCCAGCGCGCCATCGATATCGACATACACAAAGGCATGGTAGGCTTGATCCCGCTCGGCAATCCGCTCGAGATGGGCCCGCGTCAGGTCAAGGGAGGAAAGGCTGCCGTCGCGAAGTCGCGCGGCAGCCTCCTGAATGGACAGGTCGGCCAGATGCCCGCTCATGACCGCTTGGGCTCCGCCAGGTCGTCGTTGTTTGCCGCGATGGTGTCGAGACGGCGAGCGGCATCGGCAAGATACTGCGCGCCTACGACGATCGCGTCCTCCCGCTCGATAGCCACCTCGATGCCACAGGCACGTGCTCGTGCCCGGACCTTCTCAGGCATAGGCGTAATCTTGGGATCGGCCATGGCGTGCTCCAGTCAGGTACGCGCAGCCTCGAACAACGCCCAGGCTTCTTCAAATTTGGCAAGATCGAACCCCTCCTGTCGAGCAGGCTCCAGGATCAACCGCTCGGTTGTTTGCAGCTTCGCTATCGAAGCGGCCAGCACGGGGATCACCTCAGGCGGTACGACGACTGCGCCATGACGATCCGCGTGCACAAGGTCGCCCGGCATCACGGGCATGCCGAAGATCGTGACGGGAACGTCGATCGCCTCGACATGCACGAAGGCGTGGCTTGGGCCGACCGAGCCCGCAATCATCGGAAAGTCCGCCGGAACATCACCAAGATCGCGCATGACACCGTTGGTCAAGACGCCCTTGAGACCGAGCCCGCGATGCACGGTCGCGTTGATTTCGCCCCAGAAGGCCCCCACGCAGTGGGGGAAATCCAGATCCTCAATCACGGCGATCGCGGGCGAGCCTCCACCCGCCATATGGCGATAATAATCGCGGCGCCGCGTCCTGATCACGTCAGGATCCTCGGTCGACGGCACCGCCGCGGCAATCTTTGCCGTACGCGCATAGCCGACCAATGGTGGCGCCGACGGCGCGGAAGCGATCACGGTGCCACGGGTAAAGGCGTCGAAACCGCGCTTGCCCTGCGCCACCTCGATGGCGTTGCAGACAGTGGGTGTATCGACCTTCAGCAACAGGGCGAGCAGTGCGTCGTTCAAATCTTGTCCTCCGAAGCGGCAGGTCTCAACGGCATAGCGTCAGCGACCTCGCTCAATCAAAGTGGAGGCGGCGGCGCCTTTGCCGCCGCGCGTGGCGGCGTCAATTGCGCCAGGTGAGACCGGCCTTTTCGCCGGTGGAGACGACACGGTAGAGGCTGGCCTCTCCGGTCATCGAAGGCACCAGGCTGTGCTTCAGGCCCGGCGGTACGGCGCAGGTATCGCCCGGCGCGAGCACGGCCTCGCCACCGTCCCAAGCGAGCTTCCAGTGCCCGCGCATCACCATCAGGACTTCATGGCGCTCGTTGACATAGGCTTCTTCGCCAACGGATCCTCGGGTCAGAAGCTCGACCTCGAAGCCCGGCTTGTCACGAAGCAACGCTTTTTCGCCGATCACTTTTGCCGGCGCCTTCTGCGCCAGCGCCATCAGGTCCCAGTAACGGGCGACGTAGTCGCGCACGACCTCGGTCACCGGCGTTTCCGGAAAGGCTTTCAGCTCCTCGTCCGTCAAGAGCGGCATCGGCTTGATGCCCGCAGGCAGCGACTGGCCCTTCTTGCCGTCGTAAAGCTTGCCGTTTTCGCCGAGAACGAGACCGTGTTCCCTCGCGTCCTCGATGACCTGCGGTGCCCAGATCACGCCGCCCCCGGCATCGTCGCCGCCGAGGATTGCCATGATCATTCCATAGTCCGTGCCGATGTTCTCGAAGCCACGGAAGATGCCGGTCGGTATGTTGAAGATGTCACCCTCTTCGAGAACAACCTCGCCGGCCTTGCCATGCCGGCCCCAGAAGAAGCGCCACCGGCCCTTGAGCACGAAGAAGACCTCGGCGGTGCGGTGCGAGTGCAGCGAGTTGCGGCACTTCGGCGGCTGGCCGGCAGCACCGATGTTAAAGCCAGGCGTATCCTTGATGTGGACGTGCTGGTCTGCACTTTCGGAAACGCCGCCTCCGATGATCGTGAAATTTTCCTTTTGGTTCGAGCCCGGCGTGTGGGCGTCGATGAACGCCGTCCTGCAGGGTTTTAGATCGCCGTAGCGAACGATCCTTTTTTCCATTTCCGTCTGAGAGATCTGCATTTTCGTGCCTTTCATACGTATGCAAAATGAATTGCGGTTATGGCTTCGCCGCTCCCGATGGGAACGTCGTCGTGGCTAGCGTGTCTCTTCTGTCGGAGCTGCTTTGCGGGTTGATCCCCGCTGAACGAGGGCACCGTCGAGGATAATGCGACGCGCGGCCCCCTCTCCTTGCCTGATACTGT
Organism: Ensifer sp. KUDG1; assembly: GCF_050434285.1. Lineage (NCBI taxonomy): Bacteria > Pseudomonadati > Pseudomonadota > Alphaproteobacteria > Hyphomicrobiales > Rhizobiaceae > Ensifer > Ensifer sp. KUDG1. The sequence continues at coordinate 44,613 of NZ_JBNDIG010000015.1, forward strand.
GCATGAGCGTGGCGACCGTCTCGGCGACCATGTCGTCGACGTTCTGGCGAATCGTCGTCAGATTGTAGGAAGGCCAGCGTGCGGGCGGCACGTCGTCGAAACCGACAACCGAGACGTCATCCGGGATGCGCAGGTTGAGTTCGAAGCGCAGCACGTCCATGACCGCAAAAGCCATGTGGTCGTTGCAAACGAAGACGGCGTCGGGGCGATCCGGCTTGCCGAACATGCGCCTAGCGGCATCCTGCGCCTCGTCATACCGAAAGTTGCCGACCTCACGGGCAAACAGCGTCAGGCCTGCGGCCTCCAGCCCATCGCGAAAACCCTGCTCGCGGTCGCGTTGGGTAGATGCACCCTCGAAGCCGGCGATGTAGCCGCACCGCCTGTGACCGAGCGACACGAGCAGTTCGGCGAGTTGGCGTCCCCCGGCGCGGTTGTCGGAAGTAACCGCGGAAAGCCGCATGTCGTCCTGGAGGCGGTTGAAGAGAACGATCGGTACGCCCGAGGCATGGCAGCGTGCTGCAAGTTCCGACGACATGTTTGCCGAAGCAAGCACGATGCCATCCACCTGGTAGTCGAGGATCTCTTGCGTGATCTGGTCGACATTCTCCGACGCGATCGACGAGATGAAGACCAGCACATGGTAACCCTGGTCCTGCAACGACTTCGAAAGACGCTCTACCACTTCCGGATAGAAGTAGTTTTCGAGATAGGCAACGACGAGCCCGATGATGCGACTGCGCCCGGTGATCAGCGAGCGGGCAAGCACGTTCGGCCGGTAACCAAGCTGTTCGGCGGCTTCACGGATCTTCTCCGCCGTCTTCTTGGAGACCGACGTCCCCGGCGTAAAGTAGCGCGAGACCGCCGATTGGCTCACGCCTGCAAGGCGCGCAACATCGTTCGAAGTGATCTTCTCGTTTGCCATCAGTCCGCCGTCCAACCCCCGTCAACCATCAGCGCGGTTCCCGTCACCATCGCCGAGGCATCGCCGGCAAGATAGGCGACGGCGGCCATAATGTCTTCCACGCGACCGATACGACCAAGCTTGATTTTCTCCGTTATCCACTGGACCCGCTCTGGTTGCGAGAACGTCTGCTCGGTCAAAGGCGTACGGATGAAGGTCGGGCAGATCGTGTTGACACGGATGCCTTTTGGTCCCCATTCGATCGCCATCGACTTGGTAAACCCTTCTACCGCATGTTTCGTGGCGCTGTAGACCGCACGGTCGACCCCGCCCACATGGGCCATCTGGGACGAAAGGTTGATGAGCGAGCCGGGCTGCCCCGATTTGATCAGGCCATTGGCGACCGCGCGGGTGAGGAAATAGGCGCCGCGCACGTTGAGGGCAAAGACGGCGTCGAAATCCTCAAGGGTCGTGTCGAGGGCGGGTGCGTGTCGGGCGAGGCCGGCGCTATTGACCAGGATCTGGAACGGTTCCCGGCAAGACAACGCAACCTCTGTCGCAGCAACATCGGCGACATCGAGGACCATCGCCTCGGCAGACAAACCCTCGGCGCAAATCGCGTCCACCGCTTCTGCAAGCTTTTCTGCAGAGCGCGCCGAAAGCACCACATGCGCGCCCGCTTCCGCCAATGCAACGGCACAGCCGAAGCCGATGCCCGAGGAGGCGCCCGCGACCAGTGCGCGCTTGCCGTCAAGGCGGAAGGAGGGCGTGCGCGGAAGGGCCATCACTCGGCCGCCTCGCCATAGGGAACGTTTAGCCCGCCATAGCGCCGCACCCGGACATTGGCCTGCTCTGCATGACCGACGAAACCCTCCAGAAGGCACAGACGCGAGCAATAGGCGCCGATCTCGGCCGCAGCCTTGTCGGTCAACACCTTTTGATAGGAATGGGTCTTCAGAAACTTGCCGACCCAGAGCCCTCCAGTGTAGCGACCTGCCTTCTTCGTCGGGAGCGTATGGTTCGTGCCGATTACCTTGTCGCCATTGGCCACATTGGTGCGCGGGCCAAGGAACAGGGCGCCGTAGGAGTGCATGTTGTCCAGGAACCAGTCGTCGCGGTCGGTCATGACCTGGACATGCTCGGAGGCGATGTCATTGGCGACATCCAGCATTTCCTCATAGGTGTCGCAGACAATGACCTCGCCGTAGTCGCGCCAGGAGGCCGTGGCGGTTTCGGTGGTCGGGATGATCGCCAGCAGACGATCGATCTCGGCGAGCGTTTCATTTGCGAGCCTGTGCGAGTTGGTGACCAGAACGGCCGGCGAATTGTAGCCGTGCTCCGCCTGGCCGATCAGGTCTGTCGCACACATTTCGGCGTCAACCGTCTCATCAGCGATCACCATCGTCTCGGTCGGACCGGCAAACAGATCAATCCCGACGCGACCGTAAAGTTGGCGCTTGGCTTCTGCGACGAAGGCGTTGCCTGGCCCGACCAGCATGTCGACCGGCTTGATCGTTTCGGTGCCGAGCGCCATCGCACCGACGGCCTGCATGCCGCCGAGCACATAGATCTCGTGGGCACCCGCCTTGTGCATGGCGGCGACGATCGCCGGATGCGGCTCACCCTTTTGCGGCGGCGCCGACGCGACGATGCGCGGCACGCCGGCGACAGACGCCGTCAGCACCGACATGTGGGCGGAGGCGACCATCGGAAACTTGCCGCCCGGCACATAGCAGCCGACGGATTGGACCGGGATATTCTTGTGCCCGAGAACGACGCCGGGAATGGTCTCGATCTCTATATCGGTCATCGATGCGCGTTGCGCTTCGGCAAAGCGGCGGATCTGAGTCTGGGCAAAATCGATGTCGGCCATATCGCGTGCCGACACCTTCGATATCGCGGCGTCGATCTCGGACTGGCTAAGCCTGAAGGACGGTGGCGAGAACTTGTCGAACTTCTCCGAAAGCTCGCGCACCGCCGCATCGCCGCGTGTCTCGATATCCTTCAGCGTGGTTTCGACGATCGCCCGGACCTTCGCATCGTCTTCGGATCGCGCCGCCTCGGGCTTGCCGCGCTTGAGATAGGTGACGGTCATGGTGTTCCTTCCCTTAAAGCCTATTGGCAGGCAAAGTCGCCGCCGATCTTGCGTTTTCAGTTGCCCGGTGTCCGGGCGATCCGGCCACCGGTGCCGGCATCGAACAGATGACAGATCGAAGCCGGGATCGATGCGTGAACGACGTTGCCGATTTCAGCGCGGTATTCCTTGCCTGACTTGATGGAGACGAGCTGATCCCCAATCTTGAAGCTCGCCATGGTCGCTTCGCCAAGGAGCTCCATCGAGTAGATTTCAGCGCCGAGCTCACCCCCTTCGGAAATAAGCGTTGCGTCTTCGGCCCGAAACCCGAGGGTTACCGGCCCCTTCACATTGGTTTGCAGGCCGCCGATCGTTATGCCCGGACCGCGAAAGACACCGTTTTCAATGTCGCCGGAAACAAGATTCATGGCAGGCGAACCGATGAAGGAGGCAACGAAAGTGTTGGCCGGATTGTCGTAGATCTCGGTCGGCGTTCCGACCTGCTGAATGACGCCCTTGTTCATGACCACGACGCGATCGGCGAGCGTCATCGCCTCGATCTGATCGTGGGTCACATAGATCGTCGTGACCTTGAGCGTGTGCTGGAGGTTCTTGATCTGGGCGCGGGTCGACACGCGAAGTTTCGCATCGAGGTTGGACAGCGGCTCGTCCATCAGGAAGACGGAGGGCTGGCGCACGATCGCACGGCCGAGCGCGACGCGCTGGCGCTGGCCACCCGACAGCGCTGCGGGTCGGCGATCGAGAAAATCGACGAGTTCTACCATTCGCGCGGCCTGCATGACCTTGTCGTGATGCAGCTCCTTCGGGACCTTTCGCACGCGCAGCGGAAAACGGATGTTTTCGTAGACCGTCATGTTGGGATAAAGGCCGTAGCTCTGAAAGACCATCGAGATATCGCGGTCCTTAGGCTCCAGCCTGTTGACCATGCGGTCGCCGAGCCAAATTTCGCCTTCGCTGATGTCCTCGAGACCTGCGATCATGCGCATGGTCGTCGTCTTGCCGCACCCGGACGGCCCAAGCAGGACGAGAAACTCCTGGTCTGCGATGTCGAGGTTGAAGTTGTCGACTCCGATAAAATTGTGCCAACGCTTCGACACGTTCTTCAGACGGATTTCAGCCATTACGATTATCCCTTGACTGCGCCGGCGGTAAGCCCGCTGACGATCTGGCGTTGGAAGAACATGACCAGCACGAATAGCGGTGCGGTCGCTGAGACGACGGCGGCGACGGCAAACATGACGTTGCCCTCCTGCTGGATGGTGCCGAGGAAGCTCGCGATCTTCGGCACCATGGTCTGGTTTTCCTGGGTCAGCAGCATCGCGGTTACGGCAAAGTCGTTGTAGGCGAGCAAAAACGAAAACAGGCCGGTGGTGATGACGCCTGGCCACATCACCGGGATGACCACCATTCGGAACGCCTGGAACCGCGAGCAGCCGTCGACCATCGCGCTTTCGTCCAGATCCTTGGGGATCGAAAGGAAGAACGAATGCAGCATCCACAAAGTGAAGGGCTGATTGATCGCGACCAGGACAATGATCGCGGTTGGCATGTAGCCCCAGATGTTCAACTGGAAGAACGGCAGCAGGTAGCCCGAAACCAGCGTGATGTGCGGCATGGCGCGGAACACCAGCGCGAGCATGAGCAGCCAGAAGGTGTAGCGGTGACCGGAGCGCGCCAACGCGTAACCGCCGAGCGTGCCGAAGGTCAGCGAGACGACGACCACCGAAACCGTGACGATCATCGTGTTGACGACCGAGGAGAAGAAGTCGCGAAGGACCCAGGCGCCGTAATAGCCATCACCGGTGAAAGCCGATCCGGTCTGCGCGATGGTGCGCGTACCCTCGATGGCAAACCACCAGCTTTCCCGCGAGAAGAAGTCCTGCTCGACCTTGAACGACCCCCAGACAGTCCAGATGAACGGGAAGGCGGCCATGAAGACCCACAACAGGACAAAGCCGGTCGACAGGAGCGTGAGCGCGAGCGGAAGTCTGCGTTTTGTCTCAATCATCGTGGACGCCCCTCATCGACGGTTGAATTCGCGCCAGGTGCGTACCAGCACCGGCGACAGCAGGATGACGACGCCGGCAATGGTCAGCATCGAGGTGGCGGCTGCGGAGCCGAAGAGCTGATCGACCTGGCCGCGCAGGTCGTTGAAGATCGACCAGGAGAGCGAGGTCGCGTTGGCCTCGGCGCTGAACCCGACGATGGGCTCGAAGACGCGGAAATTGTCCATGAGCTGCACCAGCCCGACGAAGGTGGCGAGCGGCATCAGATGCGGGATGACGACGAAACGGATCCTCTCCCAGCGGTTGGCGCCGTCGATCATGGCGGACTCGATGGTGTCATGCGGCACCGTCTGAAGTCCCGCGTAAAAGACGACGAACGAAAACGGCGCATTGTGCCAGATGCCGTAGACCAGAAGCGTGATCCAGGTGAGCACGGCCGATGATTTCAGCGACAGGGTTGGATCGTTGAAGATCGACTGAAGCGTCGCCCCGAGGATCCCTTGCGAAGACGCCATCCAGTAGACGATGAGCGCCCCGACGAGGGGTGTTACGATCATGGGCAGCAGCGAGAAGAAGATGACCGGACCCTTGTAGAATGGGGGGATAGCGTTCACGCCGAGTGCAATGCAGAAGCCGAGCATCATCGCGAGCGGCGTGACCACGAAGGTGTAGGTCAGCGTGAAGGCCAGCGCTCTATAGAATGGCAGGTTGTAGATGCGCGAGACGGCGTCGGTAAAACCTGCATTGTCAGACAGGATCGCACCGACTTCGCTGATAGCGAGGTGATTGCGATCAAGATAGGTCCCCAAGCCATTGAAACGACCGAGCGGCTCATCATGGCGCAACTTGGTCGTCGCCTCCGCATCGACCCGCATTTCCTTGGTGCAGCCACCAAAGGGCACGCAGGTCTCGACCTCCGTCACGACCCGTTCATGCTGGACGTAGAGCGACTGCACCGCGACCGAAATGATCGGCAAGGCGATGAAGAGCAGCATCGCCAACAGCGACGGCATGATGAAGGCAAAGAAAGCCCTGTGGGGCATGCCCCCTCCTCCTTGCTTGAGATTGGATGTTCGTTCGTCTCGCCAAAGGCACAGACATTGAATACCGGTCGATGAGAGCGCCGCACCACCGGCGCTCTCATCGTGCTCAGTTCAGAAAGCCGCCCTCTTTGGCAGCCGCGACGTAAGATGCCTCGACATCTTTCAACGCCTCCTCGGCGCTTTCCCGTCCCTGCATGAATTCCGCCAGCTCCGAACCGAGCGCAGAATGCAACAGACCCATGTAAGGCAGCATCGGATAGGGCTTTGCACCTCCATTGGCCGTATCGAGCACACCGACGGCAACCGGGCCGGGCTGATAGCCCTTGGTCAGCCAGGTCGCGAGATCCGGGTTCTCCTGGCCGACCTGCGGGCGGATGCCGTAGACCATGGCCCGGAAGGACGCCTCGGCGTCCTCGTCGGAAATGTTCTTGGCGATGGTAAAGCCGTCCCACCACAACGCAGCTGCAGGTGTCGTGCCGCCGCCAACGGCGGGTGCAGCGGCAAGAACCGTATTGCCAGCAACCTCTGCAGGCGCCTTTTTCGGGTCAATCGCACTGGCAGCAAGCGAACCCCAGCCGTTGACGATGGCAGCCTTGCCGGCAACGTAGACCTTGATGACCTCGTCGGCATTGTAGGTCATGTAGTCAGGGTTCATATATTCGGTCATCGCCTTCATGGTCTTGAGGGTGGCGAGACCCTTTTCGTTGTTAATGGCCGGCTCGGCCGTACCGGCGGCAAAGAGTTCGCCGCCATAACCGAGATACATGTTGACGAACTCGGCGGCGAGATCCCAGCCGGCCTTGTCGGCGGCGGCCAGCGGATAGGCCATGAGCCCCTTCTCCTTGATGGCCTTGGCCGCGGCCAGAACATCCTCATAGGTCTTCGGCTGTGTGACCCCGGCCTTTTCCAGAATATCCTTGCGGAAGAAGAGATGCTGCGAATTGCCCATGAAGGCGATCGCCATGATCTTTCCGTCGAGCTTGATGAGCTGGGTCGGCTGGAGATCCTGCCCGTATTTGGCGACGAGATCATCCAGCGGCCGCACCAGGCCCTCGTTCAGCAACGGAACGATCGAATTGTTGGCGATAACGGCGACCGTATATTGCGCCGGATTGACCTTGAGTGCCGGTACCTGGAGGTTTTTGTGCTCGGTCGTCTGGTTCTTCGTGACCTTCACTGTCGGCGATGCGCATTTGTCCACTTCGGCGCCGACCACACGCAAGGCTTCGAAGTCGTTGGACAGAAGGCGCACGGAGCCCTTCTCAATGCCGCATTCGGCGAGGGCCGGCGCCGCGACGAAGCTCGCCAGCATGAGCGCAGCGGTGGATGCGTAGAGTGTCGATTTTCTCATGTTCCCACTTTCTTCGTTGGCGGGCCCCGCAAGACAGGGCGCCGCATTTGCTCCCGCGCCGCTTGACTGCGGCGTCATTTTGCAGACAGCATAGGCAATTTGCATACGTATGCAAGTAGCTTTCGCAAACGTATGCAAATTTCTGGAAATAGCCCCTTATCTCAGGACCTGAATGAGGACGCCGAATTCGTTGAACGTCGTCCATTCCTTGGTGACGCGATTGCCCTCGATCAGCCAGTGGGTGATGCCCCAGATGTTGACCTCGCGGCCCGTGGGTTCACCGTAACGACCAAGGCCGCGATGCGTACCGGTCATCGACCAGCGGAAGGCTGCGACAAAGCCCTCCTGGGCGTTGCCCATCCAATAGAGATCATCGACCGAGTAAAGGACATCGGGGAACATCGCGAGCTGCGACAGCATGAAGGAGCGCAACTGCCCGGTTCCCCGGAAAATGCGGCTGCCGGTCTGCTGCGAGACGATGCCGGGATGATAGACCTGATCGAGCGCACCGAGGTTTCGCCGGTTCCACATCGTCTGGAGTGCAGCGCGGACGAATTCCTCCGGATTGTCGCGAATTTCCGTCGGGATCGCCACCTTCTCCGGCTTGCCCTGGCCAACGGTGCGCTTCGGCTCGCCGCCGAGGAAATCGCGCGGAAGGCCGGCACTCACGCCGGCCGAGGCAGCGCGTCTGGCGGTCTCGACCACATCGAAGCCAAGCTGCTTGACGACTTCTGCGGTGTCGTAGACGACATGTTCGTAGAAGATCTCGTTATCGCGCGCGACGCAATTGGCCATGCAAAGAAACTGCACCCGGCGCCCGGTCGGCGCACCGTAGCGGCTGAAACCGGTATTGGTGCCGATGATCTGCGAACGATGCGACGTGTGAAAACCGATCGCGTCGTCGCCCGCCCAGACCACGTCCTCCGCGACGATACGGATGTCAGGAAAGGCGTTGTTCAGCGAGGTTGTGTCGGCGACAATCTTGTCACGACCGACCTGCAGCGCAAGGTCATCCCAGACCAGGCAGTCATGGCTATAGGTGTCGTAGATATAGCCGATATCCTTCTCTTCCCAGATCTGGTGCGTAATGCGGATGATGTAGTCGATGATGTTGACATATTGCGGCTCGAAGCCCGTCAATCGCTGCTTGACTAAGTGATCGGGGGAACGGCCGATAAAGGCATCCGTCCCACCGCGACGATAGGCGTCGAGCGAGATCGAATAGTCTCGCGGCATATGCTCGGCCGACAGCGGACGGAAGCGCGACCGGCCCTGCTTCATCTCCGCTTTCCCCTTGGCCGCCGGTGCCTCCTCGTTGGCAGCAACCTGTTTTCCGACAACCTTTGCGGATTGCTCGTTCATCGCCTTCTCCTCACTTTGCATTCGTATGCACAAATAAGCACGACATGATCGATCGGTCAACACGAAATGACTGTTCGGTCAAATTTCTCCTGCTTCCACATTCACCGCGAAGACCAACACCGGTAGCAAAGACCAGCTCAAGCTTTCGCATCCACCAAGTACACGCGAAGGAGGCAGGTGGCTTTACGCCAGCCAAGAAAGCCGCCTGCATCTGCCCCAAAGAGCCCTTGGATGCACAGAGACAAACCTACCACAGCAGGGTGCGGAAGCCGCATATTGTCGCGAAGCCATAGCTAAGCAGTGGATTGTGGCGGCGAAGGCCGCCAGGATAGGAGCGCTGCGCCCCACGGGGACGGCGCGCCTAGGCGATGACGATTTCGGTACCGGCGGCTTTTAGCGCCTCTTCGATGGCCGCCGGGGGAACCGCATCCGTGACAAGCCTGTCGATCTTGCTCAACGGCGCCACCTCGAAAATCCCGCGCTTGTCGAACTTCGAAGAGTCCGCCAAAACCGTGACGGACTCGACCCGCTCGATCATCGCCTGCGCCACCTCGGTTACCTGCGCGTCGAAATCCATGACCGCATTCGCGTCAATCGCGCCGACGGTGAGAAAGGCATGGCGGGCACGAAACTTGCGGATCTGCTCGACTGCAAACTGGCCAAGGGATTCGCCGGCATCGGCGCCGTAGGAGCCTCCGATCAGGAAGATCTTGTGATCGGGGTTCGCCGACAGCGTGGCAGCGATACGCCAGGAGTTGGTCACGACGACGAGGGCCGGAAGATCCACCAGAGCCTCGGCAAGGATCAGGGTCGTCGTTCCAGTGTCGATGAAGACCGCATCGCCCGGCGCAAGCAGGCTCGCCGCTGCATGGGCGATTTTGCGCTTCACCGGCAGATTTTCCGCCATACGCAACGCAAACGGCCCCTCCACCGCCGGCTCGACGGAGGTGTTGGAGCGCACCCTCGCCCCGCCATGAAACTTCTTCAGCCGCCCCATCGCATCGAGGTTTGCAAGGTCGCGCCGGATCGTTTCGCGAGAGGCCCCAAGCGTCTGTGCGAGGTCGTCGACGCTGACCTCGCCCGCCTTATGGACGAGTTTCACAATTTTTTCGTGGCGATCCGCGGGCCTCACGACGCCTCCTTACACTGACGATTTCGCGCAGAAATCCAGTCGATTTCCAGATATTCTTCCGTTGTAACGCGACATTCGGTCAAGTCAATGACTGATATTTGCCCGTTCAGTCATATTGGTGCACGCCTTGATCGACGGTCGGCGCTGAAACGATGGCTGTATAATCCGGTTGGCTGCTGACCTGCCGAGCCGACACGCTTTACATTCGGGCATTTACTTTATACCGTTCAGTCAATGATTGACCGAACGGGAGAATGCATCTTGCCCACCCAGCCGCCGAACGATCGCGCTTTCGACGTCGCCGTCATCGGGGCAGGCGTCGTCGGCTGCGCAGTTGCCCGTCGGTTTGCGCTTGCAGGGGCAAGGGTCGTGCTACTGGAAAAGGGTCACGACATCCTGTCGGGAGCGTCCAAGGCCAACAGCGCCATTCTGCACACCGGCTTCGACGCACCTCCCGGCAGCCTGGAGTTGGAACTGGTTCGCGCCGGCCGGCAGGAGTATCTCGAAATCAAGGACAGCCTGAACCTGCCGCTGGTGACGACGGGCGCCTTTGTCTGCGCCTGGAACACGCTCGAGGCTGACAAGCTGGAGGCAATCGCCAGACAGGCACGCGACAACGGCACGACCGATATCAAGCTGATGACCGGAGTGAAGGCGCGCGGCGTGATGCCGTCGCTGTCGGAAAGCCTCGCAGCCGCGCTGGAGGTTCCTGGCGAACATGTCATTGATCCGTGGTCGGCCCCGCTTGCCTATCTTACCCAGGCAGTCGCGCTCGGAGCGACCTTCCTGCGCGGTTGCGAACTGATGACAGGCAGCTTCGATGGCACCTGGCGACTGGAGACATCTGCGGGCCAAATCATTGCCGACACGGTGATAAATACGGCCGGACTTTATGGTGATGTCGTCGACGACCGTCTCGGACTCGGCTCCGAATTTCGCATCAAGCCGCGCAAGGGGCAGTTCGTCGTCCTCGACAAGGCGGCCTACCGTCATGTTCCCCGCATCATCCTGCCCGTGCCGACGGAGATCACCAAGGGCATCGTCGTCTGCCCGACCGCGTTCGGCAATGTGCTTGTCGGCCCGACGGCGGAAGAACAGGAAGACAGGGTGCGTGCCACTGTCGAGACCGAGACGCTCGAAGCTCTCGTCAATCGGGCAGCGGAGATCGTTCCCGCCCTTGCCGGCATTCCGGTTACCGCTGTCTATGCGGGGCTTCGTCCTGCAAGCGAAGAAAAGGCCTACCGCGTTTTCGTTCGACCCGACCGACGCGCGATCACGCTTGGCGGCATCCGCTCCACCGGCCTGAGCTCGGCACTTGGCCTTGCACGGCACGCATTGAAGCTTCACGCCGACTTTGCCACGGGTTACCCGCCACCGGAAACTGTACCGACGATCGCGATGCCAAATCTCGCCGAATGCCGCGAACGCGACTGGCAACGCGCCGATCACGGCGAAATCGTCTGTCACTGCGAACTCGTCACGCGCCGCGAAGTCGAGGCAACGTTCGAAAGCGCCGTACCGCCCGGCGATTTTGGCGGCCTTCGCCGTCGTACCCGCGCCGGCATGGGCCGCTGTCAGGGATTTTACTGCAATGCGCGTCTGGCGGAGATGACGAAGGGCCGACTTTCCTCGCCGCTGGCGGTCGGTCCGGAGGCGGATCGATGAGTGTTTTCGACACCGATGTTCTCGTCATTGGCGGGGGGCCGTCCGGCGTGGCAGCAGCCATCGAGCTGCGCAGGCGAGGCGCGAAACGCGTCATGCTGCTCGACCGCGAGCCGGCTCTCGGCGGCGCCACTCGCCACTGCAGCCATTCCCCCTTCGGGATGCTGGAATTCGGAAGGGTTTATTTCGGCGCCGCGTACGGGCGCAAACTCACGTTGGAGGCCGAAAAGGCTGGTATCGACATCCGGATCGGTCACTCCGTGGTGGAGCTGGCAGACAACGGCTCCGTCCTTGTCGCATCCGCCCATGGTGCTGAACGTATTGCTGCCCAGCGCGTGATCGTCACCACCGGCGCGCGAGAAAAACCACGTTCAGCCCGGCTGATCTCGGGTGACCGCCCGCTCGGCGTCGTCACCACGGGCACGCTCCAATCCTATCTCGCCTTTCATGGTCTGCTGCCGTTCCGGCGACCGTTGATCGTTGGTTCCGAACTTGTCTCTCTCTCCGCAGTGCTGACCTGCCTGACCCATGGCGCAAGGCCGGTTGCGATGATCGAGCCTCGTACCCATGCGCTCGCCCGTGCGCCACTTACCTGGTTCCCGACGATGATGGGCATCCCCTTTCATCGCGGCACCGACCTCGTCGATATCGTCGGGCGTGACCGCGTCGAGGCCGTGAAGATCCGCCGCGGCGGAGCGGTCGAGACGATTGCTTGTGACGGCGTGCTCCTAACCGGCCAGTTCACACCAGAGTCGGCCCTATTTCTGCAATCGTCGATGGGTGTCGACCGGGCCAGTGCCGGTCCGGCCGTGGATCAGCATGGACGCTCTCACAATCCACTCTACTTCGCCGCCGGCAACGTCTTGCGCGCGGTCGAAACCGGCGGCTGGGCCTATCGCGAGGGTCGCTCCATCGGCAGGGCCGTCGCGGACGATCTGCAACGCGAGCCCGACGCCGGCGCGCCGGTTCCCGTCAGCTTCGATGCGCCGATCAAACTTGTCGTACCGAACATTCTGCGCCGGACGTCGAGCATTTCGACGGCCTTTCGAGAATTTCAGTTGCGCGTCTTGAGGCGCGTTCGCGGCCGGCTCTCTCTGGAGATCGATGGCCAGCAAATCTGGCAGGCGAGCGGAACCTGGTCGCCCGAACGACGGATACTTGTGCCTATTCCGCCGAAGGCGCCCGATGCCCGGCAAGTTCATTTTCGTTTCAGGGAGGAAGAATAGATGCGGGTCGCCGCCATAGATCAGGGAACGACGTCCACCCGTTGTCTCGTCATCGAGGACGGAGGCGGATGGGAGGTGGCCGGGACCCGCCGCCACGCACAGCATCATCCCGCCCCCGGCTGGGTCGAGCACGATCCCGAAGAGTTGCTGCGCAACATCCAGTCCGTGCTGGCGAGCGCGGGCGTCGTTGATGCCATCGGGATTTCGAACCAGGGCGAAAGCTGCCTGGCCTGGGATGGCGAGACCGGCAAGCCACTTTCGCCTGTCATCGTTTGGCAGGATGCGCGCACGGCCACCGACCTTTCCGCATTGCCGCCTGCAGCCGAGGCGCGATCAAAGGCGGTTTGCGGCTTGCCGCTCGATCCCTATTTTTCCGCAAGCAAGCTCGCCTGGCTCGTCAAGCACGTTCCGGCCGTCAACGCTGCACTTGAAGCCGGCCGCCTGCGGCTTGGCACGACGGATGCCTTCTTCCTCGATCGTCTGTGCGGCACCTTCCGCACCGACCTTGCGACCGCTTCGCGCACCGGCTTGCTCGATCTTTCCACGGGTACTTGGAGCGAGGAGATGTGTTCGTTGCACAGTGTCCCGCGCCAGTGCTTGCCGGAGATCGAGCCCGTCGATGCCGGCTTCGGGACGATCGACGGTACGCCCGTCAAGGTGTCGATCGTCGACCAGCAAGCGGCCCTATTCGGCCACAACTGCCGCGAGCCCGGCGACTGCAAAATCACCTTCGGAACCGGAGCCTTCCTGCTGGCGATTGCCGGCACCGGGCGGCCACCAGAATCCGATCTGCTGCCGACCATCGCCTGGCAGCGCCAGGGCGAAACGCCGACATTCGCGCTCGAAGGCGGCGTCTATGACGCCGGTTCGGCGCTCGAATGGGCACGAAACATCGGCCTGTTCTCGGCCATGGAGGAGCTCGGCAGTTTCGAAGGACCTTCGGCGCTTGCGCGCGGGATCGTCTTCGTGCCCGCGCTTTCCGGCCTTGCGGCGCCCTACTGGGACAGACAAGCCGCACCGCTATTCATCGGCATGGATCATGCCACCGATCGGCGCGATCTCGTGCGTGCGGTGCTGGAAGGCATCGCCATGCTGACGGTCGGACTCATCGAGGCGGCGGCAAAAGTAGGCGAGCTCGGATCAAGCATCTCGATCGACGGCGGCCTTTCCCAAAGTGCCTACTTCGCGCAGTTTCTTGCCTCGGCTAGCAAGCGTTCAATCACTGTCGCCCCCATGCACGAACTGACGGCGCTCGGGCTTGCGGAGCTTTGCGGGGTCGATGTCAACGGCGCACGCAGTCGGGCGATCACCTTCCATCCGGATGATACGGTCGACGCCGATGATCATCTGCGCTTTGCCCGAGCAATCGAACGGGCCCGGGCCTGGCGGCAGTAAACACAGCCGCCCCACCACACAGCACACGGAGTTTTACATGCGAAAGATCTTTCTCGCTTGCCCCTACGGGCATGCGGACAAAGCCGTCGTGGAACAACGCTTCGACATCTCGAACGAGGTGGCCGCTCGCATCGTTCGTAACGGCGCCGTCGTCTTCAGCCAGGTGTCGATGTCCCATCCGATCAACGGACATCTTGCCCATCTCGACAAGGCCGCGATTGGCACGCTCTGGGCGCCCGTCGACGCCGTGTTCATGGACGCGATGGAGGAATTGATCGTCATCGACGAGCCCGGCTGGAAGGAAAGCGCCGGTGTCTCGCGCGAGATCGAATTCTTCCGGCAGCGAGATCGCCGCGTCAGCCTCTGGAGCGACGCGAAGAGCGAATTTCCGGCGTGACCTGAAATCTAAATTCGAAACAGGAGGGGAATCATGAGCAGCAATACCCAGGCGCGGCCCGCATCAGGGCCATCGTCCAATCATCAGAGCCAGCACGACCGGTTGAAGCGCGACGTCACGGCCTTCCAGTCCTTTGCCGTCGCATTCGGTTTCGTGTCGATCGCGACCGGCATCTTCACCGCCTATGGCGCGATGCTGTCGACGTCCGGGCCGATGGGCATCTGGACCTGGCCCGTCGTCGTCGTCGGCCAGTTGATGGTCGCCTTCATTCTCGGTTCGCTCGCAGCCCGCATTCCCGTGACTGGCTACGTCTACCAATGGGCTTCGCGTATCACCAACCCGGTGTTCGGCTGGATCATGGGCTGGATCAGCTTCACCTTCCTCGCCGTCGTCCTTTGCGCGGTGGATTACACCATTGCCTCGACCGTGCTGCCGGTACTGTTCGGCTATGAGGGTACGCCCACCAATGCCTGGTGGATTACCAGCCTCGTCATCATCGCCCAGGCCGTCATGATTGCGTTTTCGACCAAGTTCACCCAGCGCTTCAATGCGATCGCGGTCACCATCCAGCTCGTCGGCATGATCGGGCTCGTCGTTCTGCTCTTCACTGTCGGCTACATCAACAACGCACTCGATTTCGCCAATCTCTTCAGTACGGGCAGCGTCACCGGCGACGACTACTATGCCTTCGGCGAACTGACGAAGGCCGGCCCATGGATCATGGGAACGCTCCTCGGAGCATTCACGATCGTCGGCTTTGAGTCCGCCGCCAACCTTGCCGAGGAAACACACGAGCCCGCGCGGGTGGTGCCGCGGGCCATGTGGCAGGCGGTGCTGAGCCTTGGCGTCATCGGCATGCTGTTCCTGATTGCTGTCACCGCCCTCCTCGGTGATCCCGCCACCGTTGCAGCGTCCGCAACGCCCATCGCCGACGTCATTTCGCGCATCCTCGGCCCCATCGTCGGCAATTTCCTGCTGGTGCTGGTCGTCATATCGATCTTCTCGTGCGGTCTTGTCATCCTGTTAAGCGGTACGCGGCTTGTCTGGGCCATGTCGCGTGACGAGCGTTTCCCCGGCTGGCAACTGTGGCACAAGATCA
Source organism: Ensifer sp. KUDG1 (assembly GCF_050434285.1). Lineage (NCBI taxonomy): Bacteria > Pseudomonadati > Pseudomonadota > Alphaproteobacteria > Hyphomicrobiales > Rhizobiaceae > Ensifer > Ensifer sp. KUDG1. Next base: position 60,282 of record NZ_JBNDIG010000015.1, read on the forward strand.
GCCCGACGCTTCACACGCCGGTCAACGCCACGATCTTCGTTGCTGCGATCGGTCAGGTCATTCTTGCCCTGTTTTCGCAGCAGACGGGCGCACTGTTTTCCCTCTTCTCGGCCGCCACGCTGCTTCCCGCGATCATCTATGCGGTGACGGTGCTGATGTACGCCGCAAAGCGCCATCAGCTGCCACCGAGCCAGGGTTTCTCGCTCGGTATCTGGGAGGTGCCAGTGCTGGTTCTTGCGATCGCCTGGCTTGCCTTCGAACTCGCAATTTTCCGCGACGCGTCCTTCGCAAGGCCCTGGTCCTATGTCGCCATCATGTTTGCAATCGGTGCGGTCTATCTCGGCTATCTCCTGGTCTCCCGCGGCGGCGCGAGAGGTTTGAAAATGCCGGAGCTAATTGCGATCGACACTATTCTCGATGCAGATAGAGGCGCAGAACTGGCACCCACGCCTGCTGAATAGGCCACATAGCGATGTTTCAGATCGATAAACACGCTTCATCGCATCTCACGTGCCCGGCCGCGCCAGCGACCGGGCAATGTACCAGCGCACGTGGTTCAACGGGCGGGAGAGGCGTTGTGCCGGTCAGCAAGCCAAAAAAGCAAAATCGATCGGCCGCAGGGCCATCCGGTCATTGCACAGGCGGGGGCTTCCGACGGCGGTATAGAACTCGCCGCCCGCCATGGCGAGATCATCTACTGCAACATTCTCTCCCGCCCGGCCGGCCAGGCCTTCGGCAAGAAGGTCAGGGATCGCGCTGCGAAAGGCATCAAGATCGTGCCCGGGCTGGTGGTGATCCTCGGCGAGACTAAAGAGGAGGCGCTCAGAAAACACGAACTCTTCAGCGGCACCGGCTCGGAGGACGGCCTCATCGCACGCTTCGTCAAGGAGAACGGCATCGATCCCGCCGGTTTCGATCCGGATGCCATTCTGGATGCCGAGCGTTTCGTTCCCGATCCCAACCGTATTCAGGCGGTCGGCATGGGCCTTGGTCTCTCCGATCTGCTGACACATGAGACGTTGACGGCCAGGCAGGCTGTGCGCCGCTCGGAAGGGCACCACCGCCTGCTGCTCGGGACGCCAGAACAGGTCACCGATGCGCTTATCGACCTTTGGGCGGACGGCACCGTCGACGGCTACACGCTTCAGCCGCCCCGGGCTCCTGACGATATCGAAGAGTTCGTGAAGAAGGTCGTGCCCATTTTACAGGACCGCGGTGTCTATCGCACCCGCTATGAAGAGCGAACCGTCAGGGAACGCTACGGTCTACCTTTTCCGGTTGCTTAAAGAGCTAAAAAAGGCGAATCCCGGCGACGGCCTCAAGACGAGAGCGGACGTTTTGCACACCGAGGATGAAGAACAGCTTGGCCGCCTTGAAGAGATTCGAACCGCAGAAGGTGGGCGATTACTGGTCGCCAAACTGGGAGGGCCAAATCTGAGCTCCGTGCAAGATACCAAGAATGCGGATCCGGTCCGCCATCAGCATGTAAGCCACGATGTATGGCGTGCGTGTAATCACCAACTCGCGCGTTCCCTCAACGCGCCAGGCCTGCCGCTTTCGGGGAAATCTAGGAGGCGCCGAACGGCGCGCGATTTCCTCGTCGACGTGAACCGCCGCATTTGGGTTTTCACTTTCGATGTAGGTGAAGATTGCGTCGCGATCGTCAAGCGCATACTGCGCCCAGACAAGCCTCATCGGTCGCCCGCTCCTGCTTTACGCGCGGCCGCCTTTCGGCGCTCGCGGAAGCGAGCTTCAGCGTCGGAATCCTCAGTATCGGGTCGCGTGTCCTCAAGAGCCTGCAATACCTTGGCGCGAAACCAGGCATCGTGAGCCTCAGTGCTACCGACCAATTCCAGTGGAAGCGAGCCTTCGTTCGCCGTCCGAGTTAAGAGGATTCGCACGGCATCCGAAACTGTTAGACCCATGTTTTGGAGGACTGCCGTAGCGCGATCTCGAATGTCGGGATCAATTCGCGTTTGAACGAGTGCATTCGAAACCATCACCAATCTCCTTCACTGAAAATCATTGTAATGCAATTGCATGACGGAATCCAGTGAGGATCAGGACGTTCCTGACGATAGAGTATGCGATTCGAGAAGCACAAAATGTGATAGGGCATACGGATCGTCCCCTCAGCGAACTCCGTGCGGCCCGGCCTCTAGCATCGGAACGGCGTCGAGGAGCATCTGTGTATAGGAATGCTGGGGCGCGCTGAAGATTTGGGCCGCAGTCCCCTGTTCCACGATCTGCCCGTGACGCATCACCACGACGCGGTCACACAGATGGTGGACGACGGACAGATCGTGGCTGATGAACAGAAGTGTGATGTTGAGTTTGTGGCGCAGCTCCATCAACAGATTGATGACCTGCGCCTGGATCGATACATCGAGGGAGGCGACGGGCTCGTCGCAGACGATGACCTCGGGCTGCATTGCAAGCGCCCGGGCGATTGCGATGCGCTGACGTTGACCGCCCGAGAACTGGTGCGGATAGCGATCCGCCATCGCCGGATCGAAGGCGACGGCACGGAGCCACCTGTTGACGTAATCGCGGGCACCGGCACGTGTGCAGAAACCATGCGCGATCGGCCCTTCGGCCACCGACTGGAAGATCGTACGACGTGGATCCAGCGACGCGAATGGATCCTGGAAGATCATCTGCACTTGGGTGCCGAGCTTGCCCGTCGCCGAGCGCACGGGTTTGCCACCGATGCTGATCGTGCCTGACGTCGGCGCATAGATGCCGCACAATATGCGTCCGAGCGTAGACTTGCCGGAGCCGGATTCCCCGACCAGGCCGAGGATCTCGCCGCGGGCGATGGTGAGGTCTGCGGATATCACCGCCTGGACCGGACGGACGTCTCGCGCCAGCCCCCAGCGCGTGGCGAGTGCCCGCAGGTAACTGATGCGTGGGGCAAAGATCTTTCCGACCGCCTCCGCCCGCAAGAAGGCGGTATCGGCTGCAGCCCCGATGGCAGCGCCGCCAAGCCCGCTCAGATCCGTCGAGCCAGCTGCCTCGGTCGCAGCGGACGCCAGCGGCTCGCCTGGCTTCGAACGTGACGGCAACGCGTCCAGCAAGCCTTGCGTATAAGGATGCTGCGGACTGTACAGGACCTGCCGCGCAGACCCCTGCTCGACGATCTTGCCGCGCCGCATAACTGCAATCGTGTCGGCGATCGAGGAGACGGTGGCCAGGTCGTGGCTGACCCAGATCAGGGATATTCCGATCTCGGCGACCAGCGCTTTCACCATGTGCAAGATCTCGGCCTGCACCGAGACATCGAGCGCAGTGGTCGGCTCGTCGGCGATCACGAGCTGCGGACGATGGAGAAGCGCGATGGCAATGGCGACCCGCTGCCGCATGCCACCGGAGAACTCGTGCGGATACTGGTCCACCTTGCTTTCCGGATCGACGATCTTGACCCTTGCCAGCGCCTCGACCGCACGGCGGCGTATGTCGGCGTCCGATACCTTCTCGTGTGCACGAAGTGCCATGCCTATCTGATCGATGATCCTGACCACCGGGTTCAGCGTCATCATCGGGTCCTGGAACACCATGGAGATGTCCTTGCCCCGGATCTTGCGCAGCGCCCTTTCATGGAGGCCGACCAGCTCGCGTCCGTTGAAGCGGATGGAACTGCCCTGCTGGATGCGACCGGTCTCGTCCAGCAGGCCGATCAGGGAGAAGCCGGTAATCGACTTGCCCGAGCCGCTTTCCCCGACGAGCCCCATGACTTCGCCACGCTTCAGCGTGAAGGAGATGTCGTCCACCGACTTGACGGTGCCTTTGTCGGTCTCGAAGTAGGTCCGCAGATTGCGGACATCCAGAAGATCATTCATTTGCGCAGCCTCGGATTGAGCTGGTCCCGGATCTGGTCGCCGACTAGGTTGATCGCCATGATCAGGACGATCAGTGCGACGCCTGGATAGATCGCGATCCAGTAACGGCCGGACATAAGGTACTGGAAGCCGTTGGCGATCAGCATGCCGAGCGACGGTTCCGTCGGCGGCAGGCCGACACCCAGGAAGGAAAGGGTTGCTTCCAGGGATATGGCGGAGGCGATCTGCACCGTGGCGACCACGATAAGCGGCGGCAACGAGTTCGGCAGAATGTGACGGGTGATGACGAACCAGCCGCTCATCGGCACGGAAAGGGCGGCCTGGACATAGTCCTTCTGACGCTCGGCCGCCGCAGCGCCGTGGGCCGTTCGCACGAAATAGGCATATTGCGCAAAGACGAGGGCGAGGATCAACTGCGACTTACCCTGACCGAGGATCGCTGCGACGACAAAGGCCAGCAGGATCGCCGGGAAGGAGAGCTGGATGTCAACGATGCGCATGATGACGGACTCCGTGCGCCCGCCAACATAGGCGGCAAAACACCCCACCACTGCCCCGATCGAGAAGGCGATGGCACCGGCCACCAGACCCATCTGCAGGGAAATGCGCAGGCCGTAGACGATGGCCGAAAGCAGGTCACGCCCCTGACTGTCCGTGCCCAGCAAATGCGTGATGCCGGTGGACCCGACATAGCCCGGCGGGCGGCGGGCATCGCGCAGCACCAGCGCCTTGAGGTCGTAGGGATCCTGCGGCACGAGGAACGCCGCGAAGATCGCCACAAGGATGATGGCGACCACCACCGCAAGGGCGGCGACCGCAACCTTGTTGCGGCGAAACATGTGCCAGAACTCGGCGAGCGGCGAGACGGATCTTACCGCACTGGCTTCCATCGACATATCAGCGCCTCCCCTGCCGCAGGCGTGGATCAAGCAACGCATAGGCGAGATCCACGCATAGATTGATCACCACGAACAGGGCCGAGACCAGCATCAGGTAGGCGACCATCACGGGCCTGTCGAGCGAGGTGATGGAATCGACGATCAGCTTGCCAAGCCCGGGCCAGCTGAAGATCGTTTCGGTGACGAGCGCAAAGGCAAGCGTCGAGCCGAGCTCCAGTCCGAACACGGTGACCAGAGGGATCGCGATCAGCTTGAGCACATGTCGCCGCAAGATGGTTCCTTCGGAAATGCCGGCGGCGCGCGCGAATTTGATCGTGTCGGTCAGCATCACCTCGCGCGTGCCGGAGGCAGCCAGCCGGCACATCATCGACAGCTTGAACAGCGACAGGTTGAGGGCCGGCAAGATGAGATGCGACCAGCCGTCCAAGGTAAGGAAGGAAAACGGAATACCGAACAGATCCGCCGTCTGCCCGCGCCCCCCGGCTGGAAGAATGCCGAACTGCACGGCGAAAACCATGATCAGCATCAATCCGATCCAGAAGGTCGGCACCGAAAAGCCCAGGATCGACACTGCCATGATGGCCTTGGAGAGCAGACTGTCGGGCTTGTAGCCAGCATAGACTCCGAGCGGAATGCCGATCAGGGAAGCAAACAGCACCGCGATCAGTGTCAACTCCAGCGTCGCCGGCAGGCGCTGCGCGATCAGCGTGACGACCGGCATGTTGAAGACGAAGGATCGCCCGAGGTCGCCCGTCAACAAGCGCTGCAGGAACTGGAAATACTGCTCCCACAGGGGCAGGTCGAGCCCATACTGCGCGATGACCTGCTGGCGCATTTCCTGCGTCACGTCGGGCGAGATCAGAACGTCAACCGGATTTCCGATGACGTAGACGCCCATAAAGACGAGCATGGACATGATCAACAGCACGAAGAACGCCTGTCCCAACCTGCGAAAAATAAAGGATGCCATGTCTGCCTCTGGGTGGATGCATAAGGGAGCTGGACGCCCCCGAGGTTTCAGTGCCAGCCGTGCTCGATCTCGTGGCGCGTCTCCTCGACGCCCACCTGCCAGATCGCCAGCATCTCCGCGTCGGGCCGTTGGAAGACGCCGTGGTAGTTGCCTTCGGCAATACGCTCGCGCTTGCGGCCGGCATCAACGCGCGCGGCGGCGGCAAAGTCGATCCGTTCCTTCTGGAAATTCGGGATCGGCGCACCCTCCAGACGGGTCCAGGGGAAATTCTCCATCCAGCTCGCATGCGAGGCAGCGGGATCGATCTCCAGTACCTTGGCCATGGTCTTCGGCGCACGCCACCAATCATGCAGCTTTACCGAGCAGTCACGGTTGCGGTTCAGCCATTCGCTGATCACCGGACTGACCGGCGTGTTGCCGCCATGCCCGTTGACGATGAGGATGCGTCGGAAGCCGGACCGATAAAGGCTGTCGAGCATGTCCTCGAACACGCCGATATAGGTGCGCAGCGACAGGGTCACCGTACCAGGGAAATCGGCAAACCCTGAAGCCATGCCATAGGGCAGGCAGGGGAAGACCGGCACCCCGAGCGGCGCGGCAGCTTCTACGGAGACACGCTCGGCCAGGATCATGTCGGTGGCGAGACTGAGGTAAGCGTGCTGCTCGATGGAGCCAACCGGCAGAACGCAACGATCATCCTCCTTCACCCGCTCCTCCACCTGGCTCCAATGCATGTCCTGAATGCGCATAGTCCGTCCTTCTCGCAGCTCGGCCACACCCTCAAGACGTCGCCCGTCCTGGTCATCAATTGGGAAGCCTCTTCCTGAATTAGTTCTTTATGGATCAAAAATTGCGGTTGACGCAAGGGTTTTGCGCCAAATAAAGTTCCATTTGAGATCAATATCTGTTTTGCACGGGATGGCGGCATGGACGAGGCGATGCGTCAGGCACTGTTTGAGGGACGGGCCGGCCGGGAGGACCCCCTGGTCACGCCCGATACAAAGATCGACGCCCTCATGCATGCGAAGCTTTGGGACAATCCCTGCTGGTTCTCGTACCGGCTGAACTTTCTGGCTCTTCATTTCAACAACCCGGTCTACGGCTACATTCAGCAGCACTTGGGCCTGCTGCGGCCCGACTTCGTGGTGCTGTGGTCGCTCCATCTGGGCGGAAGCTCGACGATGACCGATGTCGTGCGCTCTTCCGGCTTCCCGAAGAACACGCTGAGCCGCGCGGCGAACAAGTTGACACGATTGGGCATGATCGATCGCCAGACCGACCCTGACGATCAGCGCCGCATCACGCTCGATCTGACCGAAAAGGGCCGGGAAGCAGTGGATGCCACCAAGGGCATGATGATTGAGCACGAGCGGCGCATGCTGGAGTGCCTCAGCCCCGCCGAGCGGCTGAACCTGTCCGAAATCCTGACCAAGCTCGTCACCGCATCGGGACAATGGCCGCAAATGATCGATGGCGACCAACCGGACGGAGACCTGTGATCAGCGAGAAGATCGGCTCGAGGTCGAACGGCCACGTCCGCGCCAACCAAATTACAATGAGAGAGGAACTCAATGCCAATAAAATCCATACTCCGCGCGGCCCTGGTGGCCACCATCCTGTCCTCACCCGCCGCAGCACTTGCCGCCGACCTGGTGATCGCGACGAAGAACGGCCCAGCCTCAATGGATCCGCACTTCACCGCGACGTCCGCCAATGCCGAGGCGACCAAGCATATCTTTGACACGCTCCTGCGCTCCGGCAACAACCTTGAGATCCAGCCGTCGCTGGCCACCAGCTGGCAGGCGCTGGACGACACGACCTGGGAGTTCAAGCTGCGTCAGGGCGTGAAGTTCCATGATGGCTCCGACTTCACCGCCAAGGACGTCAAGTTCTCCATCGAGCGCATCCCCAACGTCACCGGACCGAACCCCTCGACGATCTACGTGCGGCGCGTGGCCAGCGTCGACATCGTAGACGACTACACGGTGCGCGTGAAGACCAACGGCCCCGCGCCCACGCTCCCCAACGATTTCATTCGCCTGTTTGTCGTTTCCCACAAGGCCGCCGCCGACTACTCGACCAAGGACAGTTCCGCCGAAGGCTTCAACACCGGCAAGGCCACGATTGGCACCGGCCCCTACAAGTTCGTCAGCTGGGCGCCGACTCAGGACCTGGTGCTCGAGAAATTCGACGGCTACTGGGACGGCCCCCAGCCCTGGGACAAGGTGGTGCGCAAGGAAATCCCGAACGACGCTGCCCGCGTCGCCCAGCTGAAAGCCGGCCAGGTCGACCTTATTTCCAAGGTGCCGGCGACCGATCTCGCCAGCATCGAGTCCGATACCGCCCTGCAGGTGATCAAGACGGAATCGATCTACATCCCCTATCTGGAGTTCGACTTCCGCACGGACTCCCCACAGGTATGGGACAATGGTGGCAAGAAGCTCGACAAGAACCCCTTCCTCGATGCGAAGGTGCGTGAAGCCTTCGACCTGGCGCTCGACCGTGAAACCATCGTGGAATTTGCGCTCGAGGGTATGGGCGTTGTCTCCACACAGCTCGTCAGCCCCAACATCTTTGGCTACAACAAGACGATCGCCGCACCGGCCTTCGACGTCGAGAAGGCGCGCAAGCTGATGGCGGAGGCCGGATACCCGGATGGCTTCAAGGTTGCGCTCAGCTATGCAAACGACCGGATGCCGACGGAGCTTGGCCCGACCGTCGCCCAGATGCTGGCGGCGATCAATGTGACTGTCGATGTACAGGGCGTGCCGGCCGCAGTGTTCAATCCTGCCAAGACGCGTGGCGAATATTCGCTCTACATGGCCTCCTGGGGCACGCTCACGGGTGAAGCCAACTACATGCTGTCATCCCTCATGCACACCAACGACGCGGCCAAGTCGCTTGGCGCTTTCAACGTGCGCGGCTACTCCAACCCGCAAATGGACAAGCTGATCGAGGGCGCTGCTGTCGAGATGGATGAGGGTAAGCGCCGCACCATGCTTGAGGATGCGAACCTGCTGGTGGCAAGCGACCGGCCCGACCTGCCGCTCGCCACAAACCTCTCGGCCTGGGGCGCCAAGGCTGACACGGTGACCTACGAACCGCGCTCGGACGAGGACACACTGGCCATGGATGTCCATCCCAAGCAGTGATTAGCCAACTTGCTCTTGGGGCACCGGTCAAAGGCCGGTGCCCTTTCTCGTAGAAATCGGAGAGTCCCATGACGAAATTCGCCCTCGCCATCCATGGAGGCTGCGGCGTGATGGCCAAGCTTGACCTCAGCGAGGCTGAATGGATTGCGGCCCGCCGCGACCTCGGGCGCGCGCTGAAGGCCGGGTACGCTGTCCTGGAAAGCGGCGGAAATGCCATCGATGCGGTGCAGGCGGCCGTCGTCATCATGGAAGACAGCCCGCATTTTAACGCCGGACATGGTGCGGCACTCAACGAGAACGCCATCCATGAGCTGGATGCGTCTATCATGGACGGAAAGACGCTGGCTGCCGGTGCGATCTGCGCTTCACGCCGTATCCGCAATCCGGTGCTTGCAGCACGCGCCGTCCTCGAAAACGGCGACATGGTCATGCTCGCCGGCCCCGCAGCGGATCGTTTTGCCGAGGCCAAGGGATTGGCAGTGGAAGAGCAGGCCTATTTCACCACCGAGCGGCGCAAACAGGCGCTGGCGGCGATGAAGGCGCATGTTGCCGCCGGCACCCAGATTGCCGCCAGTGAGTCGGAAAAGCACGGGACTGTTGGCGCGGTAGCACTTGATCAGCATGGCCACCTGGCCGCCGCAACCTCGACCGGCGGGTACAACAACAAGCCCGACGGGCGGATCGGCGACAGCCCCGTCATTGGCGCGGGCACTTATGCGCGTGACGGCGTCTGCGCCGTCTCCGGCACCGGCAAGGGCGAGTTCTTCATCCGCCATGTCGTTGGCCATGAGGTCGCCGCGCGCGTCGCCTATCTCGGCGAGGATGTCCGTACGGCCAGCGAAAAAGTCATCATCGAGGACATGAAGCCCCATCAAATCGGCGCTGGCCTGGTCGCCGTCGGCGCTGACGGCACCGTCGCCGCTCCCTACAATACCGACGGCATGTTCCGTGGCTGGGTGACCGAAAACGGCGATTTCTACGTCGCCTCGCATGCAGAGGTCATGGCGTTGTCCGACGATTGACTGTCCCGCACTCCACGTTCCGGCAGATGCCGCCACAGTCTGATGGCAAGGCCGTCTGCTGAATAGGCGAATTTGTAGATCGTCTCGTAACTGACGGAAATCGGATGACGCTCCAGCCGCATGCGACCGGCGATCTGTTGTGGCGACCAGCCATGCATGATCCGCTCGATCACCGACCGACGCACATGCGCAAACCGAGCAAGCTTGCGCAGCTTGGCTCTGCGGTCGCGCGCCATCTCGTTGGCCGTGACGCAGTAGTAGCCGCTGAGCTCCGGCATCTGCGCGTCTTCAAAAGCATTGCGGCTGAGTTCACGGAAAATCGTCGAGCGATGCCGTCCAAGCTTCTCGGCGATAACCGTGGCGCTCAGGCCGGCCGTTCGCCACTTGGCGATCCTACGACGCTCATCCATATCGATTTGGGAGTAGGTGCGTCTCATGAGACATTCCTTGCGAGTGACAACCCATTGGCATCTATCGAAAGTCGCACTTCATCCTTGAGCCCACCACAATACAGCCTTTTGCGGCACAAGAGTTATTATGGAACTATCAAAGATGGCAGGATCCAATTCCATGAGTTCTCTTACGCAGCGACGTCGCCGATCAGTGAGGCAACCGGAATGTTCCGTTCCTTGCTGAGCTTCCGAATCTGATCCAAATTAATTTCCCGCCTGCCGTTCAAAAGATCAGCCGCCCGCGCTTTGGAGCCGATCACTGTCACGAGATCGGCGCGTGTGTAGTTGTTGGCAGCCATCACCGACTACTGGCCCGAAGGGGAAGCGGGACCGACTGCCCCCGCCTTGAGCGTCCCGTATCGCTTTACGTTGGTCGGGCCGACATGTAGGCAGTCGCGTTGGCACGACTTTAAATTAGACGGCATCTCACGTTAGATCGGCCGTAAGTCCAGAAATCTCATCGAGCTCGCGGCCTCTGGCACGCAACCTACTGCAAAACCAAAGAGATGGCCGACTTTCTGCAATCTCCCCACGCCGGGTTCGCTGCGCCTGCTTCGATTACCGCGATCCGGAACTGACGCACTGCGCCCTGCAGATGCACGCCTCCATTCACAGCCCGCTCTGCGATTTCCCGACGCGTCGCGAGCAATGGGACCCGCAGGCTCTACGGATTGCCTCATCTACCGGCGCGTACGCAGGATTGCGACATAGCGTCCACTCCGTTAATTGCTAAGCAAGCCAAGGTCCTCGAAAGGATGGATTGGACGCGTTCTAATATGGGGTTCTGATCTGGAGAGCAGGGGATGATGACAAGGCCGACGTTCACCGTGTCAAGAGCGGCAACTTTTGTCATCGGCGCTATGTTTGCGGTGCTAGTCCTGCTTCTGGGTCTGTGGCTGTACGAAAGTTACAACACCGCGATGCGGCGAACCGAGGAGCGTGCCATTGCGGCCTCGAAAATCGTATCTACGAACGCCTCTTGGATCAACGCCCTAGCGGCGCAGACACTTCAACGGATCGATGACGCGCTCGGGCCTACGCTCGGCATCGCTACGGATGAGGTCAAGAGCATAGACGACGCGGTATCTAATCTCCCCGGGCAAGTTCAAGCCTACGTCGTAGACCGCAACGGCCGGACCCTACTGTCCACCGATCCCGATATAAAGCCTATCGACATAAGGGATCGCGAATACTTTGCCGCCGTCGAAAAGGGAACGAAAACATTTGTATCGGGCCTCCTGGTCAGCAGGCTCAATAGTCAGCAGATCTTCGTATTCAGCCGGCGCCTGGAGCGGAACGGTGTGTTTGTGGGCGCGGCGATGGTGTCGTTCCAAGGAAACGATCTGCTGAAGGACGTCTGGGAAGCCGTCTCACTCGGCGAGAATTCGACCGTCAGTGTGATCCGCACGGACGGTGAACTCGTTGCGCGATACCCCGCTCCCGACGGTCCCTTGAACATGAGCAAGTATGTTCTCTTCACAGAATACCTTCCCTCCTCGCCGAACGGGACATACGAGGCAATATCGCCGGCAGACGGGGCGCACCGGGTGGTCGCATATCGGGTGGTTGAGGGAACGGATTTCGTTGCGCTCGCGTCCTCAGACTACCGTATCGGCCTCGCCGCCTTTCGAGGCGACGTTTCCATCGCGCTCACCGTTCTGGTGCTTGCTGCGGCTACGTCGCTTGCCGCAGGTGGATGGATCCGACATCTCATTAGACGCGACGTGATGAAGTCCGCTGAACTTGAGGCTGCCCTGGAGGATAACCGCCTTCTTCTGAGGGAAATACATCACCGGGTCAAAAACAACTTTCAAGCGGTGCAGGGCGTCATCCGCATGCAGCAACTGCCGCCGGATGCGCAAAAGGCCCTCTTCGACAGGATCGGAGCCATGATCGCGGTACATGAGCAAATTTATGACCGCGATCAGTTCAGTGCAGTGTCAGCGCGTCATCTCATCCCGTCGATCGTGGACAGGCTCATCTGCGCCTATTCTGACAACGTATCTGTAAAATACGACATCGACGACTTTGACCTGACACCCGATCAGGCCACGTCGATCGCACTCCTTGTCAATGAAGTGGTGACAAACAGCCTCAAATACGCTTTTTCCGGAGGCGGCCGAGGAAATCTCGAGGTCGAATTCCGCAAGGACGACCGAGGTCCTAGCCTGTTAAGGATCGCGGACAATGGCTCGGGCTTCGATCCGTCGACCGCTCGCAAAGGCATGGGCAGCCGCATTATCCGCGGTGTCGTCAGTCAGCTGGGCGGTTCATGCGAATACAGGTCGAAGAACGGCACGCAATTCAGCGCGCACCTCGACCTTGGCGCAGAAACTAAAGGGCAGTTGGGCTAACTCTTCTTCTTGACCGGCCAGGGTCTGTCGCCCGTCCTTGTGGCACCAAACCTTGAAAACACGAAGCGCGCGGATAGATTTCCATCTTTGCAAACCAGTTTGGTGGGCGTTTGCCGACCTGGATGAACGCGATGGAAAACGAAAACCAGCGTCTCGACGCGCACAACGCGGGCGAACGCCTCCTAGCATCGCACCCGTCCGAAGACCCCTTCGCAGCTGCGTTCAAGGCTACGCGCATGCCAATGCTGATTACCGATCCTCGGCAGCACGACAATCCAATAATCTTCTCGAACCGAGCCTTCACCGAGCTGACGGGCTATAGCCAGCACGAGCTGGTCGGCCGAAACTGCCGCCTTCTGCAAGGACCCGACACCGACCGCAAAGCGATCGCAAAGATCAGGCATGCCGTTTCGGCCGCGCACGATGTCTCGGTCGATGTTCTCAATTATCGCCAAGACGGTAGCACGTTCTGGAATTCACTGTATGTCAGCCCCGTGCGCAATCGGGAGGGAGAGGTAATCTACTTCTTTGCGTCACAACTCGACGTTACGGACGTCAAGAGCAAAGAAACTGAACTGGCGAAGGCGCGCCGTGCTGCAGAAGAAGAAGCCTCAATGCGAAATGCGGAGCTAATTGAGGCTTTACGCGTGCAAACCGAACTTGTTCACGAGGTTGATCACAGGGTTAAAAACAACCTTCTGACCATTGCCTCAATCATCAAATTACAAATGCGGACCACGAGAAATACCATTGTCGCCAATACGCTTAGATCGATTTTGAACCGCGTCGAGGCTTTGAGCACTGTGCAGCGGAAGGTGCTCAATCACGACCAAGTCGGCCAGTTCGACGTGGCCGATTTTGGTCGAGACCTGGTTACTGACATTGTCGGTTCTCTCAAAAGGCCGGACATCGACTTATCGACGGACCTGCATTCTGTAATAGTCTCGGGATCAAAGGCATCAGCGCTCGCCCTCGTTGTTAACGAGCTCGTTGGAGATGCCGTTCGACGCGGCCTCAGCGATGGCGGCGGCAAAATTCATCTCGAAATCCGAAGGCTCAACGGCGACTTCCTCATTCGCGTCGTGGACTTCGTTACGCCGGTTGAGGTGGATGGAGAACAGAAGGCGTTCAGCCGCGCCATGCTTGATGCCTCGATCCGGCAGCTGAAGGCAACGATGGAGCGAGAAGTTGACGGCCACCGCACGGAGGTTTGTGTCATGTTGCCGGTCGGCGATTAGGAAGGGCCGATTTTGCGAACTTTGATTGTCGAAGACGAGATGCTCTTGGCTCTGGAACTTGAACACGAGGTCGAGGCCGGTGGTCATCGAGTGATCGGTCTGGCAAGTGACCTAAGCGAAGCGATGGCCCTCATCGAGCAAGAACAGCCAGAGTTTGCTTTCGTCGATATCCATCTGCGCGATGGTCCGACTGGCATCGCCATAGGTCGACACTTGGCTTCAAAAGGCATTCCGTTTGTCTTTGTCTCTGGCAATGTCAAACGTATTCCGGCCGACTTCGAAGGTGCCCTCGGAGCTATCGAGAAGCCCTACTCGTCGAACGGCCTACAAAACGCGCTTTCCTATGTTCAGGCCATATTGTCAGGGGAGGCTCTGCCAACACCTCCTCCGAGCCTCATTACCTTTGAAGCAAGGTGACAATTGTGACAGGCTTTTTGTGGTCACTTTTCCGATGAATGCACGCACTCTCTCTCCGGTGGAAGCAGCCTTTCGTGCATGAGGTCTTCAAAGAACCATGCCATGAACTGCTCGCGCCCGGAAACACCCGCCTTGGCATAGATGCGTGTCAGTTGAGCGCGAACCGTCCCCGGCGCTGCATTGCGGATGCGAGAGATCGCGGGCGCGTCGAGCCCTTTCAGGGCAAGCCGTGCAACATCGCTTTCCGCGGAGGTTAGTCCCCAAGCTACAAACTGCGCGTCGACAATTCGGGCAAGCTCGCCGCGCGCTGTTTCCAAAGCGCGCTCCTGCTCGCGCATCGATTCCAGCGTCGTGCGGAGCTGCCATCCTCCAATCAGGATGCCAAGGACGAGTGCCACGGCCACCATTGCCTCGACCAAGGCATGGGCGGTCCCGGGAAATGCGAGCAGGTCCGCAAAGGCATCGCCCACGAAGAAGGCCGCAGCGATCGTCTGGATCAGGACAAGAACTGCGAGGGCGGCGGATTGGCGCCGCCCCTTTGAGGATCTCAGCATCTCTGCTAGCTCTGCCGGCGCTTGCCGACGATCATCGGCCGGATGAGATTTCGGCCAAGCACTCGACTCTCGATAAGCACACCTCCCACATGAACAGCAGCAAGGATCAGCAAGAGATTTGCGGCCAACTCATGAACCTCCCCGGCGACGCGCATGGAGAACTCGCCCTTGTTATCATTGCCTTCGGAACCTGACTTGACAAGAACCGACCAGTTGCCCGCAGCGATCGCAGCGCGTTCTTCGGCAATGGCAGTCGGGCTCTTGCCATCGGTCATGAGGAGGCCTGTCGCCGTAACCAGCATGAGGCAAGCCCATAGAGTGTAGACCATGATCGCAGCCGCGGGATTGTGGGAAGGATATTCACGCGCCCTGCCCCGCAACAGATTACCGATATGGTGCAACGCCGCAGATGGCGATGGGGGAAAGGCACTAAAGCGCGCCTCCTGTGGCCCCACGACAGCCCAAATCAACCGGCTGGCGAACACGCCGATCACCGCCCATCCAACCCAAACATGCGCTATGCCGCCGGGCTTGGTGATGAACCCGTTTGCGAGGACAGCAGCCGCAATCGCCCAGTGGCTTATGCGCACGAGCGGATCCCAGGGATTGGGGGGCTGTACCGCCCCCTCAGTTGCCTTCTTGTCCGAGGCGCCCACGATCAGTCACCGTCCTTTATCTGACTGACCTTGCCGGACTTCGGGTCGATGTAAACTTCCCAAGCTTTCCCGCCTGCACCCGAGCATTTCGCTTCGATCTGGCCGCCTTCGGGCTCGAAGTCCGAGACCTTGCATCCGGATTTCTCCAGCGCGGCCTTGGCGTCGGTGGGATTGGTCCCCACAAGATCCCCCACCGCCGGCATTGCGAACACAGTGTAGGGCAAAGTCGAAATAGCAAGAGCGAGTGCGATCGGTTTCATCATCATGACTTCCTTTCATGGATCACCAGGGCCAAGCGCCGAGGCGAAACCAGAAGGACCGATCAGTGTGGTTTACGTCGATTGGCAATCTGCTGATTTCGGTCCGGATAAGCAAGTGCTTACGCTCCCTTTTCCTGACGGGAAGGCTCATAGACATTCCTGGAAAATTCACCTTCCACCGGCGCGCTCCGCCAGAGATGACGAAACCGGCGGGCTACACGTAGCTGGGGATGGAGCTGCCGGTGTCGCGGGCCCATTTCGACAAGCATCCCTACGAGTTCAACAGAAGGACCGAATAGGTTCGGGGGCGAGCTTGCCAAGCAACGCCGAAGGGCCTTCGCCGACCAGAACTCGCGGTCGCGGTTGGGATCCTTCGTCCATTGCGGGGCAATGCGGATGCTGGACCGGCCGACACGAGCAGGAAGGCATCGTCTCGAAGAATGGCGCTGCTGCTAGTCGCGCATGAAGCCCTGAACTTCCTCGGGTGTTACTTTTCCGTCCTTGTTTGCATCGACCCTGTCGAAGATCCTCTTGTGAATTGCGGTGACTTCCTCGAACGAAAGGGCACCATCCCCGTCGTTATCGGCAACGGCAAACATGATTTTCAACATAGGGCCATGCATCATGTTTTGCCGCATCCGCCCCACATGCCGTATTGTCGCCCCCCCATCATCGCGTCAGGCATCATCTCGGAGTAGTCAGGTTGCTCACCTTGTTTCAGGGCCGGGGAATCTTGGGCAAAGGACGGCGTGGGACCACAGGAAAGAAACGCGCCGAAAATCGCCACATATGCGGACATCGTCGTGTTCATGTGCGTTCTCCGTTTCAAGGACAGGATAGTGCGACCAGAGACATTGCCTCCATTCTCTGGCTCGCGCCCGTGAAAATTTAAACAAGACCAGACTACCGCTAAATTCGAACCCGTTCCTTGCGCCAAATCAATTGAGCCTCGTCCGGCTCTCTGCGGGGGAGACGAGATCGGAGAAAGGGCGCGTTACGCCGACGTGACCTTGATCGGGGCAAGCCTTAAGGCGAGTTCGCGGCTTCGCTCGCACGCCATTGAGGGCGCGCTCTTTCAATCAGCCCATCCCGTCCTTCTATCGGGCAACCGCCAGTCAGTGACGCTGATTCCTAAAAGGGTCCTGCTTGCATGGAACTCCACAATCGAAGCCACAAGAGCTGCGCGCGAGGCGCTTGAGATGATGAAGAACGCCGACAGCGTCAACGTTGTACTTGTCGATCCTACGGCTGCGCCCGCAAGGAACGGTGATGAACCTGGAGCCGATGTTGCGACCTATCTCGCCAGCCACCGCGATCCGATCACTGGAATTGCGAGAGATAAGCCATAAGAACGATGAAACGATGGACATCCTTTGCGTGGCGAAGCTGATTGAGTGCCCTTGCGATCGGAACAAGAGGAGTTAGAAAACGGGTGATCCGCTTGAGTTCTCGATCGGCCTCGGCCGGTGCCTTGGCGGCCCAGGCAGAATACGCTGCATTGAGGCTATCCATTCCAAGCATCATCCGCGAGGCAATCTGCAGAAGAAGAAGCCACATGTCGCGGGCTTGTGCGCAGGGCAAAGACATGACCGCGTCCGGTTCTTCTTCGAAATCCAGAAAGGTTATCTGGTCACCGTTTAACGCGAAGTCGCGCGGATGCGGACGTCCATGACAAAGGCCGGCTGCGTGCAGTCTTCCAAGCTCGCTCGCCAAGGTCACGAGCAGCTCATCATGTTTCTCAGCGCTTGCGGCGCGCAGGTCCAAGAGCGACGCGTCAACCGTCCGGCCGACGTCCGTCAGGATGAGAGAGGTCGGCGAGCGATAGACAATCGTTGGCGTCGGGAAACCCTTCGCTCGGAAAGCCTCGATCTTGCGAACCTCCCTGCTGACCATACCCGCAGGATCCAGCTGTCGAGACGGCTTGAGAACTTCAACGGGAAGAGCGGCGGCAAAGACGCCTTGGAGCTTCATCCAGATCGACGCTTGTTCAGTGCCATATTGCTTGATCCAGATAGTCCGCTTCGACAAGACCACTCTCTGTACGCGCCTTGATCTATCAGCAAGAGCCGCCAGCAACGTATGGACATCCGTCTCACTGAATTCCTCGATGTCAGCAAATGCCTGCACAGATCTATCCAGATTGGCTTACCGACCACCAGGACGTCGAGGCGCCGTCGAACGTCCCGCCGTATTTCCTGTCGCACGACTCACCGCGAGCCAAGCTAACTATACTAACTATCCTTATTTAGGAGTTCGGCAACAACTTGCAGGCGTGAAACCTTTCCTTGTTCACGAGGACACGCTGATGCATCGCGACCAACTTTTTCAAACCGTGGCCGAGCGTCGATCGCAAGCACTTTGCAGGCCGACAGATTGGCGGTTCCAAAGACGTGTGGACGCGTGCGCTCACGCCCCGAAGGCAATCCAGTGCAGAACATCGCGCCGCGATCGTGGCAACTCTCCCCTGCATATGGGCGGAGCTGTTGTGAATTGCAGTTTCATCTCGCGCTGATTAAACATTGTCGGATGTTGGCTGATCTCAATCTCAATCGCTTGCGTTCCTTCTTCCTGATCGCCGAAGAGCGCAGCCTTACACGGGCCGCGGCGCGGTTGAACATGAGCCAGCCATCCGTCAGCCAGGGGGGCAACCTCAGACTATGTTCGCCGGAACATGCTTCAGTAGATTGACCCTAGGCGGTCGTTGCCCCGATTACGACACATCCCCGCGGTTGCGGGAGGAGAAGCAAATCAACGGCGATGGCCAAGTGCTTGGAACGGGCGAGATTCATCCATGTTGACGCCCCTGCCCTCACCTGCCCGGCCGCGCCAGCGACCGGGCAATGTCGATGATGTCGTCCCGTGACGCCGTCGGATCCTCTTTGTTCCAGGCGACACCAAGCCCGATCTTGAGATCCACTCCCCTCACCGGCCGAAGTTCGAAACCTCGGTTCGGCAAGTCTTTCGTCCATTCCGGCGCAAATCCGACGCCCAGGCCCGCTGAAACCAGCGACACCAGCGAGAAGGTGTCATCACAGCTGTAGGCGATGTTGCCGGTCAGACCGTGGGTCTCGAACATCTCGGAGAAATAGCGCTCCGAATAGGAGAGGTTCTGTCGGGAAAAGGCGATGATCTTCTCTCCCCTCAGATCCTCGATGTCGATCTCGCTTCGAAGCGCAAGCGGGCTCCTTTTTTCGACCGCCAGCAGATAGCGCTCATGCGCGATCGAGAAGAAGCGCAAGGACCCGATGTTTTCGACCGGTCGGATGAAGCCGAGATTGATCTGTCCGTTCTCAATGGAACGGATGATGTCGCTGGTCGAACCGCTCGTCACATGCAGCGCCACATCGGGAAACTTCCGGCCGATGCGCGCCAGAAACGCCGGGAGCACGCCTATGGTCGCCGGATAGACGGTTCCGATCTTGATAGTACGCGCCGCCTTTCCGGCAGCCGACCGCGCCACATCCATCGACAACCCTACATCGCCGATGATCCTCACGGCCCGATCGTAGAACACCTCCCCTGCCCGCGTCAGCTCGACCCGACGCGTCGACCGCTCAAGTAACCGCACACCGAGCTCCTTCTCCAACGCCTGGATGTGAGAACTCAACGCCGGCTGGGCGATGCACATCCGCGCCGCCGCCCGATTGAAATGCAGCTCCTCGGCGACCGCAACAAAGAATGAGAGTTGGCGCAGTTCCATGAAAGCTTCGACTCCAGTCCAGTTTCCGCCTACGCGCAGAGGGCGAAATCATAATCACCTGAATACAACTTTTATCATCTTTTCGTATAGAATAGCCAGTTATTTAATTCGACACGCAATGGTCATGTGAATGCCATGACACCGCGTGATCTACTAGCTTGGAATGTTAGAAAATTGAGGGTCAAGCGCGGCCTCTCACAAGAACGGCTAGCGCTTGAGGCTCAATTGGAGCGGGTGTCCATTTCTCAGCTTGAGCGCAAGCAGGTAAATCTCGGAATAGATTCGCTTGGAAAAATCGCTGCGGTTCTCGAATGCAAAATCTTCGAGCTGTTAATCGAACCGCAAAGCGGCGAGGAAGCGCCGGTGAATCTTCCGAGAGGTCGCAAACGATAACTCTTAGCGCTCTCTGCAGGACGGGTTAGAATACGGCGCATTCATCCGGCCGGACTATCCGAAAGTTCCAATATCGGCCGGCGATCACTCCAAACACTCCTTATCGGTGGATGGCATCAATAGAAGTTGCGCGAAAGAAGGACACGCAACTGTCTTGTGATGTACTTTCCTGCGCACTTTTCACGGCACAGCCAATGGGCAGAGAAATGCCACATCCGATACTCACAGTCAGTACAAATGAAATCCAGTCCCTCAACGATGAACGCGCCAGAGAACTAGTCGCACGGCTCGTTCGTGCAGAAGCAAGCCGACTTGGTGCAACGAGTCCCGATGTAACATGGGGTGGCGACCAGAGGGCGAAAGACGGCGGTATCGACGTAAGGTTTTCGGCGGAAGCTCTGGGCGCAACTTCAGTGTTTCTGCCGGCCAGCACCGTCGGCTATCAAGTTAAGGCAGAGAATTTTCCGCCATCCAAGATCCAGAAAGAACTTCTACCTAAGGGTAGCCTTAGTGCGTCGATTGCGGAGATCCTTCGCCACGATGGCTCCTACATCATCGTATCAACGCGCGACAGCGTCTCAGATTCATCGTTGGCGGCTCGGCGGGCGAAGATGGCTGAGTGCTGCGGGCAATTGGAGCCAGGCACGGGAACCCTCGACTTCCTAGATGCTCGGCGCATCGCAGACTGGGCAGAGCGCTTTCCCTCAATCGTTGCATGGGTAAAGCACAGCTCTGGCGGCCCTTTGAAAGGTTGGAAACCCTACGGGCCATGGGCGTATCGTGAAAGCGACTCCAAGGCTGAATACCTGCTCGACGACAGAGTGAAGGTTTTCACGCCCGACGCAAAGGTTGGTTCGGGGGCAATTGACGCGATTGATGCCATCCGAAGCGACATGCTCGCGGGACGAAGCGTGCGCGTAGTGGGGCTGTCGGGCGTTGGAAAGACACGTTTGGTTCAAGCACTCTTCGATCCAAGAGTGCTCACAAAGTCGCTCCCGTTGCCTCAAGATGGCGTCATCTATGCCGACTTGTCAGATCATTTGGAGCCTCAACCCACGTCCATGGCAGAGGCGCTAGTCGATGCTGATGCTCCTTCCTTCTTCGTTATCGACAACTGCGGCCAGGACCTACACAAGCGGCTGGCCGAAATAGTCGACCGGGGGCCACAAAAGGTGGCACTGCTTACCGTCGAGTATGACATTCAGGACGACCTTCCAGAGGGTACACGCTTCTATCGCTTGGAGAGCTCTTCAGACGAGCTTATAAAAGCGTTACTAAGCCGACGTTACAGCCACTTGTCTGAACCTGACATAAGTCGGGTCGCCTCCTTTTCGGACGGGAATGCGCGCGTGGCGTTCGCGTTAGCGAGTGCGTCGGAACGCAGCGGAGATCTGGCCCAGCTGGGCGATGACGCGCTTTTCAGGCGCTTGTTTCATCAAAAACGAAGCGAGAACGAAGAGCTGTTGCGGTGCGCCGAGGCCGCCACGCTTTTGTACTCGTTTGAGGGAATTGAGACCGACCAAGGGTCGGAACTCGCACTTTTGGCTCAAACCGTTGGCTTGTCGGTTACCACTCTGTACCGCGGCATTGCTGAACTGCAACGAAGGGGATTAGTTCAACAGCGAGGTAAGTGGCGAGCAGTATTACCGCACGCGATCGCCAACAGGCTCGCCTCTCGCGCTCTCGAAAACAACCCCGCGTCGAGTGTCGTCGACACACTGCTGGTCAAGGCCGACGACAGGGTTGCCAAATCCTTCTCTCGGAGACTTGGTTATTTGCATAATTCAACCCACGCACGGCAAATCGTCGCCTCGCTTTTAAACCCGGGTGGGAGTTTTGAGTTTATTGAAGATCTTACGGACGTCGGGAGACAGGCACTCAAGAATGTAATGCCCACCGACCCAATCGGTAGTTTGTCGGCATTTAAGAGGATGGTTGAGCGCAAGGACCTTAAGGAGTTGGATGCATATGTTGCATCCGATCTCGTCGCTATGGCAAGGTCGCTTGCCTACGATGAGTCTATGTTTGACGATGCACTCAACGTCCTCATGGCTTTTGCCGAGAGGGAGGACACGACAGCCCGCAGTTCCGCGCCTGATGCGATTGCATCACTCTTCACTTGCTATCTCTCTGGTACAAACGCCTCGCCGGAAAAGAGAGCGGCCGTCGTTCTCGATCTCCTACAAAGCAAGCAGGAGTTGCACCAGGCATTGGGAAGGGCTGCATTGAAGCAAGCCCTCCAGACCAGCCACTTTGTCGGCCACCTGGAAGCGGACTTTGGCTCTCGCCCGCGTGACTACGGTTGGAAGCCCGAGACCCGGTTAGAGATCGTCCGGTGGTACGGAGGGTTTATTGAAGTTGCGTCACAAATAGCACTCGGGACGGAAAAGCAGGCAATCAAAGTTCGCCAGATACTTGGCCAAGCCGTGCGAGACCTCTGTGAGGAGGCCGGGATGCTTGACGCCATTGAAGCAGTGGGGCGAGCCCTTGCCGAAAAGGGAGGTTGGCCGGACGGATGGGTTGGTGTTCGCGAAACGATCTACTGGAATAGGTCGTCAGCACCTCCCGAGATTCTATCGAGGCTAATTGCTTTAGAACGTGCCCTTGCACCGAGAGATCTTCTTGGTGAGATACGGGCGTCTATTCTAACGCAGGACGCTGCGTTGTTCGGTTTGCTCGACGGCGAGGGTTATGGCGCAGACTACGGTAAACGTCGCGAGAAGGTTCAGGAGCGAGCAACTGAGCTCGGCAGGATGGCCGCGGAATCCCTATCCGTGCTGTCCCTGATCACGCCGGATCTACTGCGGACCCGAGGGAGTGAAACCATCTTCTCGTTCGGCGTCGGCGTTGGCTCATCGCTCAAAGACCATTCACAGTACCTGGCCGAAGCAAGTCGTATTGTCGCGACTTTGGACGGATCAGACGCAAATTTTCTTTTTGTGCGAGGGCTGTTGGCAGGTTGGCATGGGACTGACGCCGCGGCTGCAGACTTATTCTTAGACGCTGCAGTATCAGATCCTGTGTGGGGACAGTCGTTCCCGGAGCTCCAATGCGTTGTTGGTCTAGAGAACAGGGGCATCGAGCGCGTCTTCGAAGCGTTAAACGCAAAACTCGCCCCCATTTGGCAGTATCGCTACCTGGCGATGGGCGGGCTGACGGACGCTCTTGATGTGCGAACGATCGGCAAGCTCGTGCAGGCTTTGTCAGGCCTCTCCGGCGGACCTACAGTTGCCATCGATTTGTTGGGAATGGTCATCCATTCAGGCAGGGTCAAGAACGACGACTTCCGACAGGATGTCGCTCTGCAGATTGGTTACTTTCTGATCGATACAGATCTCACGGAGATCGACACTCAGGACACGATGGTTGAGTACCACTTCGACCAGATCCTTGCATTCGGGCTCACTCACGCACCTCCTTCAGCCATGGATGAGGATATCATCAACAAGCTGCTATCATGGGAGCGCTCAGAAGGCAGAAAGTATGCCTTTAGGCGCGGGCGGTTCCTGCAACCCTTCTTCCGGCTCAGGCCAAAGTTGGCCCTCAATGCAGTGTATCAACCCGATGCGGACGGAAGATTTCGCACAGCTCGTTCACTAGCTTCAAACTATGACAACGAAAGGGGGAGACGTCCGATGGAAGCAGTCCCCGCACGCGAAGCAATGGAATGGTGTGCGGAATCGCCTACGGACCGGTATCCCTTCATTGCGGAAACTTGCGCCCTGTTTGTTCCAAAGACCTCCGAGGATCAGCCACAAGAGCGTTTGTCTGAACTTGCGGGAGAGGTATTCAGGCGCGCACCGGACCAAGAGCACATCCTTGAGATATATCTTCAGCGACTAATGCCAATGAGCTGGTCTGGTTCGCGCGCCGCCAAGCTCCAACGAAGGCTTGGTATTCTGGATGACCTGCTTGCCCAAGCACATCCGGATCAAAAGCAAATGCTTTCCGAGGCCCGAGCCCGCATGCTGCGGGTCGTAGCCGAAATGGGACAACGCGAAGATGAAATAGAGAGCACGAGGAACGAGACCTTCGAGTAAGCCTTCGCAAGTGAACGCTCGCTCGCCTCACCGAAAATCCCGCGTCTTCACCTTGATCTGATCGAGATGCATATAGGGATCGACGATATCGCGCGGCCGCGGCCCCTTCGGCAGCCCGCGCGGATCGGGCGCCGGCGCCCCACGATGAAACTCATCCCCTCTTCCATGCGGAAGCGGAAAACTGGCGTCCCGATCGCCGACGCTTGCAAGCTCGCCGGATAGGTCGGTCAGCCGATGGGCAACGAGATGAACTACGTCGCCCTCCTTCTGGATCCGGCCATAAACGCCGAGCATGCCGGCACCCAAGACCACGCGCCGAAACGTCTCGAAGGTCTTTGCCCAGACAACCAGATTGGCAATGCCCGTTTCGTCCTCGATGGTGATGAACATGACGCCCTTGGCGGAGCCCGGCCGCTGGCGTACGAGCACCAGGCCTGCCGCTTCCAGCCATTTTCCGTCCCGCGTTTGCATCGCCTCGCGGCAGGAGACGATGCGGCGCTTCGTGAGATCCGCGCGCAAGAACGAAAGCGGATGGTTGCGTAGCGTCAGCCCGACATGCCCATAGTCCTCGACCACTTCGCCGCCCGACGTCATCGGCCTTAGCGCCACCGACGGCTCATCGAGTTCCGCGACGGTCCGGCTTTCACGCTCAGAGGCCGCGGCAAAGAGCGGCAGTGGCTCGTCGCGCAACGCCTTGATTGCCCAGAGCGCCTCGCGTCGCGCAAGGCTCAGCGACAGATGAAACGCATCGGCTTCTGCAAGCTGGACCAAAGAGGCGGCCGGAACGCCTGCCCGGCGCCAGAGATCGTCGACGGTCTCGAAAGGTCTTTCGTCGCGCACGGCAACGATCGCCGCGGCGTCAGCGTTCGCCAGCCCCTTGACCATGCGAAGACCAAGGCGAACGGCAAAGCGGCTTTCATCCCTCGTTGCCTCAAGCGTGCAATCCCAGCGGCTTGAATTCACACAGACCGGGCGAACCTGAACCCCATGATCGCGCGCGTCGCGCACGATCTGGGCCGGGGCGTAAAAGCCCATCGGCTGGGCGTTCAACAGCGCTGCGCAGAAAACGTCCGGATGCCAGCATTTCAGCCAGGAGGAGGCATAGGCGATGAGCGCGAAGGACGCGGCATGGCTTTCCGGAAAGCCATAGCTGCCGAAACCTTCGAGCTGCTTGAAGGTCTTGATGGCAAAGTCCGGCTCATAGCCGTTTGCGACCATGCCCCGGACGAGCTTCTCGCCGAACTTCGACACACCGCCGGTATGCTTGAAGGTCGCCATGGCGCGGCGCAATTGATCGGCCTCGCCCGGCGTGAAGCCGGCGCATTCGATGGCGACGCGCATCGCCTGCTCCTGGAAGAGCGGTACGCCAAGCGTCTTGCCAAGCACCTGCTCCAGCTCGGGCTTCGGATAGACGACCGCCTCCTTGCCTTCGCGCCGACGAAGGTACGGGTGCACCATGTCGCCCTGGATGGGACCGGGTCGCACGATCGCCACCTCGATGACGAGATCATAGAAGGTGCGCGGCTTGATCCTCGGCAGCATCGACATTTGCGCGCGGCTCTCGATCTGGAAGGTGCCGAGCGTGTCGGCGCGCCGGATCATCGCGTAGGTACGCGGATCTTCGGCCGGGATGCTCGCGAGATCGAGGTTGATGCCCTTGTGCTCGGCGAGCAGGTCAAAGCCGCGCTTCATGCACGAAAGCATGCCGAGCGCTAGGCAATCGACCTTCATGAATTTCAGGATATCGATATCGTCCTTGTCCCATTCGATCACCTGCCGGTCGGCCATGGCCGCAGGCTCGATCGGGACGAGCTCGTCGAGGCGATCGTTCGTCAGAACGAAGCCGCCCGGATGCTGCGACAGGTGACGCGGCGCGCCCATCAGCTGGCGGGCGAGATCGAGCGTGAGGCGCAGGCGCCGATCGGACAGGTTGAGATTGAGCTCCTCGGCATGTTTTTCGCCGATATCCTCGCCCCAGCCCCAGACCTGCGACGACAGCATCTTCGTCATGTCCTCCGGAAGTCCCAGCGCCTTGCCGACATCGCGGATGGCGCCTTTCGAGCGATAGCGGATCACGGTCGAGCAAAGGGCCGCATGGTCGCGGCCATAGGTGTCGAACACCCATTGCATGACGATCTCGCGGCGCTCGTGCTCGAAGTCGACGTCGATATCGGGCGGTTCGCGGCGCTCCTCGGAGACGAAGCGTTCGAAAAGCAGATCGTTTGTATCCGGGTCGATCGAAGTGATGCCGAGCACATAGCAGACGGACGAATTGGCAGCCGATCCCCTGCCCTGGCATAAAATGTCCTTTGAGCGGGCAAAGCGCACGATCGCGTTCACAGTCAGGAAGTAGGGCGCGTATTGAAGCTTCTCGATCAGTCGCAACTCGTGCTCGAGGTTCTTTTTGACCTTGACTGGCAAGCCCTCGGGATAGCGCCATTTGGCGCCCTCCCAGGTGAGCTGCGCCAGAGTCTGTTGCGCCGTCAGCTCCGGATTAGAGCGCTCCTCGGGGTACTGGTAAGCGAGCTCGTCGAGCGAGAAACGGCACCGATCCATGATCTCGATGGTGCGGGCAAGGGCTTCCGGGTAGCGGGCAAAGAGACGCGCCATTTCCTCAGGCGGCTTCAGGTAGCGGTCCGCGTGCCGCTCGCGGCGGAAGCCTGCCTCGTCGATCGTGATGTTGTGGCGAATGCAGGTGACAACGTCTTGGAGTATTCGCCGCTCCGACACATGAAACAGCACGTCGTTGGTGACGACCGTCGGCACGCCGATCGATGCCGCCAGATTGCAGAGCTGATGAAGGCGCAGCTGGTCGTTCGGCCGCCGGCGGAGCGTCAGCGCCAGGTAGGCGCGATCGCCGAAGGATTGCCTCAGGCGCCGAAGATTGAGAGCGCAGTCCTCATCCGCCGCATCCGGGAGAAGGACCGCGATCAGGCCCTCGCCATAGGCAACCAGATCGGACCAGCCGAGACGGCATTTCGCCTTGCCGCCGCGCTTCATGCCGAGCGACAGCAGCCGGCAAAGACGCGCATACGAGGGCCGGTCGGTCGGATAGACGAGGATGGAAAGATCGTCATCGAGATCGAGGCGGCAGCCGACGACCAGCCGCACCCCGACGTCCTTCGCCGCCTGGTGCGCTCGCACGATGCCGGCGAGGCTGTTGCGGTCGACAATCGCCAGCGCGTCGAGCCCGAGCTCCGCGGCACGCTGAAAGAGCTCTTCGCAGGAAGACGCGCCGCGCAGGAAGGAGAAATGCGAGGTCACTTGAAGCTCGGCATAGTGTGGGCTCGTCATCCGAAGATCCCGTGCAGGAACCATTTGTGGCTGCCGGTCTCGCTGTGTTCGCCGTCGCCCGCACGAAAAATCCAGTAGCGCTCGCCGGCGTCATCTTCGACCTGGAAATAGTCGCGCACGGCGACGAGCTCGGCATCGCGTTTCCACCATTCGCCAAAGACGCGTTCAGGCCCGTCGGCGCGTTTCACCCGCCGGCGCACGCCGCGCCAGGTGAAACTGACCGGCGGATGATCGGGAAGCAGCGCCATCGTCTCGATCGGTTCGGGATGGAGAAGCAAGCGAACCGGTCTTGGCCAATGGCCGGGCCAGGCGAGGCCATCGTCTGGCGCCATCGGAGCGATGCGATCGATGGAGCGCTCGGGCACGTCACTTGCAACCGGCGCGAAGCGGTAGAGCCGCCGTGCGCCGATACGGTTTCCGAGGATATCGATCAGGCCGGAAACATCGGCTTCCGGCTCCTCGACCAGCGAGGAGATGACCTGGCTTGCGACAAGCGGCTCGGTATGGGTTGCCGTCAGCGACATGATTTCGATACCGAAACCGGGGTCGATCGTCTCGATGCGATCGGTGATGAGCCGCGTCAAGCGCTTGACGTCCCGAACCGGCGTCGCGGTGCCTGCGCGGATCGCCTGATAGGTGTTGTCGACCCGGTGGAAAAGAAGATCGGCGCGGCGGGCACCAAGGCCCTTTTCTTCCAGTCCCCGGCAGAGCGCACCCACAAGCTTGGCCGCATAGCGCGCGATCGTCTCGGCAGCAGCAATCGGCTCACCGAACGATCGGCGGACCTCAATAAGCTCAGGCGTGCGGACCGGATCGATCGGCTCGGCGACTTTTCCCAGGGCCTGGTCGAGACGGCGGCCAAGCTCGGGCCCAAATCTAAGCGCAAGCGGCGCTCGCGGCACGCCGGCCACCTCAGCGATCGTGTTGAAGCCGAGCACGCGAAGGCCATGCACGACTGCGGGATCGAGACGAAGAGCTGTGATCGGTAGTTTATCAATTAGTTCCCGCTGTCCTCCCGGCGCCGTGACGTGCGTCGGCCGCGCGACAAACCGGGCGCCGGCGTGCGCCGCCCCCCAGGTATCGGCAATCGCCGCTCGAGCCTCGATGCCGGATCCGAAGAAACGGTTGACCATGCCCGATAGCATCAGCTCTTCGCCGCCATGCAGGTGATCGGCACCTGATGTGTCGATCACGAGGCCATCGGGCGGATCGGCCGCAACGATCGGCGCGTAACGCTGCAGCGCCCAGAGCGCCAAGCGTTCAAGCGCCTGCACGTCCGCAATTGGATCGGCGTCCATGACAACAAGGCCAGCCACCAGCGCCTGGGCCTTTGTGGCCGCCATGCCGGGTCTCAAACCGGCGGCGATCGCCGCGGCATTCACCGAGAGCACCACGCGCCGACGCTGTGTGCGGCCAACGAGGACAAGCGGCGTCTCAGCCGGCGGCGCTGCGTCGCCGAGCTTGCGCCTCAAGCGATCCGTGGGCCAGCTCGGAAGGAAGAGCGATACGACCCTTGGCATCTGGGGGCCTCCACTTCGAAATCTGCACTTTCGCCGGCGCGGCAGCGGATGAGTTCGACCAGCCAACGCGCGCGGCCAACACCTGGAACCGGCAAGGGCGAGGACGGCAGAACGGACACGCGCCAGCGTGTGACCGATGCCGTTGGCTGCCCAAAATCCGAAGCTTCCGCCTGGCGTCGCCAACGACGGATCGCAAGCGCAATTGTTCCTGAGCCTTCGGCCGCAAGCTGCAGGCGGCGCGAGGCGTTCATCGGAAGGCGGGCAAGCTCGCCGACGACGGCACCGAGCCCACCATGGCGAAGTCCCTCTTCCATGCAGGAGAGAAGCGCCTTTTCGTCGCCGGCCTCCACATAGATGACGCGGCTTGGAGACAATCCCGCCTGCGCCAGCGCTGGCGCGAAAAGATCTGGTCGCGTCATACACCAGAGCACCTTGCCCTTCGTGCGACCTGCGATACCCGCCGAAAAGAGCGCCGCCGCAGCGCCGTCAATGGCACCGTTGCCGCCGCCGGCGACTTCATGCAGGGCGCCGAGTGCAAGCCCCCCACCCGGCAAGCGCCGATCGATCTCGGAAACGTCAAACGGCAAGACCTTTCGCCCACGGCCACTTGTACCTTCGATGCGCTGGATGCGATCGCGAAGTTCTGAGACGAGGGTATTGTCGAGGACCGGACGTGGCATTTTGGAAAGAACCACTCCTTGGGGGCTTTGCATTAGTGCTTCCTGTTGATATGTTCCCTATTTGTTCCCATTTGAGTTCCGAGTCAACGGAGTTCAGGAGCGGACCTGTTGATTGCGATCTTGACGCGTGGAAGCATGCGACTTCGCGCGGATCGGATGGACCGGGCGCTTTATGAACAGCGGCAGAGACGAGCAGTCGCCGATATGGTGCAAGGGTGAAACGGGAGACTGGAACTTTGTGCAATCTCTACAATATCACGACGACACGCGATGCCGTGATTGCCTTCACCAAGGCCTTCCGCGACAAGGCCGGCTGGAACCAGCCTTCCTACGACGTCTATCCAGGTTATCAGGCGCCGGTCGTTCGCGTAGGTGAAGGCGGAGAGCGCGAGATCGCGCGCGTCACTTGGGGTATGCCGTCTCCGCCAGAGGTCGTGAAGAACTACGATCCTGGCGTTACCAACATTCGCAATCTGAAGTCTGCACACTGGCGGCGCTGGCTCGGCCCGACCAGTCGCTGCGTCGTCCCCTTCACTTCCTTTGCCGAGCCCGATCCGGCGGCCAAGGTCCCCGGAGGGAAGATCCCGAACGCCTGGTTTGCCGGGACCAAGGATCGGCCGCTGATGTTCTTTGCGGGTTTCTGGACGCCGTGGAAAGGTGTAAGGCGCGTGCGCGATGGTGAACGCGAATATGAGCTCTTCGGCTTCCTCACAACGTCGCCGAACGAGATCGTCGCACCAATCCATGAGAAGGCCATGCCAGTCATTCTGACGACACCGGATGAGGTGGACCTCTGGCTCACCGGCGCCTGGGACGAAGTAAAACACCTGCAGCGACCGCTTCCGGGCAACATGCTGGTTGTCGTCGAGCCACCTGCCGCCCTGCCCGAAGAAGACCTGCTGCTATGACCAGCCTAAGGGCGAGTGATCGCTGATGGAACGCTTCGAGCGCCCGAGAAAGATCATCCACGTCGACATGGATGCCTTCTACGCATCGGTGGAGCAGCGGGATAATCCGGAGCTTCGCGGGCTTCCCATTGCGGTCGGCTTCGGCGAGGCGCGCGGCGTGGTCGCGGCGGCAAGCTATGAGGCGCGAAAGTACGGCGTTCATTCGGCCATGCCTTCAGTTACCGCCAAGCGAAAATGCCCGGACCTGATCTTCGTGAAACCGCGCTTCGATGCCTATCGCGTGGTGTCTCAGCAGATCCATGCGATCTTTGCCGAGTATACGCCTCTGATTGAGCCCCTTTCGCTCGACGAAGCCTATCTCGACGTCACGGAAAACCTTAAGGGAATGGAGCTTGCGACCGAGATTGCCGAGGAGATCCGCGCAAAGATCAAGGCGCAGACCCGGCTGACGGCTTCGGCCGGCGTTTCCTACAACAAGTTCCTCGCCAAGATGGCGTCTGACCAGAGAAAACCGGACGGCCTTTTCGTCATCACCCCGAAGAATGGTCCTGCCTTTGTCGAGGCTCTGCCCGTCAAGAAGTTTCATGGTGTGGGCCCTGCGACCGCCGAGCGCATGCACAAACTCGGCATCGAAACAGGCGCCGACCTGAAAGGCCACGATGTCGCCTTCCTTCGCCAGCACTTTGGAAAATCGGGGCCCTACTTCTACTGGATCGCCCGCGGCGTCGACGAGCGCCAGGTCAAAGCTGATCGGGTGCGCAAATCCATCGGTGCGGAGGACACTTTCTCCGTGGACGTGCATGATTTCGAAACTGCCAGGACTGGCCTCGAACCCTTGATCGAAAAGGTCTGGCGCTACTGCGAGGCGAACGGCATTGGTGCCAAGACCGCGACCCTCAAGGTGAAGTGGGCGGATTTCACGCAGATCACCCGGAGCAAAACAACCGCGGCCCCGATCGCGGGCGCCGCCGAGCTTGCTGCGATCGTAACGATGCTGCTGTCGCCGCTCTTTCCTGCTCAAAAAGGCATCCGGCTGCTGGGCGTGACCCTTTCGTCGCTTGAGAGCGCCAAACCCGAAATCGCGCCGCAGTTCGCCTTCGCGCTTTGAGGAAAACGAAAGGTCGGTCGCGCAACGGCAGCAGACGCTGCGGCCTCTGCGTAATCAGCTGCCGGAAACCATGAGCGGTATCGGCAATGCCGTCTTATCTTCGTCGAGGATTTCGAAAGTGTATTTGCCTGATGCATCGACCCTGACCGAGTAGCTTAGGCGATCGCGAACATGGTTGTTCTCGTCAAAGGTCAGGATTTTCGGCTTCAACGTGGTGAGCCGGCTTTCGTCGAGATAGACCGAGTTACAGATGATGATCTGGTCGCCGGGCTGGCAGGTCCGTGCGGCCGCACCATTGAGGATGCAGCATCTGGAACCGCGCTCACCGAGGATGACATAGGTTGAGATGCGGGCGCCTGAGTTCTTGTTCCAGATCTCGACGAACTCCATCGGCAGGATGCCCGCTTCCTCGCAATGATCAGGGTCAAGCGTGATCGACCCATGATAGTTGAGGTTTGCTTCAGTGACGTGGATGCCGTGAAGCTTTCCTGCGACCAGCTTTCTCATGCTTTCACACACCTCGCGTTTGATCAGGGTTCGACGCATCTTGGCCCTGCCGAGGGGGCGAAGGCCTTCGCGTCCCGACAATGGCCAGCCGTAAAGATTGAAAAGAAAGCCCCGCCGGGGAAGGCGGGGCAAGGCTCGCACCCAGATGGCTCTCTGAACGCGGGGAAGAAGAACTCCGTGGGCCAAGCCCATGCATCCAGATACGAATGATGCTCCCCCCAAGGAAGGTCGTTTTCGGCAATTCCGGTACGGCTTTGCTAATATATCAAGCTGCGCCACGCCGACGGACATCCTCATGATCCGCGCACATCACCAGAGCGCAAACCATTTCTGACCTCTGCTTTTCAGTTCGAATGTACTAGGCGCACCGCCCGAGATGACTACTGTATCGACGTTGAAGGACGGGCCTTACGGCTGTATAGTTTCACTCATAATTTATATCAATTTTTCAAACCATTAGCCCGCGGAAGGAGGACATTATGCGCCTTCCTGAATTGCCTTGGACTGTTCCGATATCTGTTCGTCTGCAGTCAGGCGCGAACCGCATTTTTGCATCGGTCTACGACGCGCTGGATTTTCTGGAACATGAATGGCCGATACGGCACGGACAGAACTATGAACGAGCCATCGTGACGTGCCGGGCTGCGCTCAACCATTCCCTCCCGCCAGCAGTCGCGCGCGAGGCGTTCATCGGCGCATGCCTGGAGGCTGGGATGGCGACGACAGGGGTTCCTGCCCACTATCATGCGCGTCCAGGACATCACGGCAACAAGCCATTGGCTTGATAACGCCCGTTTGCACGACATGCCGTTGACGAAGGAAGCCTGACGGAAGAGATCGAGTTGTTGAGCCGCCGCGCCGCCGTTTAAGATACGACGCTGTCTCGTCAACACAATCGATGGATCACGCCGCAAAATGCCACCTACGATCACGATCAGAGGCGCCCGCGATGACGACGTGCCTGTGCTCGGCAGGTACGGGACCTTGTGATGGCGTTGCATCACAATGGGATCCAAACCGCTTCATGGCGACGGGAGCCGGTACGGAAGCTTCCTATGCTCGATGGCTGCGCAGTCAGCTTGAGGCGCCCGATGTGGTGCTCCTTGCCGCCGAACAGGAAACGAGGATTGTTGGCTACGCATATGGATCTCTCGAGGGACACGACTACATGGCGCTTCGAGGTCCAGCGGGCGTCATTCACGATCTCTTCGTAGAGCCCGACAGTCGAAGTCAGGGCATCGGCCGGATGCTGCTTGATGCTGCTATCGCAGAGCTGCAGGGGCAAGGCGCAAACCTGATCGTGCTTTCCACGGCGCACAGGAACGAAGCGGCACAACGGTTGTTTGCGGCTGCCGGCTTTCGCCCGACGATGGTCGAGATGACACTCAATGGGGAGGCTTGAACAAGCTGCCGCCCGCGGAAAGAATTTTGAGTTTTGCTGATACACTGGCGGGATGAAGAAGCCCCGTCGGACAGCTTCCGAACTGCCGCGTTTGAGGCTTTCTGGGGAGCGAGATCGACCAATATAGCTGTGGCACACGAGTACCCAACGAAGGAAAGATGGCTTGCCCACCCGCAAAGAAATCGCTGATCGCGTCATCGCCAAATGGCGAGCCGACGGGTTCATGATCGACGAAGACGCTGAGTTCAAGGCTCTCATGAGGCTCTGGATTGCGGGCGATCTGTCGATCGACCACGTCCGACGGCGGTACATGAAACTGCTTGTCGAACGCGAGCGCAACGCTCGCGCCTGAATTCAAGACGTGGTTATGCCACTTGGAGCCGGCGGCGAGATCGAGGCGGACCTTACATAGCGTCTATCGCTCGTCAACGCACCCGGTTACAGCTTCGAGGCTGCCATGGCGACGAACGCCGGTGGCGCCTCTCCGTTCTTATCCGCGCCGAAATAGATCGTCTGGTGCGGGAACGGCAACTCGATGCCACGGGCGTCGAAAACCCGCTTGACCGCGCCGTTGAGCGCCCGTCCAACCGCCCACTGCTTGCCCGGCGTCGTCTTGATGCGCACACGAAGGATGACGGCGCTGTCGCCCAGGCTCTGGACCCCGAACCACTCCATGTCTGCGAGAATGAAAGCGCTCAAGTCCGGATCTGATCGCAGCTCCTGGAATGCATCGACGAGCGCTGCGCGGGCGTCCTCGACATCCTCACGGTATGCAATGCCGATATCGCCGACATGGAACGAGAAGTCGCGCATGTGGTTGGTGACCATATCGACCGACGAGAACGAGATGATGTGGTAGGCGCCGTGCACGTCGCGCAGGCTGACCGACCGGATCGTCAGGCGTTCGACCGTACCGGTCGTACCGCCAATCGCAATCACGTCGCCAACATTGATTGCGTTCTCCAGCTGGATGAAGACGCCGTTTATGACATCTTGCACGAGCTTTTGCGCGCCGAACCCGATCGCAAGTCCGAGAACGCCCGCGGACGCCAAGAGCGGCGCGATGTCGAGCCCAAGCTGTGACAGCGAGAACATGAGAGCCACCACGACGATCGCGATCGTGGCGGCGTTTCTAAGGAGCGTCAGAAGCGTAGTTTCCCGCGAGGTTGCAATCGAGCCGAAAGCCGGGTTCAAACGATAGTCGACCCATGATGTGAGAGCGAGCCAGGCAGAATAGGCAAAGAGCAGTATGGCAAGAACCGAGGCAAGCGAACCGGTGAACGCCAGGCCAACGCGCGATTGCAGCGCGCCGACCACATCGAACAAGCCAACGGCACTGACGACCATCGCCAGGACCGCGGCCAATATCATCAGGCGAAGAAGCGTCAAGAAGCGCGGCACGAGACCGTTCACGCGCCGCTCGAGCAGAGGAAGCCGCTCATTGACATTTTCTGGCAGACGCACGCCCTTGGTCACGGCGCGGGCCAGCCAATCGGCAACGACGAGGCCGAGAAGGATTGCGACGATCGCCTGGGCGCTTGCGGAAAGCACCAGAAACAGCCGCTCTGCGGGCCCGATCAGAACGACGAAAAACAGGAATGTCAGATAGGCAAGAACGGGCCAATGCCACCGTGCTGCGATAAAACGGACCTGACGACGTCGTGCGGAATGGTCAGGCGTCGACAACAGCCATTGCGTGACGGACCTGCGGTTGGCGACCGTTGCCGAAATCGCCGTGATGAGGGCGACGAGAGCCACCAGCGCCGATGCTGCCTGGCCGGAAGCAGCAGAAACGGTTTGCGACAGGATAGGCTGGAGAAGCAACTGGCCGTAGCCGAGAATGCTGATGATCCAGGCAAGGATTCGGCTGGCTCGGCGGGCGGCCTCATCGGACACACGAAGGAGCCGCAGCTCGCCGGCCGATGGCGACAACACGGTTCTGACTGCGACCTTTGCCAGCTGAACCATCATGAACGCGTTCAGATAGAGGGTCTGCTGAACATCCATCCGCCCGATTTCGCCAAAGACCGTCAGCGCAGCCAGATATCCTCCACCCCAGGCGGCAACGACGATTCCGACATCGAGGGCGGCGGACGCTGCGATCAGCATCGACTTTTCAATAACACCGGCTGTTGCAGCCCGTCGCCCGAACGATCGATCGACACGACGTGTGCAAAGGCGCAAGATCGCGAAGAGCCCGTAGGTCACGACGATGACGAGGGCGAGATCACGCAAGGTGCGCAAGAGCACCTCTCCTTCGCCGCCACTCAGGTTTGAAAGTGTCGCGGGGGCCGAAGCCAGCTGTGCCGCGAATACCGCTGCCGTTTTGACAGCGTGCTCGGCAAACCGCCGGGTAACGTCCGCTGCCCGTGCTCCGAGCGAGTTGCCGGTGACATCGGGCGCTACATCTTCCACGTTTTCGCCGCTACGCCCGCGGGAAATCTTCTGCAATTCATCGAGGAAAGCCTCTCGCTCGCGATCGTCTCGCAGCACGTCGATCAGTTCCTGCAGCCTGGAAGGATCTGACGACTGCGCCGCTTCCCCGGGCAATTGAGTTTGCTGAGCAAGCGCGGGCGTCATCCCTGCGGCAAAAAGAGAGATGAAAAGCGCTAAAACGCGTACGAGGGAAAAGATCATGAGGTAAGCGAGCCATCGCGTTGGAGGAAACAAGAGGCGGGCAAACGGGTCGCCGTAGCGAGCGCTTGTCATCGGCGGCAGGGCTGCACGATGACCATGGGCCCGATCCGACCCTGATTGTTCCGAATTGAACAGGCCGCCCAAATCGCCGCAACTCTGATCCCAGACTGGCCGGCGAAAGAATGACCCGCCGCAGAACGCGGCGGGCCAAAGATCCGGAAATCTCTAAATTTTCATCTCAAAAACACGCCTTCTGCAGTATATCATTTCGTGCACAGGCGTATTTTAGCCACAAAAAAACCACGAATCCCACCCCAAATCGCCAAAATCTCACGGGATTGTGAACCGGGAAATGCGGTTAATCCGACATTTAAGGCGGCACTGGTTACCCGTTCGCAGCGCAGTGCCGTATGGCGCGATGCCACTGCCTACATCGCCTTTTCGCCGACGACGCTTCGCGACGCCGAGGGCAAGCGGTCTGAGCTGGCGAACACCTGCAGGACCATCATCGCCTCTGTCTTGGATTGAGCGCCTCGCAACCCTTCCAGAACGCGCACCGACCTGAACGGCCGGCATAGTTTGGCGAGTGCGGGCAGGAAACTCTGGTGCTCGCCCTTGGGCCAAAGCACGGCCAGGAATATGTCGACGAGTGCGTCATCAGGCGATCCGAACTCGATGCCATGGCGAAGCGTCATGAGCACCTTCGCTGGCGAGCGCAGACCCGGCACCAACGCATGTGGCAGGGCAAATCCTCCCCCAAAACCGGTGGAGCAGAGGGCTTCGCGCGCCTCCAGAGGTAGAAGCAAGTCCTTGGGCTGGAGGCCGGTCCGCTCAGAAAGATCTTCGGCGATTGTCAAAAGTGCCGATCGTCCGTCGCGACACGGTGCCTTGATGATCAGGTCTCGCTACCAGTGAAATTCATCGATCTGCATTGCCCCTCCCTACCGGTTCCCTTGTGTGAGCTCCTCCCAAAAGGACCGCCTCATGATGTCCGTCGCACCCCACATATCGGTCGATCTTCAAGACCTTATCTCAACAATGAGCTTGGGGTGTTGGGGGGTTCGATCAACTCCGTTCACGATCGATCGACATGCCTTTGGTCCCGGTCACCCGCAAGATTGGCCGCAATCGGTCGAATCGCCAGCTCGACCTTTGTATCACGGCATGACATATGAGCATACACACCACAGGGAGGAGAGATCCGCCGGCGCGATGGCCCAGCCTTTACAAGCAGGTCATCACGGTCGCGAAGGCGAAAACCGAGGCGTGAGAAGAGGCTTGCCGTGTTTCAACCAGATAGAGTGGAGCCCGCCCTTACCGGTCAGGCGTTTTCTCGCCCTTAGTGGATTGGATGCCATTGGCCATCGGGGCTCGTGCACTGTCCGACGTTCAAAGGCTCGCCCATGACAGGCAGGAGGCGTTGCAGGCTCTGCCCCCCCCGCTGCCGGACGATGTCAACGTGACGCGGGCGTACATTGCCGATCAACTCGGGATATCGCTGGAGGATTTCGAGCGGTATCACCATCTGGGTCTGGTTTCGGTGCGCGTGAACAAGGACCGGCACCTGCGTCCCGGCCTGCGCCACATAAAGGTCAGCCTGGGAAGCCGGCTGTTTGAAGCGACAACCAACGCTCGAGGAACAATCCTTTACGAGGCTTTGAGAAGCTTTGCTAGAAGCGGTTCGTCCTGAACGGCTGCAGAGCAAAGCGCAACCGAGTCGCAGCCGCGCAAACGAGAGCGATTGCGTGTGACGCGGCCAATCCTCCATTCTCCCTTTCAATCATCAAACCCTGCCGACAAAGCTCAACAGCTTGCCGCGCAAACCGAGCCGGAAACGCCCCATGCCCGATCCCAAGCGTCAACCGAAAATCCTGCGCCGTTCCAAGGTCGTACTGGGTTCGCGCGGCCAGTGGCGGACAAGGCTTGTCTTTTGGTCGGGAGCCGTGGCGATCGGCGTTGTCAGTGTCGGCTTCGCCAAACTTGCAGACCTTGCAAAAGCGGCGTTCGCGAGTGTTACATCAGCGAGCCGATGGACGCACTTGGCGCCGCTCGCAATAACGCCTTTCGGGTTCATCCTGTCAGCCTATCTCGCGATAAAGTTCTTTCCCAACGCGCAAGGAAGCGGGATCCCGCAGGCGATCGCCGCGCGCCATCTGGACGAAACGGAGCGGCCTTTTCTCCTGTCGCTGCGGATCGCATTCGGGAAGATCGTTCTCACCATACTGGGACTTTCCTGCGGCGCCTCGATCGGGCGCGAAGGCCCAACGGTTCAGGTCGGGGCGTCGATCATGCTTGCCGCCGCTCGCTTCGGCGAACTCCCGCACGCACGCGGTCTCATACTTGCGGGCTCGGCGGCTGGAATAGCGGCGGCGTTCAACACGCCCTTGGCCGGAATCCTGTTTGCAATCGAGGAAATGAGCCGCGCTTACGAATCCCGGTCGAATGGAGTGGTGCTGAGTGCCGTCATCCTGTCAGGGCTGGCCGCACTCGGTCTTTCGGGGAGCTACACCTACTTTGGGGTTTCAAGCGTTGCTCCAGCGCATGTGCGCGATTGGGCTTTGATCATCGTTTGCGGCATTGGCGGAGGAGCGCTCGGGGCGGGCTTCAGTGGTCTTGCTCTCCATCTGGGCCAGCGCATCCGGCGCTGGACCCAGCCTGACCAGTTGAGGCGGACGATGGTTCTGGCCGGCCTTTGCGGATTGGGCGTCGCGGTGATCGGCATATCTTCGGGCGGAGCGACATACGGGACGGGGTACGATCACGCGCCGCATGCGATCGAGGGCAATCCGGCGCCGCCGCTCTTTTTCATTCAGAAACTCGTCGCGAGCTTCCTCTCGATGATCTCGACGATACCCGGCGGCATTTTTGCACCGTCGCTCTCGGTCGGAGCCGGTTTTGGAAGCACGATCGGCCTGATCCTCGGCACGAGCATCGGTCTTGGAGCGATTCTCGGCATGGCCGGCTACTTTGCAGGGGTCGTGCAGGCCCCAATGACAGCTTTCGTCATCATCCTTGAAATGACGGGCGCTCACCAGGCGGTCATGTCGATCATGGCGGTTTCGATGATTGGGTATATCACGTCGCGAACGCTGTCGCGCGATCCGCTCTATCACGGCTTGTCGCGCGTCTTCTTGGCAGCGGCCATCCGGGCGCGGCGTGCCTCCCAGAAGGCCAGCCAGACGCCGGAAGAAAAATGACTGGTGGGCCGGGTGCAAGGATAGCAACACACGCCCGGTGAACCTTAAAAAAGTGCGGTCGCGCGCGCCTAGCGCTTTTGCGCAAGCTCGCGAAGGCGGGTCAACGATTCGGCCAAGAGGGGTTCGTTGGCGAGCATGGCGAGCAGATGCCTTCTGGCCAAGGCGTCAATAACCACCTCGCCCAATGCGGTCAAACCGACAAGCACGCTTCGCTTGTCGGTGGGCGATGGTGCACGGTCCACGAGGCCGGCGGTCTCAAGCCGGTCGACCAGCTGAACAGCACTGTTGTGCTGCATCAGCATCTCGTCGGCAAGCTCTCGCATGCGGATCCTGTTCTCTTGCGCGGCCTTGATCACCAAAAGCGCCTGGTATTGCTGAGAGGTAATGCCTGCCCGAGACAATTCGATCTCGCTGCTGGCCAGGAACCGCCGCATTGCCAACCTCACCCCCGCAAGGCCGCTGAACACTCCGGGGTCGAGCGGCTCACCTGGAGTGGCCCCGGACACTGAAACCGCGGGCTTTGCACGAACGTTGGAAGGCATCGAACGCATCCTTTATTTATATCATGACATGATATATAATCGATCCAACTCCGTGGGGGAGCTTCGCGAGCGCGGCCAAAATACCGACTTCGATGGAAGCCACAACTGGCCGCGCTCGCGATTGTTATTTTTCAATCGTGTCATAGCGAGGGCGCATGTTGAAAGACGTTGCCACAACAGGGATTTTCGATCTGCAATGGTATGGCCCGTTCGGGCACGCAACAGCGTCACGCTTCCTCCGGCCAAAGTGCCGCTGAGAGAGCGCGCCTCATGACGCGCAAGATATGGCGAGGCCTCACCCCGCCTCCTTCGGCGGATCTCTTCGTCCAACCGGGCTATGTCGCCGATCAGCTCGGTCTTAGCAGCGACGATTTCGAGCGATATCGCAATCTCGGTCTGATCAGCGTCGCGGTCGAGCACGCTTGTGGTGAGCACCGCGACCTCAACCGGGTGCAATGCCGTCTCGGCAACAGGGTCTGGGAAGCCATGGTCGACTGCGAAGGAACCGTGGTCCTCGAAGCCACGACCTATCTCCGGGGAAAACTCGCAAAAATGTGCCGGGACCGATAGGGTGGCAAAGCCCACAGATGCCCTGCGATCGCCGTTTCTGCCATTCCTGCGGGGCTGTCCCAGCCGTCAGGAAAACGCAAAGCCCGTCGGCGAGATTGTCGATATGGTCGAAACGCGCGGCCGATTTCGTGTCGCCCAGCAGCGGCGGACGCCCGCTTTGGGTCGATCCCGATCACTTCAAGCGTCCAATCCGTACTCTTGATCAGAAGAGGCGCGCCACTTCGCAAATGGCGCGCCCATGGAGCATGCGGCGACTTTGCGGTTACGGCGTGACGATGTTGAACCAGAAGTCGAAGTTGTCGAGCATTGATACGAGCTGAGTTAGCTTGGTGCCGTCGCCATCCACCTTGATCTCGCCGGCAGCGACTGCCTTGTCGAGGGTCGTCGACCCGAGCACCAGATTATCCAGGACCTCGCGCTTCAAAGTTACCGTGGCGTCGGCTTTCTCTGCCTGCGCGCCCTTGGTGTTGTTCAAGACCCCATTTTCAAGCTGCACGAGATACTTGCCACCGGTATCGCCGAAATCGAAGTTCAACGTGGCGCTCGCACCAGCCGCCTTTTCCGCATTGAGCCGCACGCCGAGATAGTCGAAGAACAGGTCGAGCGACATCGCCTTCACCGTATCCGGGCTTGCCGTGTTCGGCGTCGGCAACTTCTTCACGCCTTCGCGCAGTTCCTTCGCACCCGTGAGATAGAAGTTGCGCCAGGGACCGGATTCGGCCTGATAGCCGAGCTGTTCCAGTGCATCGGCGACAAGGTCCTTGGCCGGCTGGTTGTTCGGATCGGCAAAGACCACGTGATTTGCGACCTGCGCCACCCAGCGATAGTCGCCGTCGGCGAAGGATTTCCTGGCCTTTTCGAGCACGGCGTCGGCGCCGCCCATGTACTCGACGTATTTCTTGCTCGCCTCGACCGGCGGCAGCTCATGCAGCGTCGAGGGGTTGCCGTCGAACCAGCCGAGATAGAGCACATAGGTGGCAGCGACGTCG
The DNA here is from genome assembly GCF_050434285.1 of Ensifer sp. KUDG1. Lineage (NCBI taxonomy): Bacteria > Pseudomonadati > Pseudomonadota > Alphaproteobacteria > Hyphomicrobiales > Rhizobiaceae > Ensifer > Ensifer sp. KUDG1. Next base: position 101,582 of record NZ_JBNDIG010000015.1, read on the forward strand.
TGGTAGATCGAGCCGTAATAGCCGCGGTTCGCCCAGAAATTATCGAGGCTCGGGGGCAGCTTGAAGGTCTCGGCGATTTCCCGCATGGTCATGCCGTGGTTGACCATGCGAAGCGTCTCGTCGTTGATGTAGCGATAGAGATCACGCTGCTTTTCGAGCAGGTTGACCACCTTGGCATTGGTCCAAGTCGGCCAGTGGTGCTGGGCAAACATCACCTCCGCCTTGTCGCCCCACATGATGAGCGCCTGGTTGAGGTATTTCGACCAGGGCAGCGGCTCGCGGATCTTGGCGCCGCGCAGCGAATATGTGTTGTGCAGCGTGTGGGTGGCGTCCTCGGCGGCCGAAATCGCCTTCTTCTCCTCGATGAACCAGAGCATTTCCGAAGGCGCTTCCGAGCCCGGCGCCATCATGAACTCGTAGGTGAGCCCGTCGATCGTCTCCTTCTGGCCGGTCTTGGTGATGATGTCGGTCGGCGCAATCAGGGTTACGGTGCCGGCCGAGGTCGTGGTGCCGAGACCCGCACCCACCTGCCCCTTCGGATCGGGGCTGAGCAGATTGCCGTACATGTAGCTGGCGCGCCGGCTCATCGCCGTACCGGCCATCACGTTTTCGGCGACCGCCGCTTCGAGGAAACCTTCCGGCGCATAGATCTTCACCTTGCCGGCAGCGACGTCTTCTTCGGAGACCACCCCGCGCACGCCGCCATAGTGGTCGACATGGCTATGGGTGTAGATCACCGCCTTCACCGGCTTGTCGCCGCGGTGCTTGCGATAGAGGTCGATTGCCACTTTCGCTGTCTCGGCCGAAACCAGCGGATCGACGACGGTGATACCTTCCTTGCCTTCGATGATCGTCATGTTCGAGAGGTCGAGATTGCGCACCTGATAGATCCCGTCGGTCACCTCAAACAGGCCGCTGAGGTTTATGAGCTGGGATTGTCGCCACAGGCTGGGGTTGACCGTGGCGGGGGCCTCCATGCCCTCCTTGATGAAACCGTATTGCTCCGGGTTCCAGATCGGGTTGCCGCTCTCGCCCTTGATCAGTTCGTTGGGGAGGGGCGCGATCAGGCCACGCTTGGCGTCGTCGAAATCGCTGGTGTCGCTGAACGGGAGCTGCTTGAGCAGTTGGTCGTTCGCGGACTTGGTCGCTTCGGTTGCGTCCTTGCGGACATCCTCTTGTGCGAAGACCGGCTGCGCCAGCGCTACCGCCAGGAGCGTCACAACGGATGCTGTTCTGAAAAGGTGCTTCTTCATATCTAGTCCCTGCCTCTGTACTTGATTGATCTCCTGGACCGGACGCTTCAGGCAAAACCCGGCAAACGTCCGAGCGGAGCGTAGGGGAACGAACACAGCCATCGCTATGCGATTTGCGAATGCGGCAGCGTTCGTATTTTGCACAGCGCCCGACAGCTAAGGGGCCGACAATGCGTCATTGCCGATGGAGGAAAACGTGGTCCATCCGGATTTTCGGAACCATTTCGGAGAAGCCGACTGGGACCGGCTCCGCCGGAACGTTGTGCTCGTTTGCCGCGACGCCGTCGGCCCCGGATCATCGCTTAGCTGGGCGGAGCTTGCCGCCGCGCTGTCGCACGTTGGCGCCGAGGCGTGTCTGCTTATGTCTGAAAAAGCCCTCGAACAGGACGCCACGCTTGCCGTCCTTGCCGACTTCGCTGACAAAAAAGTGAACAGCGCTACAGTTGAGGCAGTCAAAGTGCTGGTCCAAGTTGCTGGAGAGGAAGAACTTCGAACCATAACCGAGGAGTCAGCGAGAATAGTGGACAGAGCGCTTCCTGACCAATCCTTCGAATTTCGGGCGATGCTTGTGCTGCTATCTCTGTCTGCACAGGGAAGGTTCGAGGCTTAGGCCCTTTCAAGGGATACGAAAAGCAATTCAAGCTGAGGGAGGGCTGGACCTGGAACCCTTGCATCAACATCGGCTGTTTGCGACGACGGATCTGGACGAAGGCGAAGAGTTCGCAAGCCAGATCTGGGAGGAAAACCACAGCACGATCAGCAATGGTCGCTATGGGTTGCGCTGGAATGAGGCTGCCGGCGATAAGATCAAGCTTTCATATGTCGAGCTCGACTGCGCCGTCGACCTCAAGGCGCAAGGCCCGCTATCCGATCACTTCCGCATGTTCTTTCACGAAGATGGACGCATCGAACACGTTGTGAAAGGGCGCACCTTCGTGTCGGACAGGACAACGGCTGCGGTCCATTGCCCCGGCATGGACCTCTCCATGCAAATCAGTCCGTTTCAGCTTCTGTTGCTGAGCCTCGACGGACACTGCGTCAGGAGTGCGATGACACAGCGCTTTCGCAAGCTGCCCGATTACGTGGATTGGCTTGGCAGCCTGAAGCCCTCCCATAATCTCGCGACGCTGAGGTCGCTGACCGCCTGGATCGCAAGGGAAATGGAAAACGAAGGCTCCCCGCTATCGGGGACCGGAAAACCGCGACTGCATGCTGAGCGTCTGTTGCTAAGCCTCTTTGTCGAGTGCCTGGCGGAAACGGCACCGATGGAAAGTCATCCCGTTTGCGAGAGCAGCCAGATTCAGGCCGAACGGGCACGTGACTGGATCGACGCAAACCTGACCGAGATATTCGGCGTCGAAGAGATTGCCGCTGCCGCGGGCATCGGGGTCCGCTCGCTCCAGAAGACTTTCAAGCGGTTTTACGGCTGCTCGCCGCACGCCTATGCGACGCGACGCCGCCTCGAATCTGTCCGGCAACTGCTGTTGTCCGCCTCCGGCTCGCAAACTGTGACGAGCGCCGCGACCCAGCTGGGCTTCTTCGAACTCGGCAGGTTCGCCCAAAGTTACCGCCGGCACTTCGGCGAAACACCATCCGCCACCCTCACCAGGCGATCGCAAGAACGATAAGGCCAAGGGCAATGTTGCGAGCCGGGACCTTTAGGTGAGCGCCAACCCGTCAACCGGCTTGTCCGGTCCCGGGCGCCACGGACGAGGACCATTATTCGGCGGGAAAGTCTTCCGGCAACCTCTCCCGGCGGCTCAAGCCCCTCGGCCACAGTGTCTGTTCGGTCACCGGCCCCTTTATGACCGTTCGTTGCGTGATCGAAAGCACGCTGTCGAACAATTCGTCGCCTTGCGACGTTTTCGGCGTCGAGGACGTGTGCATCACACTGATCACCGACGTTCCAGGACACCGGGTTCGAATGGTGGCATGAAACGAGCTTTTGGCCTGCAGATCCAGCGCGCTCGTCGGTTCGTCGAGGAGGAGAAGTTCCGGTCGCAGCAGGAGGATGCGCGCGAGTATGAGCTTCTGCTTTTGCCCCCCGGACAACAGCTGATCCCAAGTCTGACCCGCCCGGCCCAACTTGGCGAGGTCGTCTGCAAAATCGGCAAGCCCGACTTCCTCCATGATCCGCGCGACGTCCACATCATGGTACGACTGCGTGGGGTCAGGCAGACAGGTCAACTCCTTGAGCGACGTCGACGGTAAATAGACGTCCTGTGCAGCATAGAGCGTGCGCACGTCCCTGGGCAGAATGATGGTTCCTCGTCCATGAGGCCAAAGGCCACTGATCGCTTTCAGCAACGACGACTTGCCGCTTCCCGATTCTCCCAGGAGCAATGCCCACTCGCCCCGGGCCACACGCAGCCGCTCAGTCGAAACAAAAGGTTCGGCGGCGCCGGGATGCATGAGCTCGACGTCCTGTATGGTCAGGCCGAACCGCGCCTCCTGGTGTCGGTAACGCAACTGCGAGCATCCCGAACGCGCGTAGAACTCCTTTGGAAGTTGGGCTTGCTCGATTGCCTCGGCAAGGTCTGTCACGCGCTTCGCGTTCGCTCGCAGCCGCGCTATGTCGGGCATGACGTGAATGAACCAGGAACAGTCGTTGATGACCGCATTCGCAAGTTCGGCTCCCGTGACGTATCCCTGGAGACTGATCCTGCTTTCGGCATAGGGAAGGAGCCCCGGCGCATAGGCGATGATGCGCGAGGAAAAGAAATTGTAGACGAGCTCAAATCCCATATAGCCCGCGGTCACGACGTTCAGGCTGCCCCAGGTCTGGTCGATTTCATCATAGCGCTGCCTGTTGATGCGCTTTTGCACGCCCTCCCCTTGAGAGGCAGCCACGTGGAAGCTCCTATTCAGGAGCGTTGCAAGCTCACGCCGGTAGCTTCCTTCTGCCCACTGCATCCTGACATCCAGCCGCTGCAGGATCGCTCCGAGTTTGACTGCAAGAAAGGTGTTGAGCGGAACGTAGGCCAGAACCGCCGCAAATGTCAGGCAGGCGCTGGCGTAGGTCCCCAAAAACTCCAGACCGGTAATTTCCGTCGAGTTCGCGATGATTTTCCCGCCGACAAAGTAAAGCGAGAGGGTTACGCCGGCGATCCCCATCGCAAGGCCGATGGCGCCTCCGGTCAGGCCCTTGATCGACTCCTGAATACGCTGGTCCAGATTGTCGGGCACCGCCGCTGCCGAAGGTGACGCTTCCGCGGCACCGTTTTGGAGGTGGAAATGGGTATGATTGCTGTCGAGGATCGCGCTGTTGAAGCGCTCGTCGAGCCAGGCTCGCCACTTGCGATGCAGTGTCGTCGAGAAGTAGTGCCGCACAGCAATAAAGCCAATCTCCTTGAGGACGACAATGGCAACAAGAGTTGCGGCGCTGTTTAGGAGCGCTCGAAGGGTAGACGGGTTTTGCGGGTGATGAAGGAACGCGATCCCGCTGATGAGATCGCCTGACGCTTCGGCGAACCAAACGCTCGCCATGGCCGATAGCGCGGTGAGTACGACAATTATGGCTGCCAGCGCCCAGGCCTCCTTCCACCGCTCGGAAAGCCAGTACGCACCCATGAGCCCCCAAAAACCGCGCATTGACGACACAGGGGTCAATTCAGACCGTTCTTCACTGAACCGTTTCTGCCAGTTCAACAACTTCTCCTTCTGTTTAGCCTCATGCCTCTCTTTCCCAAGCGATTTCGCTCGGCAGACGACTGCTATTCGCAGTCCCGCCTAAATTAGCACCATAGTGAAGCATCTGGTGACGCTTTCCTAGCCGATTCCAGGGATTGTGGTGTCGCAGTGTCCTTTTTGCGACATCAATACACCGCCAATCTCGTGATCATCAAGCGGGCGGCGTCTCCCCCGGAGCGTCGATCGGGAGGAACTCTCTGGCGCGGGCTCCGCCACCACAGAACGTGCGTAGCGGGACTTCGACGGGAGATATGCCTGTGAACGTTGCCGCGCATTTCCAGCGGAGCCAGCGGCGCCGAAGCCGTGGTGGTCGAACCAGGCATCACTTCCGGCCCCCGCCGTTGCGATGCATCAGAGCCCAAGGGCGGGATCATTCAGGCGACGCATGTGGTCTTTTGCACCGGCTATGAGTTCCTCGATGCCGTGGCCAATCCGGGTCATCGGAACGTCTCCACCTGGGCGTTCGCAACGCGCCCCCATCATCCCCGGCCGAAATGGCTGACCGACTATCTCGTGTGGGAAGGCTCGGATCCCTATCTCTATTTTCGATCGACGCCGGATGGCCGCATCATTGTCGGGGGCGAGGACGAAGACAATGCCACGTCTTTTCAGGATCCGGTCAAGCTCGGCGCGAAATCCCGGACGCTTAGGAAAAAACTGTCGGCGCTCCTGAATATTCCGATCGAGGAGCCAGACTACCAATGGGCCGCAGCCTTCGGCACGACTGCGGACGGACTGCCGATGATCGGAGCCGTTCCGGGCTTCAACCAGGTCTATGCGGCTATGGGCTATGGCGGAAACGGCATCACCTTCAGCCAGATTGCCGCAGAGATCCTGTCTGCGGAAATTCTCGGCCACCAGGACCCGGACGGTGAGCTCTTCGCCTTCCGCTGCCCCTCCAAGCGATCTGCCCCCTTTCCCGCACCGAAGCCGAGAGCCCAAAACCCGTCGAGGTGCACAAACAGGTCTCGATCACGGAACCCAGCGCACGCCAAAACGGTTCTACCAGCTTGAGCTCGCCCACCTTACCGGACCCTCATCGATCTTGAGCGGCATCGCAACGGTGCCTGGCAGGTGGTTGCGTCATTACGAGGAGGTTTACAGTATGGCCGACAAGAAGGCATTCGACACCGATCGGGGACTTGGCGGTGAAACCCACCAACGCGTGCCTGAAAAGGGGCGTCACGCTGCCGAGGCCCACCTGACGACAAATCAGGGCGCCCACATTTCTGACAATCAAAACAGCCTGAAATCCGGAAACCGGGGACCGGCGCTTCTCGAAGACTTCGTTCTGCGCGAGAAGATCTTTCATTTCGATCACGAGCGCATCCCAGAACGAATTGTGCATGCCCGCGGCTCGGGAGCGCACGGCTACTTCGAGTTGACGGCGAGCTTGAGCGACGTGACGACGGCCGACCTGTTTCAGCGGGTCGGCGAGAAGGTGCCTGTATTCGTGCGCTTCTCCACAGTTGCCGGAGGTGCTGGATCCGTCGACACGCCACGCGATGTCCGCGGCTTCGCGGTGAAATTCTATACCAAGGAAGGCAACTGGGACCTGGTCGGCAACAACATTCCGGTGTTCTTCATCCAGGACGCGATCAAGTTTCCGGACCTCATTCATTCGGTGAAGATGGAAGCAGACCGCGCTTTTCCCCAAGCCGGCAGTGCCCACGACACCTTCTGGGATTTCGCTTCGCTGATGCCCGAGAGCACGCACATGTTGATGTGGGCGATGTCCGATCGAGCGATCCCACGGTCCTATCGGATGATGCAGGGGTTCGGCATCCATTCGTTCCGTTTCGTCAACGATGCGGGTGAGTCAACCTTCGTCAAATTCCACTGGAAGCCCAAGCTGGGCGTTCAATCGACGCTTTGGGATGAAGCGCTGAAGTTGCAGGCGGCTGACAACGACTATCACCGGCGTGATCTTTGGGAGGCGATCGAGAGCGGCAACTTCCCGGAATGGGAATTGGGCGTGCAGCTGTTTGACGAGGAATTCGCCAGCAAGCTTCCGTACGATGTGCTTGATGCGACCAAGCTCATTCCCGAGGAGATCCTGCCGGTCGAAATCGTCGGGCGGCTCGTCCTTGACCGAAACCCGGACAATTTCTTCGCCGAGACCGAGCAGGTCGCCTACTGTCCGGCCAATATCGTTCCGGGCATCGATTTCACCAACGACCCGTTGCTTCAGGGTCGCTTGTTCTCCTATCTCGACACGCAGAAATCTCGGCTTGGAACGGCGAACTTCCATCAGTTGCCGATCAACGCGCCAAAATGTCCGATGATGAATTTTCAGCGCGACGGCATGATGCAAATGACGGTCCCCAAAGGACGGGCGAACTACGAGCCAAACAGCCTTTCCGTTGCGGGCGAGGATGGCGGCCCACGCGAATGCCCCGTCACCGGCTTCAAGACGGTGCAAGGAGCAACGGGGAAGCAGGAGCAAGGTGACAAACTTCGCGTGCGTGCCGAACTCTTCGCAGATCACTATAGCCAGGCGCGGCTATTCTGGAGGTCGCAGACGCAGTCCGAGCAGGCCCACATCGCGTCATCCTTCGTGTTCGAGCTGTCAAAGGTCGGTCTCGCGCATGTCCCGCCTAGGATGATCGGCAACCTCTTGAACGTCGACGAAACTCTGGCGAAGCGTGTCGCCGATGGCCTTGGGATCGAGCTCCCGAAGATCAATCCGACGGCGCGCGAGCCGGTTGACCTGCCCCCTTCGCCCGCCTTGTCGATCCACGACAACATGCTGGACACGATCGATGGCCGGAAGGTCGGGATCCTGATTGCTGATGGTTCGGACGCGGGCGCGCTGAAGAAACTGAAGGATGCGATCGCCAAAGCGGGCGCTACAGCGTTCGTGGTTGCACTAAAGGTCGGAAAGGTCCAACTTTCCGACGGCAAGACCATCCGGGCTGACGGACAGCTTGCGGGATCGCCCTCGCAAATATTCGACGCCGTGGCCGTGCTGGTTTCAAACGAAGGGGCCCAAAGCCTTAGCCGGGAGACCGCAGCAATTCAGTGGGTGATGGACGCCTTCGGTCATCTCAAAGCCATCGGATACAGCGAGGAAGGGCTGCTGTTGCTGGAAAGAGCCGGCATCGGCGTCGATGCAGGCGTGGTCCCTCTCGACGGCAGTTTTCCGACGGCGGCTGCGAAGCGCTATTTCGAGCGCGAGCCGACGATCCGCCAGCTCGCCTGAACCAGCGCGCGGCCGGACCGCCTCACTTCATAGGTGAAACACGCCACACCTTGTTGCCGACGTCGTCGGCGACAAGCAAAGCGCCGACGGACCTTTCAAACCTGGGACGCGAGCAAAGGCTGTTGCAGCGTTCGCCGCCCGTTTTTCGTGCTCTCCCTAAAGCGTAGATGTCTGCGTGAAGGGTGTTTCATTCAGTCAGAATCGAGTGGATCCAATGGCCGAAAAACTGGGCGAACGCGGCAACCTGCGGATTCCAGGAATTAACCGGACGGGATTCCGATCAAAATCCGGACAGCGTTCCGATCTGAAGCCGGACAGCATTCCAATCAATTACCGGACG
>NZ_JBNDIG010000016.1:0-110044 GCF_050434285.1 Ensifer sp. KUDG1
CTAGAGCGAAGGTCGTCGTCGCCAGCAGCGCCGCCGCCCTCGTCAGTGATCGGGCTTATAGACCCCCATCCCCGAACACGTCAACAGGGATTTTCATGGACCCGACATAATTCTAACAACGTATTGAAAACAAACGGTATTTCTATCAACAAGCAGCAACGGTCACTTTCCGCACATGAAAACGGGCGGAAAACCGCCGGCAAAGGTGGGTTAACCGGCCTTGGCCTCGTCGTTGCCCCGCAGCAGGCGGATCAGAGCCGAAAAGTCCTCGCCACCATGACCGAGCTTCTCGAACATCGAATAGAGTTGCGCCGCCTGCGCGCCCATCGGCGTCGTCGCTCCGGCGGCACTCGCCGCCTGCTGCGACAGCTTCAGATCCTTCAGCATCAGGCTTGCGGCAAAGCCCGGCTTATACTCGTTGTTGGCAGGCGAGGTCGGAACCGGGCCGGGCACCGGGCAATAGGTCGTCAGCGACCAGCACTGGCCGGACGAGGTCGACGCCACGTCGAACAGCGCCTGGTGCGACAGGCCGAGACGCTCCGCCAACACGAAAGCCTCACAGACACCGGCCATGGAAATGCCGAGGATCATGTTGTTGCAGATCTTTGCCGCCTGGCCCGCACCGACACCGCCACAATGGACGATCTTCTTGCCCATGGCGTCGAGCAGCGGCTTGCCGCGCGAAAAAGCCTCGTCGCTGCCGCCGACCATGAAGGTCAAGGTGCCAGCCGAAGCACCGCCGGTGCCACCGGAAACCGGCGCGTCGAGCGAGGGGCAGCCGATCTTTTCCGAGAGCGCATGCGCCTTGCGGGCGCTATCGACGTCAATCGTCGAACTGTCGATCAGCAGCGTGCCCGGATCGACGAAACCGAGAAGCTCGTCCCAGACGTAAAGGACATGGGCGCCGGCCGGGAGCATGGTGATGACGCATTCGGCGCCGCGCACCGCATGTGCAATCGAGCCGGCAACGGAAACACCGGTCTTCGCCGCAGCGTTGCGCGAGGCCTCCGACAGGTCGAAGCCCGTGACCGCATGGCCCGCCTTCACCAGATTGGCGGCCATCGGACCGCCCATATTGCCGAGCCCGATAAAGGCGATCTTCGTCATGGCATTCCTCCTCGCATTGAAACCCGGCCGAAGCCGAACCGCGCCCCGTCCTCAGGCGCTAGAACAGTGATAGATGATCCTTCCCGTCGAAGCGCGACAGCAGGGCCGGCGTGACATCGGAGAGCCCAACCGACCATTTCGGATTGCGGTCCTTGTCGATCACTGCGGCGCGCACGCCTTCGTAAAAGTCTGGATTGGCGAGCATGCCGAGCGTCGCGGAATACTCCCGCTCCAGGCATTCGTTCAACGAGACACTGCGGCGACCGGCACGCAGGAGATCGAGCGTCAGCTTCATGCTGAGCGCGGAACGGGAGTTCAGGAGCGCAAGCGTTTCCCGGGCGAAATCGGAACCATCGGCTTCGAGCGCCGCGAGGATCTCTTCGATCGTATCGAAGGCAAAGCAACGGTCGATCAGGGCAAGATGGTCTTGAAGCGGCGTTGCCGGCGCTTGCGAAGCATGCTTGGCAATCACGCCGTCGACATCCGCAATGCGCGTGCTCGGCGCGAGTGCGGCGAGGCCAACGATCAGTGCTTCCAGCTTGTCCGCAGCCACAAAACTGTCCGCGAGCCGCGCATGGATCGCGTCGGCCGCAACGATATCCCGGCCGGTGAGACCGAGATAGGTGCCGAACTCGCCCGGTGCCTTTGGCAGCAGCCAGGTGGCCCCGACATCCGGGAAGTAACCGATGCCGGTTTCGGGCATTGCAAGCCGGGTGCGCTCGGTGACGATCCGATGGCTGCCATGAGCGGAAATCCCGACGCCGCCGCCCATGACGATGCCGTCCATGATAGCGATATAAGGCTTGCGGTAGCTGGAGATGCGGCTGTTGACGACGAACTCCTCGCGCCAGAACTGGGCGCCCTCCTCCGGACGCTCGCGGCCGCTTTCATAGATCATGCGGATATCGCCGCCGGCGCAGAGCCCGCGCTCGCCCTCACCGGTCACAAGCACGGCGGCCACTGCCGGGTCGTTTTCGAATGCGGTCAGCGCTTCGGCGATCAACCGGATCATCGGCACGTTGAGGCTGTTGAGCGCGCGCGTACGGTTCAACCGGATCCGACCGATCGCGCCCTGGCGCTCGACGATCACTTCCGGTGCTGGCGTCTGCATTTCCATGAGCGGTCTTTCCCGTTTCTGGCCTATTTCCGGCCGATAAGCGAACGCGCAACGATGAGGCGCATGATCTCGTTGGTGCCCTCAAGGATCTGGTGCACCCGGAGGTCCCTGACAATCTTCTCGACGCCATAATCTGCGAGATAACCGTAGCCGCCATGAAGCTGCAGCGCGTCGTTGGCGACGGCGAAGCAGCGGTCGGTGACGAAGCGCTTGGCCATGGCGCAGAGTTTCGTCGCTTCCGGGTCGCCGGCATCGAGCGCCGAAGCGGCGCGCCAGAGGAAGGTGCGGGCGATTTCGAGATCGGTCGCCATATCGGCGAGGCGGAACTGCAGCGCCTGGAATTCGCCGATCGCCTTGCCGAAGGCGCGACGCTCCTGAACGTAGGCCAGCGCCTTTTCGAAGGCGGATTGAGCACCGCCAAGCGACGCGGCCGCGATATTCAGGCGGCCACCATCAAGCCCACCCATGGCGATCTTGAAGCCGTCGCCTTCGCCGCCGAGGCGGTTTTCAGCGGGTACCCGCACGCCGTCGAGCATGACGGCGCGGGTCGGCTGCACGTGCCAGCCCATCTTCTTCTCATTGGCACCGAAGGTAAGTCCCGGCGCATCCTTCTCGACGATGAAGGTCGAGATGCCCTTGGGGCCGTCCTCGCCGGTTCGCGCCATGATCACGTAGAGGCCCGATTCGCCGGCCCCGGAGATGAACTGCTTCTGGCCGGTCAGGACATAATCTTCGCCGTCCTTGACCGCCTTGGTCTTCAGCGCCGCGGCGTCCGAGCCGGAACCGGGCTCGGTCAGGCAGTAGCTTGCGAGCACGTCCATCGTCAGGAGCTTGGGCAACAGCCGCTGGCGCTGCTCGTCGCTGCCGTAGCGGTCGATCATGCCGGCGCACATGTTGTGGATCGACATGAAGGAGGCGACGGCCGGACAGCCGGTCGCCAAGGCTTCGATGATCATTGCAGCATCGAGCCGCGTCAGGCCCGTGCCGCCGACATCGTCACGGACATAGATGCCGGCCATGCCGAGCGCCGCGGCCCCGCGCAGCGTATCGACCGGAAAATGCTTCTGCTGATCCCAGTCGATCGCGTGAGGGGCGATCTCGTCGCGGGCGAAATCGAGCGCCATTTGACGAATGGCCTCCTGTTCCTCCGACAGGCGAAATTCCATATGCATGTCCTCCCTGACCGCATACCGCTGCAGATTTCCTTAAAACCCGCAGCAACTCAGAGCGCCACAGCGACCTTTAAGCGTCTCAGAGGACGCACGTCGCTGCAGGCAATTGAGGCCTAGTTACACCAACTTTCCGCCAGGCCCAGATGCAACTTCTCACAGGGTCTGTTCAAAAATGAACAGACGGCCCGATCAACTCTCGCTTAGACGATACGGCAGAGCGCCACGTAAGTCATGATCCACAATCAGGCGACGCTTCAAGGGCGGTACGGCGCGGCTCGCGCATTTCGTCCTTTCGCAGATACGGCAGGAAATGCCGATCGGGTCGAAGGCGGCACGGTTGCCGAGGTCCATGTCGTCGGCATAGACGAAGGCGTCGGCGTAGGAGACCTCGCAGCCGAGCGCCAGCGCATAACGCGGCTGCGCGGCGCGGAAACCGCCGCCACCCTTGGTGATCTGGGTGGCGAGACAGAGATAGCGAACGCCATCGGGCGTTTCGGCCAGTTGCCGGATGATCCGGCCCGGCGTCTCGAAAGCCTGGTGCACGTTCCAGAGCGGACAGGCGGCGCCGAAGCGCGCGAATTGCAGCTTGGCGGCGCTATGGCGCTTGGTGATGTTGCCGGCGCGGTCGATGCGGGCAAAGAAGATCGGGATGCCCTTCTGCCCCGGCCGTTGCAGGGTCGAGAGGCGATGGCAGACCTGCTCCAATGAGGCGCCGAAGCGGGCGGCGAGCAGCTCGATATCGTGTCTCAGGTCGCGGGCGGCCCTTGAGAATGCCTGGTAGGGCAGGATCAGTGCACCGGCAAAGTAGTTCTGCAGGCCGATGCGACAGATCTCATAGGCCTCTTCGGTGCGGAAACCGGCGCTGCCGGCCACCCGGTCGATCTCCTCGCGGGCGTGAAGCTGGGCGATCTGTAGGGCGATCTGAAAATCGCGCGTCGCGGGCGGGGCATAGGGGTTGAGGGTCAGGATACGGGCACGCGGATCGAAGCGACGGATGGCCTCGTCGCCGGCGGCACCGCGTACGACACGGACGCCATGGCGTTGCTCCAGGTGGCTTGCCAGTGCCGCGTGGTTGTCGCCTTCGCCGAGCCCGAGTTCACTCGCCAGCCGCTCCGCGAGCATATCGATCTCGTGGATGTAGTTGTCGACGAAATGGAAGAAGTCGCGCACTTCCTCATAAGGCGTGGTTTCGACGAAAGGCCCGCCGCGGCCGATCGTGTCGTCGATGCTTGCAAGCTGCTCGCTGTTGCGGCGATAGGCCTGGTGGCAGGTGATCAGCGCATGCGCCAGCCCCGGCGCGTTCTGGGCGACGAGCTTCAACTCCTGCAGGCTCGCGGAATAGGTTTCAAACAGGGGGTCGCTGAGCGCTTCCGAGAGCGCCGAAAGCAGGCGATCGCCCTCTCCTGTCGAAAGTTCGGCAATATCGATCTGGAATTTTTCGGCGAGCGCCAGCAGAACCGCCGCCGAAACCGGCCGCTGGTTGTTCTCGATCTGATTGAGATAGCTGGTGGAAATGCCGATGCGTTCAGCGAACTGGCCCTGTGTCGCCTTGTTTGCTTCGCGCATTTCCCGGACCTTGCGGCCAATATAGAGCTTGCCGATCGCCATGTTTGCAACTTTGCAATTTACGTTTCACAAATTTCTCTATTTCACATTTGCACATGAAGAGACGTTTTTCCATCCAACCTTCGACGCTATTGCGAAGGTCGAAGTGCCTCTGCACAATCATTGAAAAAGCCGGGCATTAAAAAAATCGGGAGGGCACCATGCGCGCCATACTAGAACAGGTCGAAGCCCGCCGGGCGGAAGCAAGAGCCGGCGGCGGCCAACGGCGGATCGACGCCCAGCACGGCAAGGGCAAGCTGACGGCGCGCGAACGCATCGAGGTCTTGCTCGATGAAGGCTCCTTTGAAGAATACGACATGTATGTCACGCACCGCTGCGTCGATTTCGGCATGGAGGGCCAGAAGGTCGCGGGCGACGGCGTCGTCACCGGCTGGGGCACGATCAACGGCCGCCAGGTCTATGTCTTTTCCCAGGACTTCACGGTGCTCGGCGGTTCGCTGTCGGAAACCCATGCGCAGAAGATCTGCAAGATCATGGATATGGCCGTGCGCAACGGCGCGCCGGTCATCGGCCTCAACGATAGCGGTGGCGCCCGCATTCAGGAAGGCGTGGCGTCGCTGGCTGGTTACGCCGAGGTATTCCGCCGCAATGCCGAGGCCTCGGGCGTCATCCCGCAGATCTCGGTGATCATGGGGCCCTGCGCCGGCGGCGCCGTCTATTCGCCTGCCATGACCGACTTCATCTTCATGGTGCGTGACTCGTCCTACATGTTCGTGACCGGGCCCGACGTCGTAAAGACCGTGACCAACGAGATCGTCACGGCCGAAGAACTCGGCGGTGCGGGCACGCACACGAAAAAGTCCTCCGTCGCCGATGCGGCCTACGAGAACGATATCGAAACGCTGGAACACGTCCGGCTACTCTTCGATTTCCTGCCGCTCAACAACCGCGAGAAGCCGCCGGTCCGCCCGTTCCATGACGATCCGGCGCGGCTCGAAATGCGTTTGGACAGCCTCATCCCCGATAGCGCCACCAAACCCTACGACATGAAGGAGCTGATCCTGGCGCTTGCCGACGAAGGCGACTTCTTCGAGCTGCAGCAGAGCTTCGCCAAGAACATCATTACTGGCTTCATCCGCATGGAAGGCCAGACGGTCGGTGTCGTCGCCAATCAGCCGATGGTGCTCGCCGGCTGCCTCGATATCGACAGTTCGCGCAAGGCCGCGCGTTTCGTGCGCTTCTGCGATGCCTTCTCGATCCCGATCCTGACGCTGGTCGACGTGCCTGGCTTCCTGCCCGGCACCGCGCAGGAATATGGCGGCGTCATCAAGCACGGCGCCAAGCTGCTCTTCGCCTATAGCCAGGCGACCGTGCCGATGGTGACGCTGATCACCCGCAAAGCCTATGGCGGCGCCTATGACGTCATGGCCTCCAAGCACATCGGCGCAGATGTCAATTATGCCTGGCCCACCGCCGAGATCGCCGTGATGGGCGCCAAGGGCGCGACCGAAATCCTCTATCGCTCGGAGCTCGGCGACGCCGAGAAAATCGCGGCGCGCACGAAGGAATACGAGGAGCGCTTCGCCAATCCGTTCGTCGCCGCCGAGCGTGGCTTCATCGACGAAGTGATCATGCCGCATTCGTCGCGTCGCCGCATTGCTCGTGCCTTCGCATCCTTGCGTAACAAGCAGGTCGATGTCCGCTGGCGCAAGCACGACACGATCCCGCTCTGATGGAGGCGATGATGGAACGGGAGCCGGAGCGCGTGATGACGCCGGAAGAAGCCCGACGCGACCACTGGCAGATGCTGCGCTACATGACCGTCAACGCGCTGATCGGCGTGGCGATCGGGGCCATAACGGCCGGCGTTCTCATCTGGTTCAATATCGGCGCGGTCGGCACCCACATCATCCGCTCGACGAGCCCGGTGCTTGCCACCCTCATGGTCGTCGTGCCCTTCGGGCTGCTTTTCGGCGGCGCTGCAGCGGCATCCTCGATCGCGCTTCTGCCCTATCGCCGCAAGTTCAAACGCTGACGCGCAGTCCTCAGGATTTGAAAGAGAAACAGATGTTCAAGAAAATCCTCATCGCCAACCGTGGTGAAATCGCCTGCCGCGTCATCAAGACCGCAAAGAAGCTCGGCATCGCCACCGTTGCCGTCTATTCCGACGCCGATCGCGACGCGATGCATGTGCGCATGGCTGATGAGGCCGTGCATATCGGACCGTCGCCCTCCGCGCAGTCCTATATCGTCATCGACAAGATCATCGATGCTATCCGCAAGACCGGCGCCGATGCCGTTCATCCGGGCTATGGCTTTCTCTCGGAAAATGCCGCCTTTGCGCAAGCGCTTGAGAAGGAGGGTGTTGCCTTCATCGGCCCTCCTGTCGGCGCGATCCAGGCGATGGGCGACAAGATCACCTCGAAGAAGCTCGCGGCCGAAGCGGGTGTCTCCACGGTGCCTGGCCACATGGGCCTGATCGAAGATGCCGACGAGGCGGTCCGGATCGCCGGTTCGATCGGCTATCCCGTGATGATCAAGGCGTCCGCCGGCGGCGGCGGCAAGGGCATGCGCATAGCCTGGAACGACCAGGAGGCGCGCGAAGGCTTCCAGTCCTCGAAGAACGAGGCGAAGAACGCCTTTGGCGACGATCGCATCTTCATCGAAAAATTCGTGACCGAGCCGCGCCATATCGAGATCCAGGTACTTGGCGACAAACACGGCAATACGCTCTATCTCGGCGAGCGCGAGTGCTCGATCCAGCGTCGCAACCAAAAGGTCATCGAAGAGGCCCCCTCGCCCTTCCTCGACGCCGAGACCCGCAAGGCCATGGGTGAGCAGGCGGTCGCGCTTGCCAAGGCCGTCGGCTACCACTCGGCCGGCACCGTCGAATTCATCGTCGACGGCAAGCGCAACTTCTACTTCCTCGAAATGAACACCCGGCTGCAGGTGGAACATCCGGTGACCGAACTCATCACCGGGCTCGATCTCGTCGAGCAGATGATCCGGGTTGCCGCCGGCGAAAAGCTCGCCTTCGGCCAGGACGACGTGAAGCTCAACGGCTGGGCGATCGAAAGCCGGCTCTATGCCGAAGACCCCTATCGCAACTTCCTGCCGTCGATCGGCCGGCTGACGCGCTATCGTCCCCCGGTCGAGGGCACAAGCGACAACGGAACGGTGACGCGCAACGACACCGGCGTCTTCGAGGGCGGCGAGATCTCGATGTTCTACGACCCGATGATCGCCAAGCTCTGCACCTGGGGACCGGACCGGCAGACGGCGGTCGAGGCCATGGCCGACGCGCTCGATCAGTTCGAGGTCGAAGGCATCGGCCATAACCTGCCGTTCCTGTCGGCCGTCATGCAACAGCAGCGTTTTAGAGAAGGCCGGCTGACGACCGCCTACATCACGGAAGAATTCGCCGACGGCTTCCATGGCGTTGCGGCGGAAGCGCCGGCGCTGCGCAAGCTTGCCGCCGTCGCGGTTTCGGTCAATCAGGCCCTGCAAGAGCGCGCCAGCCAGATTTCCGGGACGATCGGCAATCACCGGCGCGTGGTCGGCCATGACTGGGTGGTCAGCCTCGGCGATCACGCCTTCGCGGTAACGGCAGGGTCATCCGCCGACGGCGCCTTCGTCCGATTTGCCGATGGCAGCTCGGTTACCATCGCCGGAGACTGGGTGCCTGGTCGCACCCTTGCCACCTTCAACATCGACAATGAACCCTTGAGCGTCAAAGTCGATCTAGTCGGAACCGCCATCCGGCTCCGCTGGCGCGGCATCGACGTCGTCACGCATGTCAGAAGCCCGCGGGTTGCGGAGCTGGCGCGGCTGATGCCGAAGAAGCTGCCGCCGGATACGTCGCGCATGCTGCTGTGCCCGATGCCGGGTGTGATCACCTCGGTCACGGTCAAGGCCGGCGATACGGTCGAGGCCGGACAGGCGCTTGCCGTGGTTGAAGCGATGAAGATGGAGAACATCCTGCGCGCCGAAAAGAAGGCCGTGGTCAAGCGCGTGGCGGTCGCCGCCGGCGCCAGCCTCGCGGTCGACGAACTGATCATGGAATTCGAATGACTGTCATAGCCGCCCTCATTCCTGTGCTTGTCACAGGAATCCAGCAGCGTCGCGTCTGCGATGCGAAGAATTCACTCTTTCACGCGAAGGACTTCGCGTGACTGGATCCCTGTGACAAGCACAGGGATGAGGCAAGGAAGGCGCCCTTTTTGGGCAAGGAGCTAACGATGAGCCAAAAGACCATCAAGGACTGGGAAACGCTCGCCGAGCGCGAACTGAAGGCCGCGCCGGAAAGCCTCACCTGGCAGACGCCCGAAGGCATCGCGGTGAAACCGCTCTATACGGCTGATGACCTCGACGGCATCGATCATCTCGCGTCACTACCGGGCTTCGAGCCGTTCGTGCGCGGGCCGCGCGCCACCATGTATGCCGGCCGCCCCTGGACGATCCGCCAATATGCCGGCTTCTCCACGGCCGAAGCGTCCAACGCCTTCTACCGCAAGAACCTCGCGGCGGGACAGAAGGGCCTCTCGGTTGCCTTCGATCTCGCGACCCATCGCGGCTACGACAGCGACCATCCGCGCGTCGAAGGCGATGTCGGCAAGGCGGGTGTTGCGATAGACTCGGTCGAGGACATGAAGATCCTGTTCGATGGCATTCCGCTCGAGGAGATGTCGGTGTCGATGACCATGAACGGCGCGGTGATCCCGATCCTCGCTTCGTTCATCGTCGCCGGCGAGGAACAGGGCGTGTCGCGCGACAAGCTCTCAGGCACGATCCAGAACGACATCCTCAAGGAGTTCATGGTCCGCAACACCTATATCTACCCGCCGGAACCCTCGATGCGCATCGTCGCCGATATCATCGAGTATACGGCGAAGGAGATGCCGAAGTTCAATTCGATTTCGATCTCCGGCTATCACATGCAAGAGGCCGGGGCGACGCTAGTGCAGGAGCTCGCCTTCACGCTTGCCGACGGGCGCGAATATGTGCGCGCCGCCCTTGCCAAGGGGCTGAACGTCGATGAATTCGCCGGGAGGCTTTCTTTCTTCTTTGCGATCGGCATGAATTTCTTCATGGAGGCGGCGAAGCTTCGGGCGGCGCGCCTGCTCTGGACCCGGATCATGCAGGAGTTCGAGCCGAAGAAGCCGTCATCGCTGATGCTCAGGACCCATTGCCAGACATCGGGCGTCTCGCTGCAGGAGCAGGATCCCTACAATAACATCATCCGCACCGCGTTTGAGGCAATGTCGGCGGCCCTCGGCGGCACGCAATCGCTGCACACCAATTCCTTCGATGAAGCGATCGCGCTGCCGACGGAGTTTTCCGCCCGCATCGCCCGCAACACCCAGCTGATCCTGCAGCACGAGACCGGTGTCACCAAGGTCGTCGATCCGCTCGCCGGTTCCTATTATGTCGAAAGCCTGACCAACGAGCTCGCCGAAAAGGCTTGGGCGCTGATCGAGGAGGTCGAAGCGATGGGCGGCATGACCCGTGCGGTCAACGCCGGCCTGCCGAAGCGACTGATCGAAGAGGCGGCAACGCGCCGCCAGGCCGCCGTCGACAAGGGCGAGGAGATCATCGTCGGCGTCAACAAGTACCGCCTCGACAACGAAGAGCCGATCGACATTCTGGAAATCGACAACAGTGCCGTGCGCGCTGCACAGATCCGCCGCATCGAGGAGACCAAGCGGCGGCGCGACAGCGCGAAGGTGAAAGAGATCCTTGCTGCGGTTTCAAAGGTCGCATTGAGCGGCGAAGGCAACCTCTTGGCGGCCGCCGTCGAAGCGGCGCGAGCGCGCGCCACCGTCGGCGAAATCTCCGATGCGATGCGCGGCGCCTTTGGCGACCACGCCGCCACCCCCAAGGTCGTCAGCAAGATCTACGGCAAGGCCTATGAGGGCGAGCCGGAACTCGAAGTGCTCTCCGGGCGTCTCGACGAAGTCTCGGCGAAACTCGGCCGCAAGCCGAAGATCATGGTCGCCAAGCTCGGCCAGGATGGCCACGATCGCGGCGCCAAGGTGATCGCGTCGGCCTTTGGCGACATCGGCTTCGACGTGCTTGCCGGGCCGCTGTTTCAGACGCCGGAGGAAGCGGCCGACATGGCGCTTGCGAGCAAGGTCAATGTCATCGGCGTCTCTTCGCTTGCTGCCGGCCACAAGACGCTGATGCCGCAATTGGCCGAAGCGCTGAAGAAGCGCGGTGGCGAGGATGTCATCGTCATCTGCGGCGGCGTCATCCCGCGCCAGGACTATGACTACCTGATGGAGAATGGTGTCTCCGCGGTGTTCGGTCCCGGCACCAACGTGCTCGACGCGGCCCGCGCCGTGCTCGACCTGATCGAGGGCAAGCGCCGCAACATCTGATGCCGGGCGACGCGGAGGGCATTGTCCCTCCGTTCGCCCCAAGCGGTTGTCGTTACCGGCCGACGCAACTATGGTGTCGGCATGACGTCGATCGCCGAAGTGTTCGGACCCTTTGCCCTGATGGCGCGCCTCTTCGCCCGCTTCTGGCCGCAGCTCCTGCTGATCGGCGCCTGCGGCGCCATCGCGCACGACCTCCTGATGCGGGCAGCGGTCTGGATCGGGATGCAGCATCCGCTCGGTGGCATGGTCACGCTCTCCCTTGTCGTGCTGGCGAAGCTCGTCGTCATCGTGCTGATGTTCATGGTCCTTCGACCGGGCTTGCCGGCACTCGAAGCGCTCCGCCAGCAACCGGCGACGGCGCCTGTCGAGACAAAGGCGCCTATGGCCGAGCGCAGGCTGCTCGCCGTCACAGCCGCTGCCCTGCTGCCGTTCTTTGCCTACTACGCCGCCTGGGGGTTTCTCGGCGATACCGTGCGCGAATATTCGCGATCAGCACTTGCTGCCGTGGCTTTCGGCGAAAAAGCCAACTTCTTCGATATTCTGGGATCGCGCGGCGTTCTCGTGTCGATCGCGTTCTGCTGGCTGTTGCGCTGGGGCGCAAAACGCATGAGCAAACGGAGCGAAGCGCCCTTCTGGCGTCTTCTGATCGTGGCCGCAGATGCCAGCTGGATCTTCATCGGTCTCTACGGCCTGTCGGTCTGGAAGGACCAGGTGATCACCTGGCTTGGCGCCGGCAAGCTTTTGAGCATGAACGGCTTCGCCTTCACCGGCATTGCGTACGCCGCCGAGACCTTCGTGCCGGTGGAACTGAGAAAGCCTGACTGGAATAGCGAGGCGACAGGCCTGTTCTTCTATGCGCTCCTTCCGGTCATCTGGCTGGTCATGGCGGCCATCATCAACGGCTACGAACTTTCGAGCGCAACACAGCGCGCCCGGCCGGCATCGGCAAAGCCGCGCCGCGCCCGCACGCTGCGCAAATGGGTCGCCGATTTTCTCGACCACTTCGTCAGCGATTATCGCTCCCGTTATGCGCCGATCTGGACCTGCCTGAAGCTGACGCTCGGCTCGGGACTGGCGGCACTATTCGCTTTCATCGTCGCCTACAATGCCATTTCCTGGCTCGGGGCCTGGGCCTGGTATGCGGCCACACGGACGCTGGACGTGGCTGATTTCGCGAACTGGCGGCTCGTTTTCAATGCCTTGAGCCTTTTCATCGGCAGTCCCAGCGATCTCAACGGCGGCATCGTGCTCGATTCCCTGCGCATCACCCTTTTGGCAGCGATGCTCGAACATGCCGTTTCCCGTCAGGCCGATAAGGCAGAGATCAACTACGCGTCCACTTGAGCACCAGCGTCTCGTCACTGGCGCCTGGATATTCGATCCGGAGCGAAAGATCCCGCGCCTCCGCCGGAACGATGAAGCTCTCGGCCATGCGGACGGCCGTGCCGGCCTTGGCATCGGCAAAGGCCAGGACACTGCAGCGCGGACGCTCGGCCACCTCCGGATACATCTTTCGCACGATCGGCTCGGTCAGGGTGACCGGTTCGAACTGACGTCCTTTGCCGTCGATCAGCCGGACGCGGCAGGCGCCCTTCGACAAAGCGGCGAGATCGGTCGACGATGCCTCGAATTCGGCGAGAATAACGCGTGCGTCGTCGGTGCGCGGCAGGCGCCGCATATCCATAAGCTTCCATTGCCCGCCGGCGAAGGCCTGCGCTGCCCCATCTTCGACGACGATTTCCGCACTGCCGCCGGCGAGCCATTGGCTCTCAAGAAGGCTGTCCCATGCGCGGGCGACGAAGGCGAGTGGCAGCGCGATAATCAGGACCAGCAGGCAGGTCCAGAAGGTGCGTTTCTCGCTCATGACTGCCTCCCTCAGCGCGCGGCCAGCGTCCAGGGCGCGCCGCTGCCGCTGCGCGCAATGGTGACGGTCGGCTTGATCTCGGCCGGCTTCTTGTCGCCGAGCACAATCGAGAGTTCCTCGGCGAGCGGCGACACACGACTGCGTGCGACGAGCAGCGTGCCCTTGTCGACGGCGGCCTCGGGGAGCTCGAAGGCAAGCAGCACGGGCCTCGGCAGGCCAGGCTCGAGCCGCTCCGTCGGCAGATAGCCCGGCACGGTCGAAAACCGCTGGCTCAGTGCATAGCGCAGGCCATTGCCCGCCAGCCATTCCGCAGACATCAACGTCATCGTTTCCGTCTTGGCAACGGCCGCGCCCTCGATGATCAGCCAGACACCTGACGTGGAGTAGTCCTTGACCCGCCCGAAACTCTCGACCGTGAGCTGGCGCGCCAGATGCACATTGGCCGCGCCGAAGGCGAAGTCGCGCGTTTCCGCCCGCTCGCCGACAGCACCGTGAATGGCGATCGGCGCGGTGATGTCGCCGTAGCCGGGCGTGCTGTTTCGCATCGTATAGAGCGCGGCGATCGCAAGGCCGCAAAGCAGCAGCGTACGGAAAGCCGACATCATTGCTCCGTCGTCTCCGAGGCCTGCGTGACCGGCAATTCGACGACCGCAGCCTCACCGTCATCGAACCAATTCGGCGCGCCATAAAGATTGTCGCGCGGCTTGTAGATCTGTTTTCCGATCGCCAGCGAAAGCGTCTGCGGTTCCGGGCGGTCCGCCGGCCACTCCCAGGCCGCGACCAGTCTTTCCGGCATGTTCGGATTGATCGCACTGGCGATCCATTTGTCCCGCGCAAGGTAATAGGTGGGCTTGGGCTGCAGCGGAGCGGCGTCATCCTGGATCGTGATCAGGTTCATGAAGCCGTTGCTCGTGGCGACGGACTGGTTGTCGACTTCGAGATCCACCAGCAGGAACCGCTTCGGTTCGAACGGTTTCGTGCCGGTCGGCGGCAGGGACGACATCTGGGCGCCGTTGATGGTCACTTGCCACCGGCCCGTATCGACCGCCTGGCCTTTGCCTATGACCGGCACGGGAACCGGATTGGCTGCATCATAAACCGCCGAAGCAAAGGAAATCGCAGCCGCCGCCATGCCTCCGACACCGGTGACAAGCATGATCAGCAGGCGCTGCCTGATCTTCGATCGCCGTACGATCGGCATATGTCCTCCATCCACCCTGCAGATGTTGCAACCGGAAGATAGGAAAGTTTGTCGCGGAAATCAAAACACGCGTGTCGGAAACGGTTTCTTCGGCAGACGCGGCGTCAGAACGAAAGCTCGAATGTGGAATATCGGAGCGTTGGAACGAAGCCCTGCGTCACGTAGACCGCACGAGCGGCTGTTGCCGACGTATCCATGCTGAGAAAAACCGCGCTGCACCCTGCGGATCGCAAATCGTCCAACGTCGCCCGGACGAGCGAGGTCCCGATCTGCCGACGGCGCGCTTCGGGCGCAACGGCCAAGTACTCTAGCCGCCCGAAATCCGTGTCCGCGACCTTCAGCCAGACCGCCGCACCGAGAACGGCGTTGTCACCGTGCACATATCCAGCGTGATACCCTTCCGCCAGATATTCCCTCAACCGACCGGCGCAGTCGTCATCCCATTGAAAATGGTCTGCCAACAAAGTCGCAAGCTGAGGCAAGCGAGGATCGTCACGGCCAGTCAGTCTTTGCACGGTCCAGGCGCCACGCCCTCCCGCCTTCGGTTGACCCTCGGCAACCCAACCCATTTCCTGATTTTCGCGCCCCTCCACCCAGCCTCGGTTGAGGACGATTTCGCGCAGGTCGAGATTTGCAGCGCTGACGCAAAGCCGGAGAAAGCCAAAACGCCGGCCTGCCAGCCGCTCCATAAAAGCGAGCACGTCCTCGGTCGCGACGGCCGCTTCGTCGAACCGATAGGGTCCCACGGCAACCGCAGCCTCGCTGCGATTTATCATCGTCCTACTCCCGAGATCCTCGGGGCTATAGAGGAGACCAAAGGCGGCGACAGGCCTTCCATCCGCCGCTTCAAGGATTCTCAGTTCCCTTCGCCAGTCCAAACCGTAGAGCTTGAACTCGGCGATGAGTTCCCCCGTCGTCTTGCATCTCGGATAGGCTGTGCCGCTGTCAGGGTTGTCGAATTCGCGCTGGAGCCGCGCCTCCAGCAAGGGCAGATCCGCGCTGCGGATCGGCCTGAGCTTCAAACTGTGCATCGTTGGATATCCTCTTCAGGCACGGCTCAGCAGTGCAGGGTCTTGTCGAAGGAGACCCTCTGAGACATGGGGCTGCAGTCGCCGCGGCCTCGGACACCAGTGGCGGTTGACCGTCGTCGAACGATGAAGACTTTGCCGGCTTTTGAGGAGAGCCGCCGGCCGGTGACCGGCGAATTGGATCAGATGCGGTGAATCTGCTGCTGCCCCTCGTCGGAGACAGGAGGCCTCTTCTCAAAGGTCGCGCGAATGGACATGGGCGCGCCATCACCGCGCGACACCACCATGAACATCTGCAGTTGGCCGCCACGCCGAACGAACTGGATGCCGAAGCTTCTGCCGCCATAGGCGCCGGAAACGGTTGGCTGCCACTGTCCCTTGCCTGCGGCAAGCGGCAGGTCGGCAAAACGCTCGACGTTCGCCACGGCCTGCCAGCCATTGTTGCTGCTCACGGTCAAAAGGTCGCCGTGACGGACGATGCCGATATAGCATTTGTCGCACTGCCCGGCCGTGGAGGTCAGTTGCCGCCACTGTCCGACAAACGCATCACCATCAGCCCTGACGGGAGCAGCAGCGGAAAGAAGCAACAGGCCAGCGACGCCGGCTTTGTACAGGATCTTCATGCTTCCCTCCTCGTCGCCGACCGACAGACACAACGCGACACAGTCTTTGATTGCGTCGCACAAGAAAAACAACCAAATCGAAGGCGGTCAAGATCAGGTGGGCTCAAAGCTGTGCATTGCCCGGCCACAACACGTTCGCCGCCCGCCAATTCCCCCGTGATTGGCGCTTGCCTTCTGCCCGCGACGGGCGACAATTGCATGCGGTGGAAAGCGGGGCCAGGAGCCATTCGGCCCACATTGTCCGCCGATCCGGGGAGGCCGGCTATGCGCAAACTGCAATCGCAAGGCGTTCACCACATCACGCTTGTCGGGGCGGACCGGCAGACGTCGATCGATTTCTGGGAAGGGCTGCTCGGCATGCCCTTCATTTTCGAGCAACCGAACCTCGACCGGGCGAGCGAAAGCCACCTCTACTTCGATCCGGGCGACGGCCGCCTGATCACGGTCTTCACCGACGAGAACCGCACGCCAGATCCCGAGCGCACCCCGACCGACATGGGCTGCGTGCACCACATCGCCTTTGCCGTTTCGCGCGCGACATTCAACCAGGCCGTGGAGCGGCTCGACGAGCGAAAGATCCGGCACAGCGGCGTCAAGGATCGCGGCTTCATGGATTCGATCTACTTCGAGGATCCGCTTGGATTGCTGGTCGAATTGGCGTCCTATCGCTTCGAACCGCCTGCGGGCCACAGCCACGCCGAGGTGTTGATGGAAGCCCACAAGATCAGGATTGCGCGCGGCGACTACAACATCGCCGAGGTTCACCTTGCCGATGCGATCGAGGCGCTGGTCGAGCGCACGCGACCCACGCTTTCGCCCGATCGCCTGGCAAAAGACCCGTACGGCCGACGCTAGCATCGGTCGGCGCAGGGAAAGGCCGCTCGATTTGCGCAGGTGGCTCAAGCAAGAGCAGCACCTGCCGAATGGCGCTAAAAAGGGAGGAATGCCATGTCCGCAATCCAGCTCAACGTCATCAAGCCCAGCGTCAACAACATGACGGCGCGCGTGTTTCTCAGGGCAGCCAATCTCGATTTCAGCGAAAACGACGTCTACGGCCAGACGCGCACGCCCGAATATCTGGCCCGAGCGCCCTCGCACCTGACACCGATGATCGAGACGGCGGACCTGCCCAAGGGCGCGCTTTGGGAAAGCTGCGCGATCATGCAGTACCTCTGCAACAAACATGGGTTGGATGACTTCTACCCGAGGGAACCAGAGGCACGCGCGATGATCGACAGCGCCATGTTCTATCTAATCGGCACGTTCTATCCCTATCTCGCCCGCGCAACCTATCCGGCGCTGAACTTTCCGCTTTACGCGGGCGAAGTCGGCTGCAGCGATGCCGATGCGGAGACGAAGGAGATCGCCCGTCAGGCGGCGGTTGCAGCCCTTGCCGAACCGCTCGAGGTATTCCGCACGTTCTACATCGGGGACAAGCCGTTCATCGGGAGTGCCAAGCCTTCGATCGCCGATATCCGGCTCGCCGCAACGCTCGAGTTCCTGGCCGCGATCGACTATGAGCTGCCGGACTGGGCAAAGACCTACATGGCGAACATCGAACGAACGCTCGGACCTGCCTATGCCGAGCCCGCCGCCGATGTCCGTGGCTATATCGGCTATGTGAAATCGCAGCGTCAGTAGGCGGCTGCCTTGCGCTTCATTGGATGAGAAGAACGACGCCGGTTGCCCCGAGTGCGAGCGACCAAAGACGATCGAAATTGATCCAGGCCGAACGCAGGACCGCAAGATCGAACCAGGAGAAGACGGCAAGCGCCAGCGCGGCGGTCACCGTCAACATCGCGATGCTATGCACCGCGACGGCCGCGAGCGAGATCGGCAGCGAACTTGCCATCGCCAGGTCGCCTGCGTGACCTGCAAGACAGAGGCTGAGCACCGCCGGCACCAGCATGAGGCCGGCCCCGTGGCTCGTCGCCATCAGGAAGGACCAGAGCGCAAGTCCCGCCATGCCAGCCCGCATCCCGATCCGGACGCGATGGCGATGGCCATAGATGGCGGTGTAGCCGGCGGCGCCGAGAATGAGCACCGCCGCAGCGATCCTGAAGGTGTTCGGATCGAGCACCGAGCCGAATGCTGCGAACACCGCCAGCACGGTCGCGACCGAGATCGCGTGACCGACCGCAATGGGTGCCAGGGACAGCCAGACGACCCGGCTGCTCTGGCGATGAAGCCCGAGTGCCACGGCGAACAACCAGCCCATCGCAGGATTGAGGCCGTGAAAGGCGCCGAGGCCGGCGAGCGAGAGCCATGGCCAGACCGCCGTCATTCCTCGTGACCGGGCTGCACTGCGCCCTCCTCCTCACGGATAACAATAGGAATCGGACGAGCAGTCGCCACCTTCGAGGCGAACCTGATGCGGACGATGGCCCTTCGGCCAGTCGACAAAGAACTTCTCGTCGAAGGCTATTCCGCCACTATCGGCGACATCGAGCTTGACCATCCAACCGTCGATGCCTTCGGGATAGAACTGCGGGTCGATGGCGCCATAGAGCGAGTTGGTGAAATAGACCCGCTTGCCGTCGCGGCTGATCTCGACCATCTGCGGCCCGCCGTTCAGCGCGCCGTTTTTCGCCTTCGGATGGCTGGCACGCGAAACGATGCCACCGATCCTGACCCGCCCCGTTTCCTTCGGTGCGAAGGGGTCGGAGACGTCGTACTGGATCATGTCGCCGGTGCCCCAGCAGGAAACGTAAAGGAACCGGTCGTCCATCGAGAGATCGATGTCGGTGACGAGCGGCGCGACCGCACTGAAGCCTTTCAGCACCGGCGGCAGCAGATCCGGATCGGCCGGTTCTGCCGGGATCTCGATCACCTTTTTGACCGCCCATTTGTCGCCGTCGCGATACCAGGTCCAGATCGACGCCGAGAGATCCTTGAGGCTGATGACGCAGCCAACGAAACCATAGGCCTTGGTCGGGTCGTGCGCCGGGCGCAGTTCGAAGACGAGCTGGTGTTCCTCGCCAAAATCGATCTCCTGCACGTGCTTGCGCTTGTGCAGGTCCCAGAAATGCAAGCGCCGGCCGTACTTCGAACCAAGCAGCACCTCGGGAACCAACCCGTTCTCGAACGTATCGGGCGTGCCCCATTCGCTTGTTATCATCGTGTCGTGGCCGAGATGCCACCAGAAATCATAGGCGAGCTTCTGCGGCCCACGGTCCATTTCCCATTGGCCAAGAACGTCGAAGCTCTGATGGTCGAGCAGGAAGATGCCGCCGGGCGCCTTGCCGTCGCGATCGGCAAGCGCGTTGACGTAGATGCCCTCAGGCCCGCAATGGGTGGTGTGCAGCCGCGAATAGTTCGCCTTCTCGGCGATTTCGGCGGGCTCGATCACCCGCACGATCTTCGGATTGCGCGGATCCGGCTTGGTGTCGATGATGTGCAGACGCGAGGAGCGCAGGCCCGGCACCACCAGGTAGCGGCGCTCGACATGCGGATGCGGCGCGTTGGGGCACAGGCACGAAGAGCAGGCGTTCCAGCCGAAATGATGCAACTCGTCGCCGACATTCGGCATCTCGACCTGCCCGACGATCTGCGAATAACTCGAGGACGTCGGATCGACGTCGACGACGGCGATTGCATCCGGCCGCCTTCGCTCCGGATCGAACGCCGCCACATAGGCGAGCGTCTCCTTTGGAGCCTTGGCCGCCATGCGCGGTGATGGATAGAAGGAAGGATCGGGTCGCCACGTCGCCATTGCCATTCTCCCCCAAGAGAAGTCCCGAATGCGCGGTTCCTGATGCAGGCTCCGGTCATGCGGCAAAAACGCGTCGGAAATGCGGCCCTTGCCTTATTTCCTGACGGGGAACGGAACGCTTCTGGTTGGATGAGACGGGACCGCGACCAGCAGAGGTCGGTTTAGAGACCTCACGTCTCGATCCGCAGCTTCATCCGGTCAGCGGCAAAACGGCTACGGGAATACTCGATCGGTTTGCCGTCGAGATCGGCGTTGATCGACTGGGCTTCGAGCACGATTGCGCCGGGCGAGAGCTTCAGCATCGAAAGCTCCTCGGCGTCGGCATGCCGGGCGACGATCTCCGTCGAGGCGCGTACGTAATCATCCAGGCCTTGGGCTGCAAAGGCCTTGGTGACGGAGTGCAGCCGTTCGAATTCCTCGGCCATGCGCGGAAAGCGATGCGCCGGATAGTAGCTCGACGACACCGACAGCGGCCGCCCGTCGCCACTGCTGACGGTCCTGAGCTCGATCACCGGCTCTCCGAGGGCAATAGCAAGCGCCTTTGCGACCTCTCCGGTCGCCGGCAGTTCGGCATGGCCGAGCAGCCGCGTGCCGATCTCCTTCACCTGGTGCCCGAGACCTTGCGAGAAGCGCGTGCGCTTCGAGATCGGGTAACTCACCCGTTCCTTGCGCTCGATCATCGTGCCGCGCCCCTGGACGGCGCGCACCAGACCCTCTTCGGCGAGCGCCGCCAGAGCGCTTCTGACCGTGTGCCGGTTGACGCCGAACTCACCGGCAAGCACCGTTTCCGGCGGCACCATGCCGGTCGCATCATAATCGCCATTGCTGATTGCCAGGCGGATCCGGTCGGCGATCTGCCGCCAGAGGGCGACGCCGGTCTGGCGCTCCACCACTTTTCGCATCGCCGTATCTTTTCGCATTGGCATGTCACAAGCCTGTCATTTGCGGACGTTATGAAAAAGTATAAGATGTATAGTTGTCTAGATCAATAGACATTTGAGGTGAAGATTATGGATGCGAAGCTGAAACAGGAAAGCCCGCCGGATCCGGCGCGCAAGAAGGCCATGGGGCTGCTCGCCCGCGCAACCCTCGACGAGCTCAACGCCGCCTGGGAAGCGCTTGCCGACAAGCCGGACGTTCATCCGGTCCGCGGTCCTGAAACCGGCCTTGTCATGGTGCGCGGCCGAATCGGTGGCGGCGGCGACGCCTTCAATCTCGGAGAAGCCACCGTTTCGCGTGCCACAATCCGCCTTTCGACTGGCG
This sequence comes from Ensifer sp. KUDG1, assembly GCF_050434285.1. Taxonomy (NCBI): domain Bacteria; kingdom Pseudomonadati; phylum Pseudomonadota; class Alphaproteobacteria; order Hyphomicrobiales; family Rhizobiaceae; genus Ensifer; species Ensifer sp. KUDG1. Next base: position 21,031 of record NZ_JBNDIG010000016.1, read on the forward strand.
AGATCGGCCACGGGCAGTTGCTCGGCACGGACCGGCAGCGCGCGCGGCTCGCGGCCATCTTTGACGCCCTTGCCCAACGTGATGGCGACAGGGTGGGCGTCGAGGCCCTGCTTGGCCGCGTGGCCGACCGGCTTGCCCAGGAAGAACGCCGAAAGGCGGAGGAGACCGCGGCCACCCGCGTCGACTTTTTCACCATGGTCCGGGGAGACGACTGATGGCCAGCCAATCGCAGATTTATGCCGGCGCCTTTGCCGATCCGGTCTTTGCAGCCCAGTCCGTCTTCCGTGACCTGATGGATGGCTTTGCACGTCCGGGCACGATCAAGCGCCTTGGCGCGACCAGCACGCCCCCCGTTCCGCTCGCTGCGGCCGCCGGCGCCGTGGCGCTGACCTTGTGCGACCATGACACCCCCGTCTGGCTGACGCCGGCGCTTTCCAAATCGGCCGTTCCGCAGTGGATCGCCTTCCACACGGGTGCTCCACTTACCACCAGCAAGACCGACGCGCGCTTTGCCTTCATCGAAAAGGGCGCAGCCTTCCCCGGTTTCGACCAGTTCTCGCTCGGCACGCAGGAATATCCGGACCGCTCGACGACGCTCGTCATCGAAGTCGAGGCGCTGACCGGCGGGCCGGTGCTGACCGCCAAGGGCCCCGGTATCAAGGACGTAACGGACGTTGCGGTGAAGGGGCTGCCGGACGTCTTCCTTGAATTCTGGACGGCCAATCGCGCGATTTTTCCGCGCGGCGTCGATCTCGTGCTGACGGCCGGCGACAAGCTCGTCTGCCTGCCGCGCACCACCCGTCTTTCGCTCAAGGAGGCGTGAGCCATGTATGTAGCCGTCAAGGGCGGGGAAGCCGCCATTGCCAATGCCCACCGCCTTCTCGCCGATCGCCGCCGCGGCGACCGCAATCTTCCCTCTATCACCATCGACCAGGTGGTCGAGCAACTCGGCCTTGCCGTCGATCGGGTGATGGCGGAAGCCTCGCTCTACGACCGCACGCTCGCAGCGCTTGCCGTGCGCCAGGCGCGCGGCGATATGATCGAAGCGATCTTCATCCTGCGCGCATACCGCACGACGCTGCCGCGCTTCGGCTATTCCGAGCCAGTCGATACCGCCAACATGAAGGTTGAGCGCCGCGTTTCGGCGACCTACAAGGATCTGCCGGGCGGTCAGCTGCTGGGCCCGACCTTTGACTACACCCACCGCCTGCTCGACCCGTCGCTCATCGCTGACGAGGCTGTCGAAGAACCGGCGGTCAAGGAGCCCGGCGAACACGTGATGCGCGTTTCCGACATTCTCGACGGCGAAGGCCTGATCGAGGGTGACGGCCAGATGCCCGAAGGCCACGTCATGGGTGACCTCACCCGCGAGCCGATGGAGTTTCCGATGGCCCGGGACCTCCGCCTGCAGGCGCTCGCCCGCGGTGACGAAGGCTTCCTGCTGGCGCTCGCCTATTCCACCCAGCGTGGCTACGGCCGCACCCATCCCTTCGTCGGCGAAGTCCGCATCGGCGAAGTGGAGGTCGAGCTCGACCTGCCGGAACTCGGCTTTGCCGTCTCGCTCGGCTCGATCCGCGTCACCGAATGCCAGATGGTCAACCAGTTTATGGGCTCTGCCAAGCAGCCGCCGCAGTTCACCCGCGGTTATGGCCTCGTCTTCGGCCAGAGCGAACGCAAGGCGATGTCGATGTCGCTGGTCGACCGGGCACTGCGGACCGACGAATTCAATGAGGACATCGTCGCCCCCGCCCAGGACCAGGAATTCGTCATCTCGCACGCCGACAACGTCCAGGCGACGGGCTTCGTCGAGCACCTGAAGTTGCCGCACTATGTCGACTTCCAGGCCGAACTCGACCTCGTCCGCCGTATGCGCCGCGACTACGACGCCGCGAATTCGGGCGAGGCGTCGAAGGAACAGCGGGAGGCGGCCGAATGATCGGATTTTTCTCCAGTCTTAACGGCTCAGTCGCCGCCACCGTCCCCGCCGCCGCAATCGCTGCCATCACCGGCATGGACGCCACCGGCGTGGCCCCCGCCGTCGTTGTTGTGCGCTCGGCTGTCCGGTTCTCGCGCCTCCCGGCGGGCAATGCCGAACAGGCCTGCGACCGCGGAACACACCACGAAGATTCCAACCACCCAAACGAAAATCTCGCTCAAATCCTGACCCCATCAGCGGTCGACACACTCAAGGGTAATCGGCGATGAACGACCTTGCTACCTATAATTTCGCCTATCTGGACGAACAGACGAAGCGGATGATCCGTCGCGCGATCCTGAAGGCGATCGCTATTCCCGGCTATCAAGTGCCCTTCGCCTCCCGCGAAATGCCGATGCCCTATGGCTGGGGCACCGGCGGCGTCCAGGTGACCGCCTCGATCCTCGGACCGCAGGACGTGCTGAAGGTCATCGACCAGGGCGCCGACGACACCACCAATGCCGTCTCGATCCGCGCCTTCTTCCAGAAGGTCGCCGACGTTGCCGTCACCACCCGGACGAAAGAGGCGACGATCATCCAGACGCGCCACCGCATCCCGGAGGAGAAGCTCTCCGAGGGTCAGACACTCGTCTACCAGGTGCCGATTCCGGAACCCTTGCGCTTCCTTGAGCCGCGCGAGACCGAGACGCGCAAGATGCATGCACTCGAGGAATACGGGCTGATGCATGTGAAGCTCTACGAGGACATTGCCCGCAACGGCCATATCGCGACGACCTACGCCTATCCGGTCAAGGTCGAGGGTCGCTACGTGATGGACCCGTCGCCGACGCCGAAGTTCGACAATCCGAAGATGCACATGTCGGAAGCCCTCCAGCTCTTCGGCGCTGGCCGCGAAAAGCGGATCTATGCCGTGCCGCCCTATACCGAAGTCGTCAGCCTCGATTTCGACGACCATCCCTTCGAGATCCAAACGTTCGACAAGCCCTGCGCGCTCTGCGGCGCAGAGGACGTCTATCTCGACGAGGTGATCCTCGACGACAAGGGCGGACGCATGTTCGTCTGCTCCGACACCGATCATTGCGAAGACCGCCGCGCCTGCGGCCATGCAGGTCACATGCTTGCCCGAAAGGAAGCCGCAGAATGAGTACGCTCCCGCTTCTGAAAGTGAACGACGTCTCGAAGTTCTACGGAAGCCGCATCGGCTGCCGCAACGTTTCCTTCGAGCTCTATGCGGGCGAAGTGCTCGCCATCGTCGGCGAATCCGGCTCGGGCAAGACGACACTTCTGTCGTGCCTCTCGACCCGTCTGATGCCGACCTCCGGCATCGTCGAGTACCACATGCGCGACGGTCAGTACCGTGACCTCGCCCGCATGGGCGAAGCCGAGCGCCGCTTCCTGATGCGTACCGACTGGGGCTTCGTGCACCAGAACCCGGCCGACGGCCTGCGCATGACCGTGTCTGCCGGCGCCAATGTCGGCGAGCGGTTGATGGCCGTCGGCGATCGCCACTACGGCAATATCCGCGCCACCGCCAGCGACTGGCTGGAACGGGTTGAAATCGGCATCGACCGCATCGACGACCAGCCGCGCGCCTTCTCGGGCGGCATGCGCCAGCGCCTACAGATCGCCCGAAACCTCGTCACCTCCCCTCGCCTCGTCTTCATGGATGAGCCGACCGGCGGCCTCGACGTTTCGGTTCAGGCACGCCTGCTCGATCTGGTGCGTGGTCTCGTGCATGACCTCGGCCTTGCCGCCATCATCGTCACCCACGACCTCGCCGTCGCCCGTCTCCTCTCGCACCGCATGATGGTGATGAAGGATGGCGCCGTCATCGAACAGGGGCTGACCGACCGCGTGCTCGACGATCCGCGCGAGCCCTACACCCAGCTTCTCGTCTCCTCGATTTTGCAGGTCTGATCATGGCTACGCCCCTTGTTGTTTCCGAAGTTGCAAAAAGCTTCACCATGCACCTGCGCGACGGCATCCGCCGGCCGGTCGTCGCCAACGTCTCCTTCTCGGTGAAGGCGGGCGAATGCGTCGTTCTCGGCGGCCCCTCCGGCGTCGGCAAGAGCTCGATCCTGAAAATGCTCTACGGCAATTATGGCGTCGACGAAGGCCAGATCCTGATGGATCACGACGGCAAGCTGGTGAACCTCGCAACCGCCGAGCCGCGCACCGTGCTTGAAGTCCGGCGCACCACGCTCGGCTATGTCAGCCAGTTCCTGCGCGTCGTGCCGCGCGTCTCCTCGCTCGACATCGTCGCCGAGCCGCTGCAGGCTCGTGGCATGCCGCTCGAAGAGGCCCGCACCCATGCGGCCGAACTGCTGAACAAGCTGAACCTGCCGCGCGAACTCTGGAGCCTGCCGCCGGCAACCTTCTCCGGCGGCGAGCAGCAGCGCGTCAACATCGCCCGCGGCTTCATCACCGACCACAAGATCCTTCTGCTCGATGAGCCGACCGCTTCGCTCGATGCGAAGAACCGGGCGGTCGTGGTCGAGCTGATCGCCGAGAAAAAGGCCAAGGGCACGGCCCTGATCGGCATCTTCCACGACGAAGAAGTGCGCGACGCGGTTGCCGACCGCATCCTCGACGTTTCGGCCTTCTCGCCCAGAAAGGCTGCCGCATGAGCCAGAAGCTCGGGCTCGAGCCCTTCATCCACCCGACGGCGAGCGTCAACAATTCGACGCTCGGCCGCTATACCGAAGTGCAGGAGCGCTCGCGGCTCGACGAGGTCGAGTTCGGCGACTACTCCTACATCATGCAGGACGGCTCTATCTGGTGCGCGACGATCGGCAAGTTCGTCAACATTGCCGCTGCCGTGCGCATCAACGCCACCAACCACCCGACCTGGCGCGCGACACTGCACCACTTCACCTATCGCGCACCGAACTACTGGGATGATACCGAACTCGACCACGACCTCTTCGCCTGGCGGCGGTCGAACCGGGTGACGATCGGCCATGACGTCTGGATCGGCCACGGCGCCACAATTCTGCCGGGCGTCACCGTCGGCAACGGCGCCGTCATTGGTGCCGGTGCGGTGGTCTCGAAGGACGTCGCGCCCTACACCATCGTCGGCGGCGTCCCGGCGAAGCTCATCCGCGACCGTTTCAACGAAGGCGTCGGCGAGCGCATGGACGCGCTTTCCTGGTGGGATTGGGACCACCAGCGCCTGCGCCGCGCACTCGACGACTTCCGCGAGTTGACGGCCGAGGAATTTTTGGTGCGTTACGCCTGAGTGATACGGCGCCGGGCAGAGGTTCGGCGCCTTTTCGAACTGAGAACGCGGCGGTTACGGCCCGTTCACCAGCCTCAGGATCAACTGGTGAATGTTGCCGCCATCCGTCAGTTCCACCTGGTCGAAATCGCGGCTGCGCTGGCGTTGCGCCTGCGAGAGCGCACCCAGACGCTCGGTCATGACTGTCCTGATCTTGCGGCATTTCGGATCGTCGGGAACGGTCAGCCCCAACGTTGCCTGCTCGATCGCGTGCACCATCTCCTTGATGAAGTCACCATGTACGAGCTCGTGCTTGCGTACGCCGTCGATGAAGACGTCCCAGTTTTCGCGCGTGCCTGAAGGCAGCGGCTTTGCCGGTTTCGGCAGGGTGTAGGTGATGATCAGCTTCGGTTTTGCCACCGTCAGCACGCAGGCGCCGCCCTGCTCTTCGTATTTTCGCGTCCAGGTCAGCTTGAAGTTGGTGTGGGCGATCGCCCTGCCGATACCAGCCTTGGGGCCGCGCTCGCCGATCGAGGCATAGAGCTCCGCGCCCGTCTGTCCGTTGACGGTGTAGAGCGCTTCCTTTTCGACCGCTTGCCATTCCGCCGAGGCGGTGTGCGGCGCACTTGCGAGACAAAGGGCAATCAGCCCAAAGCAAAGGCTTCTGTTCAATCCGGTCCCTCGACATTCGCTCTTATGGCGCCAACTCCCGCTGGTCTTCCTTAACCGCGAATCGGAGGATGGCAACAGCGCAAAATACAAAGGCACCGCACGCTCGTCTGAGTGTGCGGTGCCTTTGTTGTCATATGCGTCCCGTCGAGCCAGCCATGGGAGGAGCAGCGGCCCGCCGCCGGACGTTAGTTGACGGCCGTCAGCGTCATCGACGTGCCGGTTGCGGCCAGGTTGAGGCCGATCTGACCGGTCACGCTGATCGTCTGCAGGTGGATCGACCCAGAGGTGCCGCCGACGAGGATGTTGGCACCGATACCGGCGCCGACGGTCGCTTCCGCGGTTGCACCCTGATAGAGGCCGCCGAGCGAGCCGCGGTGGTAGCCGGCGGTCGGGGCGAACACGGCCCAGATCAGGCGGCTTTGCGTCGTGAAGCCGACATCGACGCCCATCTTGCGGATGGCGCCCGAATAGTGGTCGGACGCTTCGGCGCCCATGGTCGAGCGGAAGACGCAATCGACTTCCTTGGCCGACCCGAGCACATAGCCGACACCGCCGGCGATATTGCAGTCGAGGTAGCCGATCTTGACGCCATTGCTGGTGTCGGGCTCAGGCTGCGGTTGAACTGTCGCGAGATCGGCTGCGTTTGCGGCGATCGCGCCAGCGAGAACCAGAGACGCTGCGGACACCTTCACGGCAAAACTCTTTTTCATTCTTGTCTCCTTCTCGGAACGTCAGAAATGATTGTCATTTGACCGGCGGCACGCGAACTCAAAAACATAGCGCACGCTGCAGGAAAACAAAGCCATAGCCCGCGATCGGGCAATTCCGTGGCAAGCTTTTAGCAGATGATAAAATTGGTCGGGTTTCCCCAACAATGACTGCAGATAGTGTTGAAAAAGCCACGAAAGGCGGGGCTTGAGCCTTCTGCCAACGCGTTCTGGCGCGACATCGTGTGACGGCGGCGCCGAACGGCGCAGAGGGAGGCGGTCACATCGGGAGAGGTTTCCGATCGGGCGGCGACGCCGCCCGATCGGAGGAGACAATTAATCTCAGGCCTTTGCGGCCTGCGCCAGCACATCGGCGGCAACGCGAGCCGTCAGCGCCAGCGAAACGGCGCCAGCGTCCGGATGGCCGATGCTCTTTTCGGCGAGCGGCCGTGCACGGCCGAGCTTCGGCGTCAGGCTGGACGTGGCTTCGGCCGCTTCGGTCGCAGCCTTTGCCGCCGCCTGCCATGCCTCGATCAGCGGCTTTCCGGCGGCAAACTCGCGCTCGAGGGTCTCGACGAAAGGCACCAGCGCATCGACCAGCGTCTTGTCGCCGATACGCGCGCGGCCCAGGCGGGTCACGCCATCGAGCGCACGGCGGGCGCCGTCGACAATAGCGGCATCGCTCGGGGCTGCATCATCGTTGAAGGCATTGCTCCAGGCGCGCAGCAGCAGGCCCCAGATCGCGCCCGACGTGCCGCCGGCCCGGTCCGCCCAGGCATCGCCCGCGACCGCCAGCACGCTGGCGGCACCTGCGCCGGCAGCCACAGCGGCCTTTGCCGCTTCGTCGGCCGCCGCCGAACCGCGGCGCATACCCTGTCCGTGGTCGCCGTCACCGGCAAAGGCGTCGATGCGACCAAGCTCGTCTTCCGCCTGCTTCAGCGCTTCGGCCATTTCGCCGATCAGCCGCGCAATGCACACGCCGCTCTGACGGGAAGCCTCGGAAGCCGGCGCGAAGGAGATCGCTTCGTCATCGTCCTTGAGCGTATCGGTCGCGGGTTCCGTGGCGATGATTGCGCCTTTGCGCAGCGCCGGCGCATCGCAGGCAGCGCGCCAGTAGGTCTCGAGCTCGTCGTTCAGCCACATCAGCGTCAGCGAGCAACCCTGCATGTCGAGGCTGGTGACGAATTCACCGCATTCCGGATCGACGATCTCGAGGCCGGCCGCCTTCAGTTCCTTTTCGATCGCGACCCAAAGCACGAAGAGTTCTTCATACTTGGTCGAGCCGAGGCCGTTCAGAAGCGGTGCGACCTTGCTCACGTCGGCCGGCCGCTCGGCAAGCAGCTTGCCGACGAGCAGCTTGGCGAATTCTGTCGCCGAAACCATCTTCTCTTCGCGGATGCCCGGTTCGCCGTGGATACCGAGACCAAGCGCCATCTCGCCCTTCGGCACGGTGAAGAGCGGTCCCTTGGCGCCCGGAAGCGTGCAGCCACCGAAAGCAACGCCGAAGGAGACGGTGCGGTCGTTGGCAAGACGGGTGACGCGCTCGACCTCATCGAGATTGAGGCCCGCTTCGGCAGCAGCCCCAGCAACCTTGAAGACCACGAGGTCGCCGGCGATGCCGCGGCGCTCGGCCGGCGTTTCAGCCGACGCGCTGGCGACGTCATCCGTCACCGGCACGATGCGCACGTCGATGCCTTCGGCCCGCAGGCGCTCGGCGGCAACGCCGAAATTCAAGACGTCGCCGGCATAGTTGCCGAAGCCAAGCAACACGCCGCCGCCCTGGTCGGCCACCCGGCAGACGCGGGCAACGGCCGCCGTTGACGGCGAGGCAAAGACATCGCCTGCCACGGCGGCATCCGCCATACCCGGGCCGACATAGCCGGCAAAGGCCGGATAGTGGCCGGAGCCGCCGCCAACGACGACGGCGACCTTGCCCTTCGGCACCTTGGTCGAGCGCACGACCCCGCCCTTCACGAGACGGACGTTGCGCGCGTAGATCGAGCTGAATCCGGCAAGCGCGGTGGTCGCAAATTCTTCCGGTGCGTCAAAGATTGTGGTCATCGCGTCTCTTCCCTTAGTCGCGAGGCAGGATACGCCTCAGATAGTCCCGATTGGCGGCGCTGACGGAGAGCCCGTCGCCACCGTAATGCTCGCAGAGGAACGGGCTGTCGAAGCCATGCGCCAAGGCCATGCGAATCGCCGCCCGATAGTTGATGACGCCGAACTCCAGCGGCGCCGGATGAGTAACCACCAGGCCCGAGGTCTCATCCTCGGTGCGGTAGTAGTTCTTGACGTGCCAGTATTTGGCAAAGGGTGCAACCTTGGCCATCATCGGCTGCCAGTGCTCCACCGGACGGTGAAGGCGCACGAGATTGCCGAGGTCGGCATTGATGCCGACGTTCGAAAGGCCGACATCGGTGACGAAGCGCACAGCGCTATCGGCCGAGCCGATATAGGTGTCCTCGTACATTTCGAGCGCGAGCTCGATGCCGAGTTCCTCGGCATGGCGACCGAGTTCGCGGATGCGCTGAACCGCTTGTCTCCAGATTGCCGGATCTTCCGGGTTCTTGACGCCATCGACGGTCCAGAACCAGAGCGCCTTCTTCTGGGCGTCGGTCAAGGGCCCGAAGAAGCCGAAGGAGACCGAGCCCGCGCCGATCGCCGCGGCCGTGTCGATGACCCGATGCCCATAGGCGAGATATTCGTCGCCATGTTCCGGATCGATGACGCTACGACGCGCCGTCGAGATTGCAGGCATGGAAAGGCCGAGGTCTCGCGTCAGCTTGACGAAGTCATCCCGGCGCGAGGCCGACAGATCGGCGAGCCGGATCCAGCTGTCGGTGGGGTCGAGCTCGGTGAAGCCGGCGTCGACGACATCGGCAAGCGTTTCTGCCCATTGTTCGACCGACTGATCCTGAACGGAGCTGCCGTCTGCTAGCACGTTCGGATACTGGATCATCGCGGCCGCGATCGGCCAGGTTTCACGGGTCCATTTGCGCGATGGCTTCGCCATGGTTTTCCTCACTCATTCTTGCGACGCAGTCCCGAAGGGGGCCCGCGCCGCGTTTTTCCGATGCGCTCGTTTGGGGTGCGGCGGCTCCGTCAAGCCGCCGCGCTGCCGTCGCCATGCGGCGTGGCCGCATCTTGCTTGCGCTTGCGGGTGAGGCCGATCAGCCCGAAGACAAGCGGCGACAGCAGAAGGGCAAGAGCAAGCGCCATCAGAGAGGAAACCAGCGGGTTTGACCAGAAGATGTTCAGGGTGCCGCCGGATAGAAGCATCGACTGGCGGAAGGCGTCCTCAGCCTTGTCGCCGAGCACCATGGCCAGAACCAGCGGCGCCAGCGGGTAGTCGAGCTTCTTGAAGACATAGCCGAGCACACCGAAGCCGATGACCATGAAGATATCAGAGACCGAATTCGCCACCTGATAGGCGCCGGAGAAGATGACGGCGACGATGATCGGGCCGATGATCGCAAAGGGCACGCGCAGGATCGAGGCGTAGAGCGGCACGGTGGCGATCACCAGGAAGACGGCGACGACGTTGCCGAGATACATGGACGCGATCAGGCCCCAGACGAAGTCCGGCCGCTCGGTAAAGAGCATCGGGCCGGGGGTCAGGCCCCAGATCATCAGGCCGCCCATCATGACGGCAGCCGTTGCCGAGCCGGGAACGCCGAGCGCCAGCATCGGCAGCAGCGCCGAGGTACCGGCCGAGTGGTCGGCGGTCTCGGGTGCAACGACGCCGCGCGGGTCGCCCTTGCCGAACTTCGACTTGTCACGGGCCGAGCGGCGGGCAACGCCGTAGCTCATGAAGGAGGCCGCGGTCGGGCCGGCGGGCGTGATGCCCATCCAGATGCCGATGATCGTCGAGCGCAGGATCGTGAACCAGTAGCGCGGGATCTCGACCAGCGTGCGGCCGATCTCGACGAGCTTGACGCGCGCCTTGATGCCTTCGAAGCGCAGGCCTTCTTCCGTCGTCAGCAGCAGTTCGCCGATGCCGAAGAGACCCATGACCGCGATCAGGAAGCTGACGCCCTTGATCAGGCTCGGGATATCGAAGGTCAGGCGCAGGTCGCCCGAGATCGTGTCCATGCCGACGGATGCAAGCGCAAAACCGAGCATCATCGAGACGAGCGTCTTGAAGGGTGATTGCGCGCCCATCGAGATGAAGCTTGCAAAGGCCAGGAAATAGACCGCGAAATATTCCGGCGACGAGAACCGCAGCGCGAAGTTCGCGACCCAACCGGAAAGCAGCGTGATCATCACGACGCCGGCCAGCGCACCGATGCCGGCGGAAACGAAGGCGAGCGTCAGAGCCCGGCTCGCCTGCCCGGCCTTGGCCATGGGGTAGCCGTCGAACGTGGTCGCCACCGACGAGGGTTCGCCGGGAATGTTGAACAGGATCGATGTGGTCGATCCGCCGAAGAGTGCGCCCCAGTACATGCAGGAGAGCAGGATGATGGCGGAGATGGGATCCATCGAGAACGTCAGCGGCAAAAGCAGCGAAACGCCGTTCGGCGCGCCGAGGCCGGGCAGCACGCCGACCAGAATGCCGAGCGTGACGCCGATCATCATCAGCAGGATATGGTTCCAGCTGAGGATGTGGCCGAAGCCATCGATCAGAAGACCGATATTTTCCATGTCATTCCTCCCGGGGCTTAAAGCGCGTCACGATCCTTGAGGTCCGCTCCCTGCGCTTTAAGTCTTTGATTTTTTGCTTGTCGTTAGCGCAAGAGCGCCGTGCGCGCTTGCGCGACATGCCCTTGGGCGGTCGGGATCAATACATCCCGAACCAGTGCTCGATCGGTCCCTTGAGCAGCGGAACCTTGAAACCGAACTCGAAAATGATGAAGAAAAACAGCGAAACGGCGATACCCGACGGCAACGCGATCCACCATTTGTAGCGCCCCTGGAAGAGCATCGTTCCGGCGATATAGAGCGCCGTGCCAACGTAAAGGCCGAGCCAGGCGGATACGCCGGCAAAGGCGACCAGCGGCAGCAGGAACGACGTCACCACCTTGGCGCGGTGGCCGTCGATGAAGATCTCGCCGGACCCGCGATGTTTCACGAGGGCGTGGATCGCATTGGCGACGCTTCCGAGAAGGATCAGAAGGCCGACATAGAAGGGAAAATAGCCGGCTTCGGGACCGAATTCCGTCCAGCCCGCGCCGATATCGAGAGATCCGTAGCAGACCGCAGCACCGAAGGCGCCGGTCAGCGCGGCAACACCAAGCTCAACCGCGAAGCGGGAGACCCCATTCGCACCGTTCTCGCTCATGATCGTGACCTTTCAAAGCGAATGACGGGCGCCGGATGGCACCCGTCCCGATCGTCGCCTGTTAGTTGGCGAGCCAACCTTCGCGCTTCAGCACTTCGCCGACAGCAGCGCCGTCCATCTCGATGGCGGCCTTGAAGTCGTCGCCGGCGATGTAGGCGGGCGACTGCGACGTGTCGGTCAGGTACTTCGCCCATTCCGGCGTTTCCGAAACCTTGCGCATCAGGTCGGCATAGAACTTGACCACGTCCTGGTCAACGCCAGCCGGCAGCCAGACGGTGCGCGGCATCGAGTAGTTGTCGATGGCGATGCCCGATTCCTTGCAGGTCGGAATGTCGCTCCAGCCCTTGTCGCCAGCAACCTTGGCGTCGTTGGTGAGCTTGACGCTCTTGAAGACGCAAAGCGGCTTGACCATGCCGGCCTGCCACTGACCGAGGTTTTCGCTCGGGTTGTTGACGTTGGCGTCGAGGTGCTCGCCGGCGAGCTGGACGGCTGCTTCGCCGCCGCTCTTGAACGGGATGTAGTTGATCGTCGCGCCGGTCGCCTCGTTGATCATCGAGGTCAAGATCTGGTCGACGTCCTTCGACTGGCTGCCGCCGATCTTCAGGCCGCCTTCCTTCGCCTTGGCGGCAAAGTCGGCTGCGGTGTTGTAGGACGCCTTGCCGTTGACCCAGAGGATGAACTCGTCGGAGGCAAGCGCTGCAACCGGGGTCAGGTCTTCGATCTTGTACGGAACCTTGGCACGGACCGGCAGGAGGTAGGCGTTGTTCGTGCCGAAGGTGAGCTTGTAGGCATCGCCCTTGTTGGTCGCCGTGTAGACGAAGCCTTCGGCGCCACCCGCGCTGCCCTTGTTGGTGACGACGACCGGAGCCTTCATCAGCTCGTACTTGCCGATGATCGCCTGGATCGTGCGCGCGAAGATGTCGGTGCCGCCGCCGGGACCGGCGGTGACGACGAATTCAACCGGACGGTCGGGCTCGAAAGCGGCGGCCGGAGCGGCAACGCCGAAAACGGCTGCCATGATGCATGCGATGGATACGGTATTCTTCATGCGGGTCCTCCCGTTTATGTGGTTCTGCGGCGCAAGACCTCCTCCTGCGCCGTTATTGCTTGAAAGCGTGCGAAATCAGGCAGCAGCCTCGAGAGCCGCCTTTTTCTTCGCCATGCGCACGGCCAGAAGCAGCGCTTCGCGGCTGGCGCCGACGTCGGCAATGCCCTTGCCGGCGATGTCGTAGGCAGTGCCGTGAGCCGGCGTGCACAGCGGGAACGGCAGGCCGCCCATCATCGTCACGCCCTTGTCAAAGCCGATCAGCTTCATCGCGATCTGGCCCTGGTCGTGGTACATGGTCATGACGGCGTTGTAGCCTTCCTTCAGCGCACGGCCGAAGACCGTGTCGGCCGGGAACGGGCCATCGACGTTGAAGCCGAGCGCTTTGGCCTTTTCGACGGCCGGCTCGATGATGTCGATCTCTTCCATGCCGAAGCTGCCGCCGTCGCCGGCGTGCGGGTTGAGACCGGCAACAGCGATCTTCGCCTCGCTGTAGCCTGCTTCCTTGAGGCAGTTCTGGGTCAGTTCGAGCTCGGCAAGGATCGCCTCGACCGAAAGATTGTCGGCCACTTCCTTGATCGGGATGTGCGAGGTGACGCGGGCGTTCCAGACCTTCTCGAGAACGTTGAATTCACGGATCTTGCCGGTGAAGCTCAGGACGTCGGAAACGAAACGGATCTCGTCGTCGTAGCCCGGATAGGCAAAGCGCATCGCCTTCTTGTTGAAGGGCGTGAAGCACACCGCCTCCGCCTTCCCGGCATGCGCCAGCTCGAGCGCTGCGCGGAAGTTGCGGGTCGCAAAGGTGCCGCCCGCAAGCGTCGCCTCGCCGCGAACGACGTCGGCCGGATCGAGATGACCGAGGTCGACGAAAACATGCCGCTCGGTTCCGGCGGCATCGAGGCCTTCCAGGGTCGAGGACGCGAGGTCGAGTGTAACGCCGGCAATGCGCGCGCCTTCATCGAGGATGCGGCGATCGCCGATCGTGATGATGTGGGCAGCCTCGCGAATATCGGAAAGCGCCAGCAGCTTTGCCGTGAGTTCCGGGCTGATGCCGGCCGGATCGCCCATAGCGAGCGCGATGACAGGACGCGCGCCGGTAGCGGCTACACCGTTGGTCGTCATGAGAGATGTCCTCCACTTCATTCTTTCGAAAGCCGTCATACGTTATTCAAAATTCTGCATCAAGTCTTTTGTATTCTGTATGCAGCATTTTCTGTTGACGATATCGGAGCCCGTCTCCATGCTTTAATGAGACAGCGCTGATTCAATTGGCGCGAACGGGAACAGACGGCCGACACTTCAGTCGCCAGATGCAGAAGCGAAACGATGAACGAAATTACCTCTCTGGAGAAACGCCCCGAGGGCGGCCCCGGCCCGATCCGACGCACTGCGCTGCACGACACGCTGGTCACGCATCTGCGCGACATGATCATCGAGGGTGATCTCTCGCCCGGCACGCGTCTGCATGAAGGTCAACTCGGCGAGCAGCTCGGCGTCTCGCGCACGCCGCTGCGCGAAGCCATCAAGTATTTGGCAAGCGAGGGGCTGGTGGAGCTGGTGCCGAGCAGAGGTGCTGTCGTCAAGCGCTTCAGCGGCAAGGATATCCGCGACATGCTGACCGTGCTGCGCACGCTCGAAGAGCTGGCCGGCCGGCTTGCCTGTGACGCTGCGAGCGACGCCGGCATCGCCGAAGTGCGGGCCCTGCACGACGAGATGGTCCGCCGCTACAAGGCCGGCGAGCGGCTACAGTATTACAAGCTCAATCAGCAGATCCACTCGGCGATCGTCCAGCTCTCGGACAATGCGCCGCTCGCGGATATGCACGGCGTGCTGCAGACACGCCTGAAGCGCATTCGCTTCATCGGCCACGAAGGCCCGGAGAAATGGGCCGCCTCCGTTGGCGAGCACGACGAGATGATCCTCGCGCTCGAAGCACGCGACAAGGACCGGCTCTCGGAGGTTCTCTGCCGCCATCTCACCAACGCCTGGGAACGGGTAAAGTCTTCGGTTTGAGGCGCCGCCGCGGCGACGTCCCCTATCGGGCCCGCAAGGGTCGCTCTCTCCTCCCTTGAATCGAGGGCAGCGCGGGAAGCGAGCCCCAGCGGGGCTCGCGCGACAGCGTATCCTTATCAGAACTTCGAATAGGCGTTGGTAACGGCCTTTGCGCTACCCGCTGCAGTCTGCTTTTGCAGCCCGAGAAGGGCGTCGCGGAGCGCCGGATTTGCGGCCAACGCCTTGTTTCCCGCCAGATCCAGACTGGAAAACCTGGAAATCAGGCCTGGCGTCGTCGCCAGCGGACCGACCCCACCGAGCGAGGCCGAGAGCGCTTTCGACAGCGGGTTCAGCGACGTCAAATTCGTCGGCGAAAATGAAGAAATCGGGGGCTTCGGCATGCTCCCTCCAATCGAGGTGATCATCTTTCCAATTCCTTTGATCGCAAACACAAACTCTCTCCTCATTATATTTGGTTCCGCCACTGCTGGCATGGCGCGCGCCGATGCAGCCATGGAGTGCACAACCATTACAAGAAAATATACTTCTAAAATCGCCTTTTCGAATATTGTATTTTAGACAAACCCCTCCTCCCAATTTCCCGCCGCCAATGAGAATGCAGGCCGTGCTCGCTCGTTCCGCGCCCAGTGTTGCAGCTCTGCCGCTGAGGAGAGGCGCATCAACCTGAGCTTAATTAAGAATATTCGAATTCTATTGACTTTACGCTGATCGAAATTCACTGAATCACGGTGGGGCGGAGACGGGAACGAAGATGGGGCGGCAACGGCTTCGGGGACTGCTTGCGACAGTGGCAATCCTCTGTCCGGGCCTAGGCTTGGCGGAGCCGGTTCAAAGAACACCGCCCGTCGCCGGATCGGTGATTGCCCGCAAATCCGGTGAGGAAGTGCGCTTCGTCGACGTTTCGAGCTGGCGTTTCGTCGATCTCGCACAGGACCTTTTGTCCGGCGATATCCTGCGCACGAATGCGACCGGGGCGCTGGCGGTGCTTTTCTCTGACCACACCCAGATCCGACTCGGCCGCAACACGGCGCTGCGCGTCAAGCGCATGGGGACGAATACGGGCGCGGGCAGCGATACCAGTCTCGAACTGCAGTCGGGCACGATCTGGGCGCGGGCGGAACGGGGTGGCCAGGGCCTGACGATCGACACGCCGGCGGCAACGGCCGCCATACGCGGAACCGACTGGACGCTGACGGTCGCCGGCGACACGACCTCCCTGACCGTGCTCGAGGGCGTGGTCGAACTCAGCAACGACCTCGGCAGCGTCACGGTGAAGCAGGGCGAAGGCGCTGTTGCCGCGATCGGGAAGGCGCCGACCAAGATCGTGATCGTGACGCCGAAGGACCGCGAACAGATGCTCTTCCATCTGTCCTTGCGCGACGCCTTTGCCTTGATGCCGTCAACCCCGCTTAAGGTGCGCGACATGCGCAATGCGCGCGACCGGATCGAAGCCCGGCCGGAAGCGTCGCGCTCGGCCGAAGACTGGCTGACGCTGGCTGAAATCCAGCTGCGGTTCGACGGGCGGTCCCAGGCCACGGCCGCCCTTCAACAGGCCCGACGCCTCGGCCTCAACCGGTCTCAAGCCGCGCGCGCCTATCTCGTCGAAGCGCTGATTGCCGGCTCCGAAAACCGCTACGGCGATGCGGCACAGCTCTTCGAAAAGGCAGCCCCGGGGCTTGACGCAGACCGCCGGTCCGTTGCGGCCTTCGGCGGCTATTTTGCACGCGCTCTCGCTGACCCGGACCGGATCGAGGAGCCACCGTCTCAGGCAACGGGTGCCTATGGCGCCTTCGCTGCCGCCTGGACCGCAGGCTTTCGCACCGACATTCGAGCAGCGATCGACACGATCAAGAAGGCGGAAAGGCGATATCCGGACGATCCGTTCCTTCCGGCGGCCCGGGCGCAATTCGCGATGCTGCTCGACGATCGAGGCGAAACGCGCGCCGGCATCGAAAAGGCGCTTGCGAACGATCCTGATGATCCGACCGCGCTGGAATCGCGCGCCAAGTATCGTTTGCTCATTGAAAACGACCGGGAGGGCGCGCTGGCGGATCTCGAGCGGGCCCTGGAAATCACGCCGGGCGACCCGTCGCTCTGGAACTGGGTGGGCCTGGCAAAGAGCGACCGTGGCGACAATCGCGGCGCCGAGCAAGCATTCAAGAGAGCCGTTGAACTCGATCCTGCCGATCCGCTTTACCACGCCAACCTGGCCTACCAGTATTTGGATGAAATGCGGCTCGTCGAGGCGAAACGGGAGATCGACGCGGCGCTTGCGATCGACCCCTCTTTCGACCTCGTGCTCGTCGGGCGCGGCCGATACCATTTGCAGAACGGCGAAATCGACAAGGCGATCGACGATCTCCTGGCCGGTTCGACGGCCAACCCCGCCTATTCCAACGCACAATTGCTGCTCTCGGCGGCGCACTATGAAAAGGGCGACCGAATCCCGGCCGCCCAGGCGCTCGACAATGCCGACCGGCTCGATCCGAATGACCCTGTCGTCGCGACCGTGCGGACCGCGATTGCGATCGACGAATACGATTCCGATGCGGCGATCCGATATGCGCAGGAGATCATGCGCAGGACGCGGGCGCGCGGCGGCGAGAGCGCCCCGCTCGGCGCCAACCAGGACGCCGGGTCGACGCTCAACGACGCCTTCCGCCTGCAGGGACTGAACGCCTGGGGGCAATATTACGGCGATGTGGTCTTCGATCCGTTCACGGGATCGAGCTATGTCGACCAGGCCATCCGCGGCAGCGTCAATCCGCTGTTCAACACCTATGATTTCGACGGCAGCCCGGTCGTCAACACCGCCAATCCGCAGAGCTTCTCCGCCTTCTTCCAGGGGCTGCTGATCGAGCCGCATATGCTGGCAAGCCGCGAGCGCACGGCAAACCTCGTCCAGCGGCCGTTCTTCGAGGCCGCGGTCGCAGGCGGCATCATCGCCGACAGCGACCATGAGGGCGGGATCGGCGAAGCGGAACTGCGCGGACTGACGTTCTCGCCCTTCCCGATCAGCGTCTACGGCAATGTCCATTGGGAGAAACCCCAAGATACGATCGATATCGGCAATGGACTGGCGATCGAGCGGGAAGCGCGCCTGCTTGGCGGCAATGGCTACGTGACGGCCACGCCGACGCCGGATGACAGGGTCGTCGCCTATGCCAACTACGGCGATCTCGACGACAAACGCAGTATTTTCGACATCCCGGATCCCCGCGCCGCCCCTCTCAAGCTCGACGGACTGAGCGACGACGATTCCTCGCGACTGCTCTCGGGCGTGGCCTGGAGCCACACCTTCGACTACCGCAACATCGCCAATGCGGCGTTCTTCTTCTCCGATCAGTCCACCACGGAAAACGAGCGGGTGAGGCTCACGGACCCGCGCTTTCCAGATATTGCCACCAGCCGAAGCGAGGACAAGCAGCGAACCTATATCGCCGCCGTCAATCACCTTTACGGCGACGGCGATTTCACCTGGCGCTACGGCATCGAAGGCGGTGTCGTCAGGTCATCGCAGTCGTTTGATATTTTCGATCCGTTGGGCGTCAGCACCGGCAGCAGCAATGTGCCGGTCATCGCATCCGGTTCGACGTCCGCGACACAGACCGTCGCCAAGGCCTATATCGACACGATCTACGAAATCACGCCCGACCTGAAGACGGAAGGCGCCCTCTTTGCCCGCTACATCGAAGGCGTCAACGGTGGCGATGTTCGGCTAGAGCCGAAAATCGGCATCGCCTGGGCGCCCGCTGAAGGGCACTGGCTGCGCGCGGCCGCCATGCGCGACGGTCTCAACTTCGACGTGGCCACCCTTGCGCCGATCGGCATCGTCGGGCTGCAGCCGAACCAGTTGCGCTTCGGCGCCGAAGGCTATGCCGATACGCTGGCGCTTCGTTGGGACGCGGAGTGGAACAGTTGGTTCTTCACCGCGCTCGACTACCAGCACCAGGAGGTGCGGCAACTCGCGCTCGACATTCCGCTTTCCACCACCAGTCTTGCCTATGCCAAGGTCGGGCTTGACCGGGTTGCGGCGACCGCGAACTTTGCCATCGGCCATGGTTTCGGCCTGTCCCTGACCGCGGCCCACACGGAAGCCGACGTCAAGGAACACACCGGCAGCCAGCCCGGCGAACTGCTGTTCGTGCCAGAAAACACCGGCCAGGCAGCGCTGACTTGGGTCAGCACGGCGAACGTCAAGACGACCGTTGCTGCCAACTATGTCGGCGCGCGACCCGGTGGTGGAAAAGACCTCGACGATTTCTGGACACTCGACGCGGCCTTGCAGTGGGAGCCGTTTGACAAGCAGATCGAGGTCGATCTGGCGGCCTTCAATCTGCTCGATGAAGATTTCGAACTGGGCAATGGCCTGCCCGGCTGGGGACGAACGTTCAAGGGCACGATCAAAGTGCGGTTCTGATGGAGGAGCGCGTTACGGTGCAGGCATCGAGTGGTCGGCCCGGACGATGGGACAGCCCCCGTTTCCTGCAACGGCGGTTGAAGCTTCTCGCGCTCGCGGTGTTCGTCGCCATCGCGCTGTCGCTCGCCACCTTGACCAATGCCTGGCGGCTGAACGAGTTGCGCAGCTTCGACTACCTGTCGACTATCGACGGCCCGCCGCTCCCCGAGGACAGCCCGATCATCGTCGCCATCGACGAACCGTCGATGGCCGAAATCGGTCGCCAGTGGCCGTGGCCGCGCGCGCTGCATGCGCGCCTCATCGAGGCGCTGCGCAAGGCCGGCGCACGCGCGATCGGGATCGACGTGATTTTCGCCGAGCCTTCGGCCGATCCCGCCAACGACGAGGCGTTGGAAAAGGCGCTCGGCGCGGACGTGGTTCTTGCCGGCGACCAGACGCTGGTGGAGACGCCTCAGGCCGACCAGTTCGTGCGCACCGAGCCGCTCGCCCGCTTCATCGCAAAGGGCGCCTGGACCGGGATCGCCTCTGTCAGCCTCAGCGGCGACGGAACGTTGCGTGCCGTTCCCGACTATCCGGACGGCTTTGCCGCAGTGCTCGCGGCAATTGCCGGTGCAAAATCGCACGCACCGCCAAAGGACGCGCTGATCCAGGTTTTCGGACCAGCGCGGACCTATCCCACCGTTTCCTATTACCAGGCGCTCGATCCCGACAATTTCCTGCCAGAAGGCATGTTCGAGGACCGCGTCGTGCTCGTCGGCCTCAGCCTGCAAAATGCGCCATCGATCGCCGAAGGCGGGGCCGATGCCTTCACCACATCGGACACCGTGCATTCGAACAAGCTCGTCTCCGGCGTCGAGATGCAGGCAACCATCTACGACAATCTGGCCCATGAGCTTTTCATACAGCGCGCCGCGAGGCCCTATGTGGTTGCAGCCATTGCGCTCTCTGCGATGTTGGCGGCCTTCTCGGTGCTGCGCACGACCGGCTGGCGCACGCTTGCCTATGGCGCCGTCGCCATCGGCCTCATCATCGCCGCCAGCTATGCCGCGATGCGCCTCGGCCACGTCTTCCTGTCGCCGCTTGGGCCTGGGCTTGCGTTCCTTGCCGTGACTGCCGGCCAGGCCGGGCTCGACTATGCGGAGGAGCGCAGGAAGCGCCGGGAAATCACCCGCGCCTTCCAGCAGTACCTCTCCCCTGCCCTTGTCGAGCGTTTGGCGAAGGACCCGTCACACCTCAGGCTCGGCGGCGAACGGCGCACGCTGTCGATCCTCTTTTGCGACATCCGGGGCTTTACGACCATTGCCGAGGAAATGAAGGAGGATCCAGAGCGGTTGACGGCGCTGGTCAACCGGCTACTGACGCCGCTTTCGGAAGCGGTGCTCGAACAGGGCGGCACCATCGACAAATATATCGGCGATTGCCTGATGGCCTTCTGGAACGCACCGCTCGACGATCCCGACCATGCCATGCACGCCGTCGGGGCGGCGCTCGATATGCTTGCGCGGCTGGAACGGGTGAACCGGGAACTCGAAGATGAGGCGAAAAGGGACCGCCGATCGGCCCAAACCCTGAGGATCGGCATCGGCATCAATACCGGCGAATGCGTTGTCGGCAACATGGGCTCACACCAGCGCTTCGACTATTCGGCCCTTGGCGACGCCGTCAATCTGGCCTCCCGCCTCGAAGGCGCATCGAAGGAGTACGGCATCTCCCTGCTCCTCGGTGAGGAGACCGCGCGTCTTGTCGAGAAGACCTTCCCGGTCGCCGAACTCGATCGCATCACCGTCAAGGGCCGCAGCGCCGTATCGCCGGTCTTCACCGTAGCCGTCGGCGCGAAGAAAGAAGCGCTCGAACGCCATCAAACCTTCGTGCAGGCCAAGTATGACGGCACGCTTCGGGTGCATGACGTGGTGTTCGACCAGTTGAAGAGCGCCCTGCCGCCGCTCGCGCGCTACTACGAAAGGGAACGCACCCGCCTCGATACGTCAAGGCGAGAACCCAAGTGAACGAGCGAAAGTGACCGGGCGAAAGCAGTCGCGCGGTCAGCGGAGCCCGCCGACGCCGAGCAGCCGCTCGACGGCGTCGCGATCTCCCGCCAGCGCGTCCGGCGCGCCGGACCAGGCGATCCGGCCGCGTTCGAGCACAATCACCCGATCGGCAAAGTCGAGCGCACTCTGGATGCGCTGTTCGACCAGCACGATCGTCATGTCGCCGGTCTTTGCCAGTTCGGCAAACGCCTTCATCAGTTCTTCGCAGATGACAGGCGCCAGGCCCTCCAGGGGTTCGTCGAGCAGCAGGATCGACGGACGGCCAAGGATCGAGCGTGCCGTCGACAGCATCTGCTGTTCGCCGCCGGAGAGCTGGCTGCCGAGATTGCGCCGACGCTCGAAGAGACGCGGAAACATGTCGTAGGCTTCCTGGATCGCGCTTTTCGGTCGGCTCTTGAGGCCGACGAAGAGGTTCTCCTCGACGGTCAACGTCGGGAAGACGCAGCGCGCCTGCGGCACGAAGCCGAGGCCCTGCATGGCGCGCGCAGCACTCGGCAACGCAGTTACGTCCGTACCGCCCATGCGGATGCGCCCGTCATAACGGCGGGTCTGGCCGGCAAGCGTCGCAAGCAACGTCGTCTTGCCCATGCCATTGCGGCCGAGCACGGCAAGGCGGGCGCCCGCCGGAACGGCAAAGGATACGCCTTCGAGCACCCGCGTCGGCCCATAGCCGGCGGACAGGTTTTCCACCTCAAGCGGCGTGGCTGGCATTGGCATAGCTCCCCAGATAGGCTTCCCGCACGCGCGGATCCTTCGTCACGTCGGACGGCGAACCGTCGAAGATGATCGCGCCGGCGGCCAGCACGACCACGCGCTTGGCAAAGCGAAAGACGAGATCCATGTCGTGCTCGATCATCAAGACGGCGAGATCGGCGGGCAGGTCGGCGAGCGCCTGCTCGATCCGGCCGGTGTCGCTCTGCGGCACGCCTGCGGCGGGCTCGTCGAGCAGCAGCACCCGCGGTTTCAACGCCAGTGCAACGGCGATTTCCAGCAAGCGCTGCTGACCGTAAGCGATCTCGCTCACCTTGCGGTGCATCAGTTCCCGAAGGCCGAGCTTGCCAAGAAGGTCTTCCACCTCGGCCATGACATCGGGCATGCCGAGAAAATTGCCGAAGAGGCGGCCGGCTCGGCCGGTGCGTTGCAGGACAGCAAGCGCGACATGCTCGGAAGGCGTCATGTCGGCGAAAAGCCGCGTCACCTGGAACGAACGCACAAGCCCGCGCCGCACCCGGCCGATGGCGTCGACGCTGGTCACGGCCTCACCGTCAATGCGCACTTCGCCCGAATCCGGCTTGAGATTGCCGGTCACGAGATTGACGAAGGTCGTCTTGCCGGCACCGTTCGGCCCGATCAGCGCGACCCGGTCGCCCGGCGCCATGCTGAGGCTGACGTCATTGGTGACCGCAAGCCCACCGAAGGCGCGTTTCAGATTGCGGACTTCAAAGATCGGCTGCATCACCGTGCCTCCTTGCGGCGGGCGAAGAACGCAGCCGCGGTGCCATAGATGCCCTTCGGTGCGAAGAGTACGACGGCGATCAACAGCACGCCGACCATCGTCAGCCAGTGGAAGGGATTGGCGGCCGAGACGACGTCCTCGAAGAACATGAAGACGACAGTGCCCGTGAGCGCGCCGAAGAGCGAGCCGGTACCGCCGAGCACCAGCATGACCAAGCTTTCGGCCGACATGGTGAAGGAGAGGCTGTCGAGCCCAACGACCTGGGTGGATATCGCGTTCAGAGCGCCACCGACGCCGGCAACGGCACCGGATATGACGTACATCTTGGTCAGCGCGATCTTCGGCGACGCCCCCATCGAGCGGATGCGGATCGGATCTTCCTTGATGCCGCGGCACAGCATACCGAAGGGCGAGCGCACGATCAGCCGCAGCACGACGAAGACGATGGCAAGCAGAGCCACGCCGAAGACATAGGCCGTGCGGCCCCAGAGGTCGAACTCGTAGAGGCCGAGAAGCGCCGTCGGCGCAATGCCGGAGAGCCCGTCGCTGCCGCCGGTCCAGGACGAAGCCTTGTTGGCGAACTCGTGGAAGAGATGGATGAGCGCGATCGACAGGACCAGTTGCGGTAGCCCGTGGGCGCGCAGGATGACGACCCCGCAGATAAGCCCGGCGACCGCGCCGGCGACGATGCCGAAAGCGAGCATCGCCAGCGGATCGTTGATGCCGTAATGCGCCGAGGCGATGCCGGCCGCATAGGCGCCGGCGCCGAAGAGGGCCGCATGCCCGAGCGTTGCGACGCCGCAGTAACCGGTGACGAGGTCCAGCGACAGCACCAGAAGCGCGGCTGCGATGATCCGGGTCAGGAGCGCCAGATTGTTGGGGAAGAGGAAGTAGCCAATCACCGCGACAAGCAGGATCACCGCCAGTCCGATAAGGTCTCCGCCACCGAACCGCCGACGCGCGGGAGCGGTCGCGATCAAGTCGTTCGTCGTCGTCATGGTCATCCCTTGGCCCTCCCGGCGAGCCCGCGCGGGAAGACGCAGATGATCGCGATCACGGCCAGATAGAAGAAGAATTCGCCGAATTCCGGCATGAGATAGCGGCCGGTCGTATCGATCGCGCCGAGCAGCAGGCAGGCAACCAGCGCACCCGGAATCGAGCCGGCACCACCGACGGAGACGACAACGAGGAACGTCACCATGTAGCGCAGCGCATAATAGGGTTCGACCGGCAGAAGTTCGGCGCCGACCACACCGCCGAAGGCGGCAAGTCCGACGGCGACAGCAAAGCTCACGGCATAGACGATTTCCGTGCGCACGCCGAGGGCGGCCGCCATTGCCGCATTATCGACGGAGGCCCGCAGCTTGACGCCAAAAGCGGTCTTTTCGATTGCGTACCAGAGGCCGGCAGCGACCGCGAGGCCGCAGACGATCGCAAAGATGCGATGGGTGGCGATCGCCCGGAAGCCGAGGTCGACGGATCCCTGCAATTCGCCAGGCAGCGGCACCGTCTTCAGCGTCGGGCCGAAGACATAGTTGGCGATGCCGATGATGCAGAACGTGATGCCGATGGTCATCAGCACCTGGGTCAGTTCCGGT
Source organism: Ensifer sp. KUDG1 (assembly GCF_050434285.1). Taxonomy (NCBI): domain Bacteria; kingdom Pseudomonadati; phylum Pseudomonadota; class Alphaproteobacteria; order Hyphomicrobiales; family Rhizobiaceae; genus Ensifer; species Ensifer sp. KUDG1. Next base: position 45,421 of record NZ_JBNDIG010000016.1, read on the forward strand.
GCACCGTAGATCCGCCGGTAGAGCAGCCGCTCGATCGGCACGGCGATGATGATGGTGCCGAAGATCGCGAGCAGCACGGCAAAGCCGTAGGCAAGACCCAAATCGCGCGCTGCATAGGAGGCGATGTAACCGCCGATCATGGCAAAGGCACCATGCGCCAGGTTGACCACGCGCATCAGGCCCATGGTGACCGAAAGGCCGATGGAGATGACGAAGAGCACCATGCCATAGGCAAGGGCGTCGATCGCAATGCTGAGGACGGTTTGCATGGGGCTATCCGTTGCCCTTTCTTCCAAATTTGGCTGCGCCGGATTCGGTGCGCATACTATGCGCGGAGCGGCAGTCCGGCGCCAGCATTCGCGGCGCCGCAGGGCGCGCCGGTCGCTCGAGAGCAACCGGTCACCGCGTCATCGGTGGCGGCGGGCGCGTGGGCGCCCGCCCAAGTCGGCTACTTCAGCGCAGCGAGACCGGGGTCCCCCTGCTTCTCGAAGGTCTGGATTTCCTTGTTGTAATAGGTGCCATCATCGGCCTTGGCGACTTCGCGCAGATAGATGTTCTGGGTGATGTGGCGCGATTCCGGATCGATCGTCACCGGACCGCGCGGGCTGACCCAGGAAAGGCCTTTGACGGCTTCCACGGCCTTTGCCGCATCCTGCTCGCCGCCGGTCGCCTCGATCATCTTGTAGATCACATGCATGCCGTCATAGGCTCCGACCGAGGGGAAGGAGAGTTCGGCCGGGTTGCCGATCGCCTTGCTCGCCGCTTCGACGAAGGCCTTGTTCTCCGGCGAGTCGTGCGAGACGGCGTAATGGAAGGTCGTCTGGATGCCGAGCGCGGCCTCGCCGAGAGCAGGCAAATCGGATTCCTGCGTCAGGTCGCCCGGGGCGAAGAACTTGATGCCGCCGTCCTTCAGGCCGTTTTCCTTGAAGGCCTTGACGAAGCCGAGCGTCGTCGGGCCGGACGGCAGGAAGGCAAATACACCCTCGGCACCGGAATCCTTGATGCGCTGCATGATCGGCGAGAAGTCGTTGGTCGCAAGCGGCATGCGGATCGCTTCGACCACTTGCCCGCCGGCCGCTTCGAAGCCCGCCTTGAAGGCGTTTTCGGCATCGACGCCCGGGCCGTAGTCGCTGACGACGGAGATGACCTTGGAAACGCCGGCGTCCTTGGCAACCTTGGCGATCGGCGTCGAGGTCTGCCAGGTGGTGAACGAGGTGCGCACGACGAGCGGGCTCTTGGTGACGATCGCCGAAGTCGCTGCGTTCATGATGACGAGCGGGACATTCGCCTGGGTAAGCAGCGGCGTCACCGCCATTGCATCCGGGGTGAAGTAAAAGCCGGCGAGATACTGCACGCCTTCCTTGACCACCAGTTCCTGCGCCAGCGCCTTCGACTGGGCGGGATCGGCCTGCGGCACGTCGCGGTAGATGATCTCGATATCGTCGTCGCCGACCTTGCTGCCGTTCAGCGCCATATAGGCGTCGATGCCAGCCTTGAAGTTCTTGCCCTGCAGGGCGAAGGGGCCGGAGAACGGTCCGACGACACCGATCTTGATCGTGTCGGCATAGGCAGCACCGCTCATTGCCAAAGCCGCAACCGCAGCCAGAATCATCCGCTTCATATTTCCTCCCTGAGATGCCGGCCACTCCCGCGCCCGCATCCTCGTCGCAAACGACTGTCGATTTGATGGTTGTCAGCTTGCCATGCCAAACGGTGATGTAAAAATGAAATATGGGGTGCCAATCATAATTTAGGGGTTATGTTTTGGCACAGGCGACGCCCCTCGACCAGCCGAGGGTGCCGAAATCCCCAGCGCACGACACGCACGTTCCCGCACGCGCGCCAGCCCATTGCGATCGACAACAGGGAGCATAGCAAACGACACCGTGACGGCGCGATCGCGGGTTCGCGGCCTATCGATGCTGCCTGTCTAGATCGGCGGCAGATTTTCCGGTTGCGCCATGTCGATGAAGACCTGAACGCGCTTGGCTCGCAACTTGCCGGGCTCGTACTTCTTCAGCCATTCGCCCGTTTCATCGAGGAATAGGCTGGCCCCGGCGCCCTCCGACGTCCCGACGCGCGCCGCCCTGTCCCGGTCGGACTTCTTCTTTGCCGTCGCCTCTCGGACAGAGCGGAAATAATAGTGGTTGAACAGCCGGTTGAACTCCGTGAAGTAGATATCGGCGGCGCGCCGATCGCCACGGATGAGCAGCATGTTTTCGTCGTTGTCGTTGGTCGACGCATCCGAGAAGTTCGCCGAACCGGTAACGACCATCGGATCCGCACCGAGGGGATCAGCCAGCAGAAACTTCGAATGCACATAAGCGACGTGAGTGTTGAGCCCGAGCGCCCGCGCATTGGTTTCCCGCGCCCACTGATAGACCGGATCGCGCAGATACGAGCCCCAGGCCTGATAGACGTTTTGTCGCGCCGTGAGCGGAATGAACGGCTTCTTTGCCTTGGCCTTCGGCTGGTCGCGCTTTTCCAGGAGTAGGAAGAGCACCGGATGCACGCCGGACTGTGCGCTGTTGTCGAGAAACGCTTGCTTGAAGCGGTCGTTGATCCCGAAGGCGAGCGTCACGCCGCCATAGGAGCGAGCCTCGTCCAGCGCCTTCACATACATATCGAGGACAGCGCTTCCGGCACGCGGACTGAAAATCGAGGTCACGCCGCCTGGAATATCCGCAGGCGCCTGCGGCACTTCGGCGAGGTCGGAGACCGCCTTGCGGAAGGCCTTTCGCTTTGCCCTGCTCGCGGCAGCATTGTCGGTCTTTGCCGCGCCGGGATCCCCGGCGAGCAATTTCCAATAGCTTTCGAACGCCTTGGCGAGATCGGCGTCGCGGACCCAATGCCCGACATTGGTCTGGCCATGCACCCCGCCCATCGAGAGGTTCGTCGAGCCGGTCCAGACCTGCGGCTTTCGGCCCTGATCCTTGGGGAGCAACACCATGAACTTGTTGTGCTGTATGTCGGCGGGATTGTTCTCGCGCCACCGTGCGATCGCCGCCTTCGGAAGCCCTACGGTGCGAACGATCTGCTTGTTTTCCTCGCGCGGAAAGCTCTCGTGGAACTTACCCTTCTTGTCGGTATAGGCATTTTCCTTCGCGTCGAGCACGAGCCTCACGACGACGCCGCGCTCGAAGGCGGCCTTCAGCCTTTCCACGACGGGGCGATATCTGAATTCATAAAAGCAGCCGAGCAGCGTGTCCCCCGCTTCCGCCTCGTCGATGAAACGCAGCAGTGCTTCGTCAAGGTCCCGGCTCAGCCACTGCAGCGCCTCGAGCGTCTTTTCGCGCGTTTCCAGCCTGTCCGGCGGCTTGTTTCCGAAACGGCGCCGGTAGGCCTGGCTGCTCGCGACACCGCGGTTGAAGAAGACGTCGTGCGTCTCCTCGCTGAAAAGCGGCTCGGTCTTGATGCCGATCCGGATGGCAGGCGCCGAACGATCGATGTTCTTCGCATGGCCCGTGAGCGGATGGAAGTAATAGTCGTAGCGCCGACCGGGCTTGGCCGTGAAGTCGTCCCAGACGAAACTCTGGACGGGATGGTCGTAGGTCAGAACGACGGTATCCTCATTCGGATGGGAGATCACCGTTTCGAAGACCTTAAAGCCGTACATGTAGTACCGCTCGCCTTCCGCGGGATCATGCCGCTCGACTGCAAAACCGAGAAGCCCGGTAGTGTCGGCATTGCGATAGTCGATCGCGAACGAAACCGTGTTGACCCCCGACACGGCAAAGATCTTGTACCCGCCAACCGCATCCGAAACGAAATGCATGCCGCCCTCCCGCGCGTGGTTGCGACAAGCATACTCGCTCAACCTCAAGGAATTACAACAGCGACAACTAAAAAGGCGCTGGATTGGTACCCCTCGCGCCGCTGTCCGGTGGCAGCGGCAGCGCCACGAAAACACCGCCACACTTGTTACTCCCGCTCGCGCTTTTGCGGTGTCAAGCTCTCCAGGAGAGCAAGGCATCCGCCTTGCGTTGAGCAGCTTTGCTGAAACGAGGAGAAACGGCACAATGACCCAGACTATCGAGAAACGCGACAACGGACGCGTGGACGCCGAGCCGGCGATGCAGAAGCCGGCGGTGGTTTCACAGCAGGCCTGGGAAACGGCCCGGCAGGAAATGCTGGTAAAGGAGAAGGCGCACACCCGTGCCCGCGATGCGCTGGCCGCCGAGCGCCGGCGGATGCCGTGGATGGCAGTGACCAAGACCTACGTGTTCGAGGGTCCCGACGGCAAGGCGAGCCTGCATGACCTCTTTGCCGGCCGGCGCCAGTTGATCGTCTACCGCGCCTTCTACGAACCGGGCGTGCACGGCTGGCCCGATCACGGCTGCCGGGGCTGCTCGATGGTCGCCGATCAGGTCGCGCATCTGTCGCACCTCAACGCCCGTGACACAACCCTGGTCTTTGCCTCGCGCGCCCCGCAGGCGGACATTATCAAGCTGAAGGCGCGGATGGGCTGGACCATGCCCTGGTACACCATCACCGACAGCTTCGATGCCGATTTCGACGTGGGCGAGTGGCACGGCCACAATGTTTTCTTCCGCGACGGCGAACAGCTTTTTCGCACCTACCTCGTCAACAGCCGCGGCGACGAACAGATGGGCGGCACCTGGAACTATCTCGACATCACTCCGCTCGGCCGACAGGAGGTGTGGGAGGATTCGCCGGCCGGATATCCGCAGACCCCGACCTACAAGTGGTGGAACTGGAACGACAGCTACGTCGAAGGCGCTGCCCCGGACAAGAGATGGGTCGAAGTATCGGATGCCGGCGAGGCCGCGATGCGCGCTTCCGACACGAGCGCGAAGCCATGAGCATCGGCGCCCGCTCCGGTGAGCGCGACGGGCGGGCGCCCTCCCTCGCCCGTTTGATAGCGGCGGGGTTGGCGCTTGCCGCCGCCCCCACCTTCGCCCTGATGGCCGTTCTTTCGAACATGGGAACCGCCGGGGCCGATCCGATGCTGTGCGGCGTCACCGGACATGCGGCGATCGGCGGGATGACCGCCATGTATCTGCTGATGGGTGCCTTTCACCTTCAGCCCTGGCTGAAACTGATCGACATCAGAAAGAGCTAGCGATCGGTCTTTGCTCTCGGCGCCTGGCAGTTGCCGGCGTCGGGAGCTAAAAAATCATCCAGCGACATGCTATTGTCGCACGGCACGCAAAAGATGTGGAAACGCCGATGGGCATATGTCCCTGAAATCGGCGAGTGGGCATGCTGCCCGAGTCGGAGAAGCAAGTGACTTCTCGGCTTGAAGTACGGAACGGTTCCACTAGGTAGATTTGGCAAGATATCCGGCAATTGAATCGGCCGGAGAGATCAGTCGCTTTCCACCTGTGACCGGATCCGTTCGGAAAATACAGCGAATCAGGAAGTTGACCTTGAGTGTTGCCGCCTCTCAACCGAACCCGACACGTTTCAAGAACCGCCTGTTGCCTTTGGCAGGCGGCCTGCTGCTTTTCGTTACAGCCGCCGCGGCATCGCTCTACTATATGCGTGGAGCGAAAGAGCCTTCGACGGAGGTCGCAGCCATCGCCCCGGTTGTGACCCGCGCCGAGGTCGACGCCACGATGATGCAGTTGCCGAATTTCCAGATCCTCTTCAGCGACGGCGATCGCGGGCTGATGGTCTACGAGGGTTACGTCTATGTCGTGCGACTCGGCGACAAATTGCCGAATGGCCGCCGCATGATCGGATTCCAGAAACGGGACGGAAACTGGGCTGCGGTGACGCTTTGATGGCTTTCATCGCCTCCACATTGTGGATGTTAACGCTTTGTTAACGCTCGCTTGCAAGGCACGGGGAACCCCCATTTAGCCACGGTTGCCACCCAGGGCGAACTGGCGCAACTCTTTGTTAAAGAGTCGTGAATCAGTGCTTTGGATGGTGCAGAATGATTAACAAGAAGCTACAGGATGAGCTGGTCGAGCTCGACGAAAGCCCTGCGTTCGAAGGCCGTTCCGTCATGAGCGAACGCGCAGTTCAGGGCATTCCGCTCGCAATCGAAGCGGTCATCGGACGCGCCAAGCTGACGGTGTCGCAGATCTCGAAACTCCATCAGGACGACACGATCCATCTCGATCGCAACTTCGGCGAACCGGTGGAGCTCAAGGTCAACGGCATGGTCATCGGCCGCGGCGAGATCGTCTTCGATGAAGCCACCAACGCCATCGGCATCAAGATCATCGAAATCTCGCCGATCGGCGCCCAATAGGCTCCGGCACCTAAGGCGGCTCGTCGTCAGCGGAACTTGGCTTCGACAGCCAGCAAGTCTATGTCGGTAGTTCAACGACACGATCCGGTACGGGAGGAGCCTCATATGCTGATCGATGGAAAAGTCTTTATCGTTACCGGTGGTGGGTCGGGTCTGGGGGCGGCCGTCGCGCGGCGGCTGCACGGCGCGGGCGCCCGCGTGGTCCTTGCCGACGTCAACGCCGCAGCCGGCCAGCAGATGGCCGGCGAACTCGGCAGCAACGCGCTCTTCCAGAAGACGGATGTCACCAGCGAGGCGGATGGCGCCACAGCCGTGGCAGCGGCCCTCGACCGGTTCGGACATCTGCACGGGCTCATAAACTGTGCAGGCATCGCGCCAGGGGAAAAGGTGCTCGGCCGCGACGGCCCCCATCGTCTCGACAGCTTTTCGCGCGCGGTCGCGATCAACCTCGTCGGCACCTTCAACATGCTGCGGCTCGCCTCCGAAGCGATCCAGCGCGAAGAGCCCGGCGAAGATGGTGAGCGCGGGGTGATCGTCAACACCGCCTCGGTTGCCGCCTTCGACGGACAGATCGGCCAGGCGGCCTATGCCGCTTCCAAGGGCGGCGTCGTCTCGATGACGCTGCCGATTGCCCGCGAACTCGCGCGCTACGGTATCCGCGTCGTCGCCATTGCACCTGGAATCTTCGAAACGCCGATGATGTCCGGCATGCCGCAAGAAGTGCAGGATTCGCTCGGAAAGAGCGTGCCCTTCCCGCAGCGCCTCGGCAAACCGGACGAATTCGCAGCACTCGTCCAGCACATCTGCGAAAACCGCATGCTGAACGGCGAGGTCATCCGCCTCGACGGCGCCCTGCGCATGGGCGCCCGCTGACACGATTGGAGTTGGCGGCGCCCGTCGACGGGCGTGCGCCAGGCCGTTGCCCTGACAGGATCAGGCGGCCCGAGCGGCCTGCTTGACCACATAGGCACACCGTCGCGCGCCGGCCAGGATATGCTCGGCGCGCTCGACTTCGACGCCGGGGCCGAGCACCGCGCGGAACACGCTCAGTTCTGCCCGACAAAAGCCCTGGCAGCTGGTCGCGGCAGCGCAGATCGGACAATGGTTCTCGACGAACAGCAGCGTACCGTCGCCCGGATCCTCGCAAGCCGCCATATAACCTTCCTGCGACCGCAGTCGAACGAGCACGTCGACCCGTTCGCGCAGGCTCTCCTTCTCCACCATCGCCGCACGATAGTTCTGACGGGTCTCGTCCTCGCGGGCGGCGATCAGCCGGTCGATCGCCTCATCGCCAAGCGTCTGCCGGATGGTGCGCAAGAGCTGAACGGTCAGCTCCGCGTGTGTGTCCGGAAACTCCGCGTGGCCAGCAGCGGTTAAGCCCCAGAACTGCGACGGACGACCGACACCTTTTGCCTCGGACCATGACATGGCCAGCCCGTCCTCGGCGAGACGCACGAGCTGCTGGCGCACGGCCTCTCCGGTGATCGCCAGGCGTTTGCCGAGCGCTGCCGCGGTCTGCGGCCCGTGTAGCTTCAGGGCCAGCATGATGCGTTCGCCCGGGGTGCGGCCGGCGCTTTGCTTTGGATTTAACAAGTGATCGCTTGACATATTCCCGCGCGCAGATTTACAAAGAATTGTCTTGCTAAATATACTCTCCTACGTTCGCAGACAAGTGATCCGAGAGTGCCCCGCCCGCAAAGGATTTGACCATGGCCTTCGAACTTCCCGCCCTTCCCTACGCCGCCACAGCACTCTCGGACAACGGCATGAGCGCCGAGACGATCGAGTTTCACCACGGCAAGCATCACCAGGCCTATGTCACGGCACTGAATGGCTTCGTCGACAAGGATGCCTCGCTCGCCGGCCTGTCGCTGGAAGAGATCATTCGACTCAGCCACGGCAAGGCGGAACTGGCCCCGGTCTTCAACAATGCCGGCCAGCACTGGAACCACATCCTGTTCTGGAACAACCTTTCGCCGAAGGGCGGCCAGATCCCGGGCGTGCTTGAAAAGAAGATCACCGAAGATTTCGGCAGCGTCGCTGCCTTCAAGGATGCCTTCAAGGCAGCTGCCACCAGCCAGTTCGGTTCCGGCTGGGCCTGGCTGGTACTCGGCCAGGACGGCAAGCTGAAGGTCACGAAGACCGCCAATGGCTCCAACCCGGTTGCCACCGACGAAGGCAAGGCGCTGCTCGGCCTCGATGTCTGGGAACACGCCTATTACATCGACTACCGCAACCGTCGCCCGGACTACACCTCGAACTTCCTCGACAAGCTTGCCAACTATGAGTTTGCCGAAGCGGAACTGAAGTCGGCCTGACCGATTGAAACGCGGCGCGGACTGGAAAACGTTCGCGCCCCGATCGGTCGAAGAGTTGCAGCAGCCGCTCGCCCCCGCCTGAGCGCAGGCTTCTGCAAATCCCGTGGCGTCTCCCCGCCGCCACGGGCTATTTCATCTTGGAAGAAGCCCCATGCGCCAGACACCTCCGCCCTCCCTCGCCATCGACGCCCATGCGGCCCTCGCCGTGTCGAAACCGGCGTTCGCCGACACCCTGTCGCATCTCGCCGCAACCGTCTGCGTGGCGAGCGCCGGCAAGGGTGCCGACAGTCTTGGCCGGACGGTGACGGCCACCTTCTCGCTCTCCGCCAACCCGCCCTCGATCGTCGTGTCGATCAAGGCGGACAGTCCGCTTGCCGCGCTGATCGCCGCCGAGCGGGGGTTTTCGCTTGCCATGCTGGCTGAGGGCCAGGAACTGATCGCAGATGCCTTTGCCGGCAAGATCGACGCGTCGAAGCGCTATCTCGTCGGCATTTGGGCAGACTGGCCGAGCGGACGGCCAAGGCTGCTCGGCGCGGCTGCCACGCTCGACTGCCTGCTCAGCGCTTCGATCGAGGTGGGCGACCATATGCTGTTCGTGGGAACAATTGTCGCAACCGAGACATCTGCCCATGCCGCCCCCTTGATCTGGGGCCGCCGCCGGTATCAGTCTCTCGAAAGGACGAGATCGCTGCCGGCGCTGGCAAGCAATGGGCATGCGCCCCTTACCCCAAGCAAGCCTGCGGCCTGAACCGGCGATCGCGGAGGAGGAAGCCATGCGGCAAGTGCTCGAAAAGCTCTTACAGGACGGCAAGGACGACGCCCTTTTACGCTTCACACTCGGCAGCATCTGCCTTCAGGAAGCGGATCTCGAAACCGCCTTGGCCCATGTCGAGCGGGCACTCGCCTTCGATCCGGACTATTCGGCAGCATGGAAACTGCGCGGCGCGATCCTCCTCAAGCTCGGCCGCCACCAGGAGGCGATTGCGGTCTGGCGCGAGGGCCGTACAGTCGCCGAGCGGAAGGGCGATCTGCAGGCGGCAAAGGAAATCGGCGTCTTCCTGAAGCGCCTCGAGCGCCAGTGTCTCGCCGCCAACGGAAACGAATAGCCGGCCCGCGGTCAGGATGGAGCGGGCCCGGCAAGCCATGCCGAGCCCAGAGGTATCGCCGGCGATCAGCTCACCGGAAGACCGAGGGCAACCAGAGCGACAGCGCCGGAATGTAGGTGACCGCCATCAGCACCGCGATGCTGGCGCCGAAGAACGGCCAGATCGTGCGCATCGCTTCGCGAATGGTAATCCCACCGACGGCGCAGCCGACGAAGAGCACGGTTCCAACCGGCGGCGTGTTGAGGCCGATGCCGGCGTTCAGGATCATCACCACGCCGAAATGCACCGGATCGATGCCGAAGGCCTTGACCACGGGCAGCAGCACCGGCGTGCAGATGATCACCATTGGCGCCATGTCCATGAAGGTGCCGAGGATCAAAAGGATGATGTTGATGACGAGCAACACGATGATCGGGTTTTCCGAGATCGCGCCGATGGCGCTGATCATCAGTGCCTGCACCTGCAGGAAGGCCATCAGCCAGCCGAAGGACGCCGCCATGCCGATGACGAGCAGCACCATCGCCGTCGTACGCACCGCCCCCATGACCGCCTCGACGAAGCCCGTCCAATTGAGCTCGCGATAAACAAGCATGGCGACGAGGAAGGCATAGAGCACGGCAATGCACGAGCTTTCCGTGGCGGTGAAGACGCCGGAGCGCACGCCGCCGAAGATGATGCCGATCAGCACGATGCCGGGAAACGAGGCGAGCAGGTAGTAGAAGACCTTGGCAAAGCCCGGAAACGGTTCGGACGGATAGCCTCGGCGCCTGGCAACGACATAGGCCGTCACCATCAGCGCGAGCGCAAGCAAGAGCCCCGGGATGATGCCGGCGGTGAAGAGATCGGCGACCGAAACATTGCCGCCGGCGGCGATCGAATAGAGGATCATGTTGTGCGACGGCGGAACCATCAACGCGATGATCGCCGCATTGACCGTGACGTTGACGGCATAGTCGCGGTCATAGCCGCGCTTGGCCATCTGCGGGATCATCAGGCCGCCGACCGCCGAGGCGTCGGCAACGGCCGAGCCGGAAATGCCGCCGAAGAGCGTCGAGGCAACGATGTTGACCTGGCCGAGGCCGCCGCGCAGGTGGCCGACGAGGCCGGCGGCAAACTGGATCAGCCGGTTGGCGATGCCGCCGCGCACCATCAGGTCGCCAGCGAAGATGAAGAACGGGATCGCCATCATGGCAAAGACGTTCATGCCCGAATTCAGCTGCTGGAACACCACCACCGGCGGCAGGCCGAGATAGAGCACGGTCGCGAACGAAGCGATGCCGAGGCAGAAGGCGATCGGCATGCCGATGAGCATCAGGAGGGTAAAGACCCCGAAGAGGATAGTGTAAGCCATTCAGGCCATCTCCTGCACGACGACATCCGCCGCGAGTTCGACACCGAGAAACTGGTCGAGAAAGCGCTCCGCCGCAAAAAGGGCGATCATGGCGCCGCCGACGATGAGCGGGAAAAAGTCGACGCCGCCGGGCCATCCGAGAACCGGAATGGTCGCCGTCCAGGTGCCGGCCGAAAGGAGCAGGCCGTAGTAGGCCATCGCCAACCCGAAGACGACGATCAGCCCGAGGCTCGCCAGATCCATGGCCAGCTGCACCGACGGCTTCATCACGTGTCGGACGACATCAAGGCCGAGATGCACGCTTTCCCGCACGCCGACGGCAGCGCCGAGCATGATGAACCAGGCCATGAGATGGAGAGCCAAGGGCTCCGACCAGCTCGGCGAGTCGTTCAGGATATAGCGGGCAAAGACCTGCCAGCCGACGATCAGGGTCATCGCGACCATGCCGATGCCGGCGATGTAGAGCGAAGCGCGGCTCAGCGCGCCTAGAAACGGACGTATCGTCCGCATGAAACGACGCATGTGTCTTCCTCCTCCGCAAAGGCGATCCGGTGAACGGTAGCGAAAGCCGGCCCCGATCCCGGAGCCGGCCTCACCGCTGTCACTTGACGGCCTTCACCCTTTCGAGAAGGTCTTTCAGCTTCGGATCGCTGACGAACTGGTCGTAGACCGGCCCCATGGCGGCCGCGAACTCCTCCTTGTTGACCTTGATCACGTTCGCACCGGCAGCGCGAACCTTCTCCTCGGACGCCTTTTCGCGCGCGCTCCAAAGCTCGCGCATCTTGCCGACGCTGTCCTTGGCCGCCTGGCGGAGCAGTGTCTGGTCTTCAGGGGAAAGCTTGTCCCAGCTCATCTTGGAAATGACGAGGATTTCCGGATTGAGGGAGTGTTCGGTCAGCGAGTAATTCTTGGCCACCTCGAAATGGCGGGCGGATTCGTAGGACGGCCAATTGTTCTCGGCACCATCGACGACGCCCGTCTCGAGCGAGGAATAGACTTCGCCCATCGGCATCGGCGTCGGATTGGCGCCGAAGGCCTGCATCATCGCGATCCAGAGATCGGACTGCTGCACGCGGATCTTCAGGCCCTTGAGGTCGGCGAGTTTCTCGATCGGCTTCTTGGTCGTGTAGAAGGAGCGCGCACCGCTATCGTAGAAGGCGAGACCGATCAGCCCGTGCGGCTCGAAGGCGGCCAGGATCTCATCGCCGATCGGACCATCGACGGTCTTGTGCATATGTTCCGTCGAGCGGAACAGGAACGGCATGCCGAGCACCATCGTCTCCTTGACGAGGTTGTTGAACGGTGCCGCGTTGACGCGGTTCATGTCGATGACGCCGAAGCGGGTCTGCTCGATCGTGTCCTTTTCGCCGCCGAGCACGCCGTTGTTCATGACCTCGATCTTGATGCGGCCGTTGGTTCGCTCGGAGAGCAATTGCCCCATGTACTTGACCGCATCGACGGTCGGGTAGCCATCCGGATGGATGTCTGCCGAACGCAGGGTGATTTCCTGCGCCTGCGCCGCTGTGCCGGCAAACGCCAGCCCCATGGCGACGCAAAGCATGCTTGCAATTTTCTTCATGTTTTCCTCCTCCTCTAGTCGTGCTTCGGCCTCTCCCAAGACCGGGTTGCTGCCCGTCCGGGCCGGCATGCGAAATCTCCAAGTTGTGGGTTCCACGGGCGCCTCCCAGCACCCGCGGCAACTACACCGCGGCGAAGGCCGGCAGCTTGAACAGGCGTTCAGGGTTCTCGACGAGGGCCAGATGCCTGGTCCGTTCGTCGGCAAGCCAGCCGAGCACCAGGTCGGTCAGCCGGGCATCGTCGGGATAGTCTTCCGTCTTGCGGATCATGTTGTGCGGCCAGTTGGAGCCCCAGACGATGCGTTCCGGCGCGTGCGCGGCAATCTTCCTGGAGACGGCGGCCACATCCTCATAGGGCCACCCGTCGCGCGAACTCTCGTAGGCGCCGGCGAACTTGAACCAGACATTGCCGCGATCGATCAGCGTCAAGAGAGCCGCAATCTCCGGCCCATTCGGATCGACACCGGCGAAGAACTTGCCGTGATGATCGAACACCCAGCGCGAGCGGATGCGCGCCAGCCGCGGCAGATGGTCGAGCAACCGGTTGCCGTCGAACTGGACGGCGATCATCCAGTCCGCCGCATGCGCCCGCGCATCGACCGCCTCCAACGCGTCGAGCCCCACCGCCCCGCCGGGCAGATCCATGATACGGGCGCCGACGACGCCCGCTTCGCTGAGTGCGCCCATTTCTGCATCCGATGTGGTTTCGTCGATGACGGCGACACCGCGCGCGACATCGCCCATTTCGGCGAGGCAAGCGAGCAGATTGGCGTTGTCCTTCTGATGGGCGTTGCCCTGCGTGATGATCACCCGGTCGATCCCGAGCCAGTCCATGACCTCGCGGTAGGCCGCAGCATCCGGTAGTGGCGCGGCCGGCAAGGGCGGCCCTCCGGCAAGCGACGGAAACCCCGGGAGATACATGTGCATCTGCGCGTCGACCGCCCCTTTCGGCAGGCGCGGTTCAGGCGGGCGGCCGGTCAGGGTTCGCTCGATCATTGTGCGCTCTCGGGCATCTTGAACTGGGCAAGTGCGTCGCGGTCGATCTCGATGCCAAGGCCGGGCGCGTCGGGAATGGCAACGACACCGCCCTCCGCCTCGATCGGCGTCTTCAGCACCGCCTGTCGGAACGGATTTTCCGTCCGGTCGAACTCCAGGATCGGCTCGATCGGATTGATCCGCACCGGATCCGGCGTCATTGCCGCCATGAACTGCAGTGCGGCAGCGATGTGCACGCCGGTGCCCCAGACATGCGGCACGATGCGCACGCCGTGCAGCGTCGCAAGGCTTGCGATCTTCGCCATCTCGGAAAAACCGCCGCAGCCGCAGAGATCCGGCTGCAGGATATCGACGGCGCGGCTTTCGATCGCCGGCCACATGCCGTAACGGCTATGCCAGGTCTCCCCACCGGCAACCGGGATCGGCTGCCCCGCCCTGACCTCGCGATAGGCCGAAAGCTGCTCCGGTACCACCGGTTCCTCGAACCAGTCGATGTCGTAGTCGGCCGCCGCCTTGCCCAACCGGATCGCCTCGGTGACGGTATAGCCGTGGTTGGCGTCGATCATCAGCCGCATGTCGTCGCCGATCGCCTCGCGCACCGCGCGGATGACCCGCAGGTCTTCCTCGATGCCGAAGCCGATCTTGATCTTGCAGGCGTGAAAGCCTTGCGCCCGGCGCTCCGCCATCTCCAGCGCATTGTCGGAGACCCGGTCGACGCCGTCGCGCTTGAAGCTGCCGGTCGCGTAGGCCCGCACGCTCTCGCGCCAGCGCCCGCCGATGAGCATCGAGACGGAGGCACGATAGTGTTTGCCCTTGATGTCCCAGAGCGCGATATCGATGCCGGAAAGGGCGGTGATCGCAAGTCCGCGCTGCCCCTGGTCCCGCAGTGCATTGTAGAGGATCGCCCAGAGCTTTTCCGTCTGGCGCGGATCCTGGCCGATCAGCCAGGGCGTGTAAGCCGCAACCACCGCCGCATTCGGCCGCGCCGGGCCGAGGCATTCGCCCCAGCCGATCGTGCCGTCGTCGCATTCGATCTCGACCAGCACATGGGCGCGACGGTCAAAACGCATGGAGGCGCTTTCGAACGGCACGGCCAGTCGATGTTCGAGAAGATGGGTACGGACGGCGACGATCTTCATGGGCTATCCTCGCAATACGCTCATTTCCGACGCTTGTTCGCACCGATGAGCGCGTCGAGCATGGCGACTTCCTCCTCGGTCAGGTCTTTCAGCGGCGCACGCACCGGACCGGCATCAAAACCCTGCAGCCGCACGCCGGCCTTGATCGCCGACACCGCATAGCCCTTGGCGCGGTTGCGGATCGCCATGAACGGATAGAAGAACTCGTTGAGGATGCGCTCGCAGGTGGCGCGCTCGCCGGCGCGAAGGGCTGAATAGAATTCGTTGGCAAGGCCCGGCACGAAGTTGAAGACGGCCGAGGAATAGGTGGTGAAGCCGGCACCGAGATAGGCCTCGGCAAACAGTTCCGCCGTCGGCATGCCGCCGAGATACATCAGCCGGTCGCCCATCTTGGCGGTGACCTGGCGCACCAGCCCGATATCGCCGGTGCCATCCTTGAAGCCGATCAGGTTCGGGCATTCGTCGCAGAGCCGCGCCAGCGTATCGGCCTGCAGCACCGCGTTGTCGCGGTTATAGACCATGACGCCGATGCCGACCGACTGGCAGATCGTCTTCACATGGGCATAAAGCCCCTCCTGCGGCGCATCGATCAGGTAGTGCGGCAGAAGCAGGATTCCGTCGGCGCCGACGCGCTCGACCGAGCGGGCGATGTCGACCGCCATCTCGGTGCCATAGCCGCAGCCCGATACGATCGCCGTGTCGCCGGAAACATCCTTGGCCGCCCGGACGATGCCGGGGATCTCGTCCGGCTTCAGCGAAAAGAACTCGCCGGTGCCGCCGGCGGCAAACAGCACCGGCGCCTTGTAGCCGGCCAGCCACTCGACATGCGCCCGGTAGCTGTCGGGCGCAAAACGACCCTCCGCATCGAAATGCGTCACCGGGAACGAAAGCAGGCCCGATCCAAGTGCGGCCTTGATTTGCTCAGGGGTCATAACGTGCGGGCCCTCCCTCAAACTCGACAAGACCTACTAAGCAAGTCATCACACGCATGTCAATATGTCATAATACAAGTCATCATATGAGATATCGAGATTTCCCTCGACCGCTGACCGAACAAGAACTGGGTTGAAGCCCAAAGCCGCGCGGCTCTCAAACGAACGAGCGAACACCTGCCCCGATGAACGTTGCAATATAGATATATTATATGTTAGCGGTCATCATATGACATGCAGGTTAGCACTCGCGGATAGCGTTGGCGCCAGCATGAGGGAGGACAGGCGATGGAACGACTTCTGATCACCGGCGCAGCGGGCCAGTTGGGCCGCGTCATGCGCCAAATGCTGGCCCCGATGGCAAGGACGATCCGCCTGTCAGACCGCGCACCGCTCGATCCGCCGGGTGAAAACGAGGAATGCGTTCAGTGCGACCTGGCAGACCGCGGCGCCGTCGACGAGCTTGTCGCCGGCTGTGACGCGATCGTGCATCTGGGCGGCATCTCGGTCGAACGCCCCTTCTCGGAAATCCTCGACGGCAACATTCTCGGCCTCTACAATCTCTATGAGGCGGCGCGCGCCAACAACAGGCCGCGTATCCTCTTTGCCAGCACCAACCACACGATCGGCTACTATCCGCAAGGCGAACGGCTCGGCCCGAACGCGCCCTATCGGCCCGACGGGCTCTACGGCGTATCGAAGTGCTTCGGCGAAGCGCTGGCGCGCATGTATTTTGAGAAGTTCGGCCAGGAGACCGCTCAGGTCCGCATCGGCTCCTGCCTGCCCGAGCCCGTCAACTACCGCATGCTCTCCACCTGGCTTTCCCATCAAGACTTCGTATCGCTCGTCGAGGCCGTCTTCCGTGTGCCGGTTCTCGGTTGCCCGGTCATCTGGGGCGCATCGGCCAACGACGCCGGCTGGTGGGACAATTCGCATGTTTCCTGGCTCGGCTGGCGCCCGAAGGACAATGCCGAGGTGTTCCGTCAGAAGATCGCTGAAAACACCCCCAAACCGCAGCCAGGGGATAGTCTCGTGCGTTATCAGGGCGGCGCCTTCGTCGATGATCCGATTTATTGAGATATCGCCCCTGGTTCCGGCGCATTGCAGCCAGCCATGGATTGCGCCCTCGATCGGCAATGGCGTATCCAGACACACAACATCCAAGTCGCAGAAACGGCCAAACCCATGAGCAACGTCACCGCCCCCGACACACCCGCCCCTCAAGGCAAGACGCTGGTGGCCAAGGTGACGGACGCCCTCAGCGGCCAGATCGGCACCGGGCATTACAAGCCGGGGGACCGCCTGCCTTCGGAAGCGCAACTGACCCAGGAATTCGGTGTGAGCCGCACTGTCGTGCGCGAAGCGATCGCGGCGCTGCGCTCCGGCGGGCTTGTCGAGGCGCGGCACGGTATCGGTGTCTTCGTGCTGGAGCCTGCGCCTTCGACCCCGCTGCCGTTCCACGGAATCGATCTTGCGCGCGTCTCTTCGCTGATCGAAATGCTGGAACTGAGGACCGCCGTCGAGGGCGACGCCGCAGCGCTTGCCGCCCTTCGCCGTTCGCCGGCCCAGGAAGAAAAGATCGCCGAAGCCTTCGACAGCTTCTGCGCAAGTGCAGCGGAGGGACGGCCAACGGCGGAGGCCGATTTCAACTTCCATCTGGCAATCGCCCAGGCGACCAACAACCCGCGCTTCAGCGAGTTCCTCCAGATGCTGGGCACGGCGCTCATCCCCCGACGCGCGGTTTCAGAGAGCGGCGAGGAAACCGTTCTGGCGTCGGCTGAACTGTCGCGATTGATCGCGGAGCACGAGGCCATCCTCATCGCCATCCAGGATGGAGACGAAGACGGGGCACGCAGCGCCATGCGCCAGCACTTGAAAAACAGCCAGGTACGCTATCGCTCGATGTTGCGCGCGGCCCGCTGAAGGAACCGGCCGCGAGCCCGCTCAGGCGCGGCCGAGCCTGCGTATGTTGCCGACGAGTTCGCCAGCCAGACGAAGCGCCGCCGCCGTCGCACCGGCCATCTGCGGCATGATCAGCCATTCCAGCGTCCAGGCGGCGCCGGAGCGTTCCTGTTCGTGGACCAGCGCATGGTGCATGCCGGAAAGCTGGGTCGCGTTGAACCGGGCGAGCGCCACCAGAACCTCGGCGGCCACCGGGTTCTGCTTGTGCGGCATGGCCGACGAGCCGCCGCCGCCCGCAAGTTCGATCTCGTCGCCCTGCTGCGCCATCAAGGCGACGTCCTGACCGAACTTGCCGAGGCTGCCTGTGATCAGTGACAGCGCATTGGCGAAATCCGCCACCTCCGAGCGCTGGCTGTGCCATTGCGGAAAGTCGGCAAGGTCGAGCTCTTCGGCAAGCGTCGCGCGCACATCGTCTGCGCGGTCCCCGAGCTTCTCCAGCGTGCCGGCGGCACCGCCGAACTGAACGGCGAAGAGATCGCGGTCCATGGCTTCCAGCCGGTCCTTGTGATCGAGCAGCGGCTCGATCCAGCTGCGCAGCCGGTCCGACACCGTGATCGGGATCGCCGCCTGCATGCGGGTGCGCCCCATCAGTGTGTGCTCGCCCCATTCGTTGTCGCACTCCTCGAGCACCGTGACGACGCTGCCGAGCCGGACGGCGAAAAGCTCGGCGACCGCCTTCATCCGCAGCATCAGGCTGGTGTCGATGACATCCTGGCTGGTGGCGCCATAATGCACGTGGTCCGCCGCCTCGCCGCCGACGATCGCCCGCAACTGCCGCACGAGTTCCGGAACCACCACCCCATCGGCCGCCACCGCCCGCCGCAGCGCGCTGACATCGGGCGAAAAGGCGCGGCAGGCCTCGGTGATCCGGTCGGCGGCCTTAGCCGGGATGATGCCGTGCACCGCCTCGGCCCGCGCAAGCGCCGCCTCGAAGGCGAGCATCGCATGGATATCGGCGGAGGCCGAGAACTCGGCGGCAACCGCCTCATCCCCCAGCAACCCGGAGAGATAAGGGTGGTCGAAGGCGGAATAGGTCATGATTTCCCCGTTTCTGGTCGCGGATGCGGCTCGCCGAACGAAATGCCACCTGCTGCCCGGAATGCCGCCCATCAGGCACTCCATGTCCAGGCGTGACATTCCTGTTCAGATGTCGAGGAAGACCGTTTCCTTCTCACCTTGCAGGTGAATGTCGAAGACATAATTAGGCGCCGTTCCGGTCGCGACAAGCGTGGCGACGCGATGGCGATGCTCGATGCGCGCAAGCAGCGGGTCGGCGGCGTTGGCTTCCGCCTCGTCCGGGAAATACATGCGGGTGTGAAGCCCCACATTGATGCCACGCGCGACGATCCAGAAGGTGATATGCGGTGCCATCTGCCGGTCGTGGCTGTAGGGAACCTGCCCAGGCTTGATCGTCTCGAAGGAAAAGACCCCCTCGTCTGCACCGGTTGAACAGCGCCCCCAGCCGGTGAAGTTGGCGTCCGCAGAACCGCGTATCTCGGTCGGCGAATTGTAGAGCCCGGCGGCGTCCGCCTGCCAGATCTCCACGAGCGCGTCCTTCAGCGGCGCGCCGGCGCCGTCGATCACCCGTCCGGTGACGGTGATGCGCTCGCCACGCGTCTCGCCGTTCACCATCCGCGATCCGAGGTCGGCCTCGTAGACGCCGCCAATGCCGCAGAAGTTCGGGGTGAGGCCAATATGCACATAGGGACCGGCCGTCTGCGAGGGCGTCTCCTTGAGGTAGCCGAGTTGCTGAACCATCAGTTGCCCTCCAGCCGGTTCTCGAACAGTGTCGAGCGGCGTCCCCGCAGCACGATATCGAACTTGTAGGCCCGTGCGTCGAAGGGAATGGTGTTTGCCCAGTCGAGCGGGGCGATCAATTGTTCGACCGCCTGGCGGTCCGGGATGGTGTTGACGATCGGACACTTCCAGATCATCGGATCGCCCTCGAAGTACATCTGGGTGATCAGCCGCTGCGCGAAGCCGTGGCCGAAGACCGAGAAATGGATATGCGCCGGGCGCCAGTCGTTGACGCCGTTCGGCCAGGGATAGGGACCGGGCTTGATCGTGCGGAAAGCATAGCCCCCCTCCGCATCGGTGATCGTGCGGCCGCAACCGCCGAAATTCGGATCGAGCGGCGCGAGATAGCTTTCCTTCTTGTGGCGATAGCGGCCGCCGGCATTGGCCTGCCAGAATTCGAGCAGCGCCCCGGGCACGGCGCGGCCGCGCTCGTCGAGCACCCGGCCATGCACGATGATGCGCTCGCCAATGGCGCTCTCGCCCGGCTTGGCAAAGTTGTGGATGAGGTCGTTGTCGAGTTCGCCGATGATCGAGTGCCCGAAGACCGGGCCGGTGATTTCCGAAATCGTGCCGTCGAGCGAAAGCAGCGCCTTCTGCGGCGAGCGCAGCACCGAGGTCTTGTAGCCCGGCGTCAGCGCCGGCGCATGCCATGCACGGTCGCGCGCGAAAAAGGCGCCCGTCTCCGGCTTTCCTTTGGTTCTGTCGGACATCGCTTCCTCCCGTCAGGCCGCCGTGCCGGCATCGATCTCGGCAAACACCTGCTTGGCGATCTTGATCGCGTGATTGGCCGCCGGCACGCCGGCATAGATTGCCACGTGCAGCAACGCCTCGCAGATATCCTCGCGGGTCGCGCCGGTGTTGGCGGTCGCCCGCACATGCATGGCGACCTCGTCGTCCTGGCCAAGGGCTGCGAGCAACGCGATCGTCACGATCGAGCGCTCGCGCTTCGTCCAGGTTGGCCGCGACCAGACATGCCCCCACGCCGCTTCGGTGATCAGTTCCTGGAAGGGGCGGTCGAATTCGGTGGAAACCGACTGCGTCCGATCCACGTGATTGTCGCCGAGCACCGCTCGGCGTGTGGCCATGCCCTGGCGATAGCGGTCGGAGGGCGCAGAAGCGTCACTCATGGGTCCTGTCTCCATGCATTGCAATTTCGAAGAAGGCGCGAAGCACCGCGGTCAAGGCTTCCGGGTTCTCGACGCAGGGAATGTGGCCGGCATCGCGGATGACTTCGTAGTGTGCGCCGGGAATGAGGCGGGCGGTGGCCAGCACCACATCCGGCGGCGTCGAGCCGTCCTGATCGCCGACAACGCAAAGCGTCGGCACGGCGATGCGCGCAGCCGCCTCGGTATAGTCGGCATCACGGATAGCGGCACAGGTGGCGACATAACCGGTCACCGGCTGACGGACGAGCATGTTGCGGTAGCCGGAAAGGGCAGTGTTTTCCGGGCGGCGAAAGGCGGGCGTGAACCAGCGCTCGAGCACGCTGTCGGCAATCGCCTCGATGCCCTTGTCCTCGACCGCTGCGATGCGCGCCGCCCAGCTCTCGGCCGTACCGATCTTGTGCGCCGTGTCGCAAAGGACGAGCGCCCGCACCAGATCCGCTCGCCGCTGGTAGAGCGACTGCGCAATCAGGCCGCCGACCGAAAGGCCGCAGATGATCGCCTGCTTGACCGAGAGCATGTCGAGCAGGCCGGCCAGGTCGTTGGCATGATCCTCGATCGCGTAAGGGGCCGGGCCGATATCCGAGAGACCGTGGCCGCGCTTGTCGTAGAGAACGATGGCGTAATCGCCGGCCAGCCGGACGATGACGTCGCGCCAGATGCGAAAGTCCGTGCCGAGCGAATTGGCGAAAACCAGCACCGGCCGGTCGCCGGTGGCGCCGATCACCTGATAGTGGATCGTGATGTCGTTGATGCGGGCAAACTGCACGGGCTCTCTCCTCCGCCACCAAATTGGATATTTAATCTGGTTAGGTAAAATGATATTTCATGGCATTTCATTAACTTGAGGGTTATGAATTCCATGATCGACGCCCGGGTCAAGTTTCGCCATCTGCAGACATTTGTCGAGGTCTCCCGGCAGAAGAGCGTGATGAAGGCGGCCGAGCTGCTGCATGTCAGCCAGCCGGCGGTGACCAAGACAATCCGCGAACTCGAAGAGGTGCTTGGCGTCGCCGTCTTCGAGCGCGACGGGCGCGGCATCAAGATAACCCGCTACGGCGAGGTCTTCCTGCGCCACGCCGGTGCGGCGCTGACGGCGCTTCGCCAGGGGCTCGATTCCGTCTCGCAGGAACGGTCCGGCGACGGCGTGCCGGTCCGCATCGGAGCGCTGCCGACGGTCTCGACGCGGATCATGCCGCACGCCATGACGCTGTTCCTCAAGGAAGACACCGGCGCCCGCATCAAGATCGTCACCGGCGAGAACGCAGTCCTCCTCGAGCAGCTGCGCGTCGGTGATCTCGATCTGGTCGTCGGGCGGCTTGCGGCACCGGAAAAGATGACCGGCTTTTCCTTCGAACATCTCTATTCGGAACAGGTGGTCTTTGCCGTCAGGGCCGGGCATCCGCTGCTTGCCGGTGCGCATTCGACGTTCGCGCGGCTTGCGGATTTCCCGGTGCTGATGCCGACGCGCGCCTCGATCATCCGTCCCTTCGTCGAGCGCTTCCTGATCACCAACGGCATCGCCAGTCTGCCGAACCAGATCGAGACGGTGTCGGACGCCTTCGGCCGCGCCTTCGTGCGGGCGAGCGATGCGATCTGGATCATCTCCGCCGGCGTCGTCGCCGCAGATGTCGACGATGGCACGATCGCGATCTTGCCGATCGACACCAGTGAAACGAAAGGTCCTGTTGGCCTGACCATGCGCGCCGACGCAGCGCCAACGCTCGCCCTCTCGCTTCTGATGCAGACCATTCGCGAGGCGGCGACGGCAGTCTCGGCCAAGCTCTAGGCGCGGGATCTACCGGCGCTGCGCGGCAGGCGACGGCGAACCCGTCGCCTATCGATCGAACCGGCCGACCACACGCTGGCCGTTATCTCGCAACGGCAACCGCTCCCACGTTCATAATCCGGCTGCTGCTTAACAGACCGGCCGCCTGCACCAGCGGATAGCCGGCGGCTGCGATATCGGAATTGATCCGGTGGAGGTCGCGCACCAGATCGATGAAGAGGGCATTGTCTCTCGCACCAGCCGCCGTCTCCACATGCTCGCCGCCGAGATGCCGCCGGACGATTTCGTCTTCGAGTTCGCGAAAACGGTCCTTTTGAGCCGCGAGCCGCGATGCGGCCGCAACATCCCTGGACGAGAGAGCCGCCGGCAGCAGTCTCAGCGACGCAACGATCACTTCGGAGAGCGCCTCGATCGCCGCGCGCTGGCTCGCCGAAAACTGGATGTCCTGTTTTATCTTTGCCCGAATGCGATCGGCGAGGCTCAGCTTGATGACGTCGCCCGCATGTTCGAGATTGCTCGCAAACAACATGATCTCATGGGCCCGGCTCGTCTCTCCGGCCGGCAAGCGGTCCTGTGTCAATTGCCCGAGATAGGCGTGCACCGAGGCCATGTAGTTGCCGAGCCGCGCATCCACGGGCAACAGTTCCTTCAGATTTTCGAGCCTGCCGGCCTGCAGCGACGTCAGCGCCATCCGGAACATGCGCTCCAGCAATTCGCTCATGCGGATCGTTTCGGTCGTCGCATTGCTGAGCGCGATTGCCGGCGTCTCCAGCGACATGCTGTCGAGATAACGCGGGGACGCCAGGGGATCGGCGGCGCTCGGCGCCTGTGGAACCAACCGCTCCACAAGGCTGACGACGAAGGATGACAGCGGCAGGAACACGGCGGCAACAAGCAGGTTGAAGGCAACGTGAAGGCCGACGGCGACGTGCAACGGATCCGTGGGCAGACGACCGGCAATGTCCACGATCTGCCGCGCGAGGGGCAGCAGCGACACGGCCAGGAGGCCGCGGCAGAAAAGATTGGCGATCGGAAGCTTGCGGGCGGATGGCGGTTGGTCGAGCGTGGCGCTGACCGCCGGAAGTCCGCCGCCGAAATTGATCCCGAGGATGAGCGGGACGGCGCCGGCGACTTCGAGGCTGCCGTTCATCAGGAGCGAGGCGACGAGCAGGATGACGGCAAGTGTCGAGTGGAACAGCCAGGCGAGCATCGCCCCGACGAGAAAACCCAGCACCGGTTCCGTTGCAACCGCTTGCAGGACGTCGTGGAAAAGCGTGGCTTCGCGAAGTGGCGCGGTCGCCGACACGATCACCTTCAGGGCCATCAGCATCAGGCCGAGGCCCATCAGGATGCGACCGGCGTTTCGCGGCCGGAATTCATCGGACACGCTGAACGCGACATAGCCGGTCAGGAGAAACAGCGGAGCGAGCACGCCCGCCAACGACGAGCCGGAGGCAAAGAGGCCGGAGACGAGCGCCGAGCCGATATCCGCCCCGAGCAGCACGGCCAGTCCGGTTTGCGCCGAGATTGCGCCTGCGCCGGCAAGCCCCGAAACGATCAGCGCCATCGCCGTGGCGCTGCCGAGCACGGCGGTTGCAAGAACCCCGCCACCGAAGGCGGCAAGCCGGTTCGACAGGCGCTCCTCGACAAAGCGCTGCAGCCGGTCGCCCCAACCGCGCATGACGCCGGTGCGCACCATGCGCACGCCCCATAGAAGCAGCGCCACACCACCCAGAAGTTCCAGGATAACCAATGTTCCGGAGTTCATCTCATGCCCCTCGCTCGCCGCAAGTATCAGTCGGCGACGAAATCGTCGGGTGCGACAGATCCGATGTTGTAGCCCTCCAGCTGCGCCGCCATGCTGCCGCGCCGCGGGAAATGCAGGATGGTCGCCGTCCCCGGCGTCACCGGGACGACGCGTGAGGGCGGAAGGTCGAGGAATTCGTGGCAGGCGGCGCGCACGACCCCGCCATGGGCAACGACGAGCAGGTCCCCTTCGGTGCGCGACATCCAGTCGTGCACACCTTCGGCCACGCGGCCGCGAAAGGCGCCCCAGGTTTCGCCGTTGGCCGGCGTGAAGGTGCCGGCGCGCCAGGCTGCATATTCTTCCGGCCGTTCGGCGATCAGGTCCGGCTTGCGCCGTCCCGTCCATTCGCCCATGTCCAATTCGCGGAAGCGCTCGTCAGTTGGCGCGTCCGGGTGACCGATGAGGGCGACCGTCTGCCGGGTGCGGCCGAGGTCCGAGGCAATGATGCGAACCGGCTTCAACGCCTTGGCGTAGGGGCGAAAACGCCTGACCTGCGCGACCCCCCGCTCGGACAGAAGCGAGTTGTCCTGTCCCTGAAGGCGTTGTTCGGCGTTCCACTGGGTCTCGCCGTGGCGCATGAGGATGAGCCTCATTGTTGGATCCTTTCTCCGGTGGCGGCGAAAACCGCATCGGGTGTGCGAATGAAGGAAAGGGGGATCGGCTCCCCCGGCGTGGCGGTGAAGTAGCTGTCGGCCATCGCAGTGATGCGCAGGTCGCCGACCATGGCGGTCACCATGGTTCGGCCCGCGATCGGGGCCGCTTCGGCAAAGCGGGCCGTAAGCGACGGCGCTCCGGCGACCGCGCCGACGCTCACGTCTTCGGCGCGGTAGAGCAATTGCGCATCGTCGCGGCCGGCGGCCAGGGAAGCCGGCGCGAGCACCATATCGCCGAAGACGAGACCGTCGCCGGCGCGGTGCACCGGTATAAGGTTTGCCGGCGGCGTGCCGAGGAAGGTCGCAACGAAGGTGGTCTGCGGGTTGCGCAGGAGATCGATCGGCTTACCGAACTGTTCGACGCGACCGTTGTTGAGCACGGCGACATGGGTCGCCATGGTCATCGCCTCGACCTGGTCGTGGGTGACATAGACCGACGTCGCCCCGGTCGCCCGGTGAATGCGCATCAGTTCGCTGCGCATCTCGATACGCAGCTTGGCGTCGAGGTTCGACAGCGGCTCGTCGAACAGGAGGATGCTCGGTTGCGGCGCGATCGTGCGGGCGATCGCCACGCGCTGCTGCTGGCCGCCGGAGATCTCGGCTGGATACCGTTCGGCCAGCATGTCGATGCCGAGAAGCGCAAGCACTTCCCGCACACGCTGCTCGCGCTTGTCGCGCGGCCATCTGGCGACCTTCAGCGGCCAGGCGATATTGCCGGCGACCGTCATGTGCGGCCAGAGCGCATAGCTCTGGAACACGAGCCCGGCGTTGCGCTTGCCGGCGTCGGCAATGACGCCGCCCGCGCCGCTCGACACGGTCTGCCCGACGAAGGCGATTTCGCCCTCGCTCGGGCTTTCAAGCCCGGCCAGCATGCGCAGAAGGGTCGACTTGCCGCAGCCCGAGGGGCCGACGAGCACGAGGAAGGACCCCGCTGGTACCGAGATGTTGACGTCCTTGACGGCGGTAAAGGCGCCAAAGCGTTTGACGAGACTGCGGATCTTGATGGCGTCCGCGGTGCCGGTTGCTAAGGCATTCATGGTGCTTTCCATTTCTGGACACGGTTCTGCAGGCTGTGGGCCACGAAGGAGGCAGCCAGGCAGACGACGAGGATGACGAGGGTGATGGCATTGGCGAACTGCATGAAGCCTTCCGCGGCATAGCGATAGGCGACCATGCTCAGCACCGGCGAGGTGGCGGTGAACAGCAGCACGACCAGCGAGAGGTCCCGCACCATCTTGACGAAGACGAGGATCGCGCCGGCAAAGAGGCCCCGGATCGCGAGCGGAAAGATGATCGCGAACAGGCGACGGATCAGTCCCGCGCCGGTCAGCCTTGCACTTTCCTCGATGTCGGCGGAGATCTGGCCGAGCACCGACCGCCCCGACTGCACGGCAAAGGGCAGATTGTGCGCCGATGCGGCAATGACCAGCAGCGCGAAGGTGCCGTAGAGCGAAGGCAGCGGCCCGATCGGCGCGCCGAAGAGCGCGATATAGGCGGCGGCAAAGGCGATGCTCGGCACCAGGAGCGGCAGGAAGGCGAGCTGGCTCAGCAGCGTCGCAAGCAGGCTGCCGCGGCGCTGCACGATGGTATAGGCGAGCGCCAGACCGAGCAGCATCGTGGTGAAGGCGACGACGAGCCCAAGACGGATCGTGTTCCAGATGGCGTCGATCAGCACCGGATTGCGAAAGATACCCGCCTGCCCCTGCGCCATCTCGCCGCCGCCTTCGCCGATCCAGAAATGCAGCGTCCAATTGGAGAACAGCGCGCCGCTTTGCGGTGCCAGGCTCGATGCGGCCAGCACGAGAACCGGCAGCACCGTGGTCAAAAGCCCGATGACGACGGCGATGGCAAAGAGTGGCCAGCGCCAGGCGCCGAGCGGGAAGCGCTTGGTCCGCCCGCCTTTGCCGGTCACAGTGATGAAGGCCTTGCGCCCGGAGACGATGCGATCGGAGAGCCACAGGAACAGCGCCGAGACCGCAATGAGCAACAGCGCAAGCACGAAGCCGCGTTCGTTCTGGCCCGTCTCGATCATGCCGAAGAGGCGCGTGGAAAGCGTCTGCATGCGCACCGGCAGGCCGAGCAAAGCGGGGGCTGCGAAATTGGCGACAGCCCCGGCGAAAGTCAGCGACGCAGCCGCAATCAGCGCCGGCGTGACGACCGGCAGGATGATGCCGAAGAAGATGCGCGGGCGCTTGGCGCCGGCCATCTGGCCTGCCTCGACGAGATCGGCGCCGACCGAGCTCAAGGCCGCGGCGATGATCGTATAGGCGAGCGAATAATAGTGCGCGATCAGCACGATCGCCGTCGGGATCAGGCCCCAGGCGAGCCAGTCGGGAATGGCAAGACCGCTGGTCTCGAAGAAGCCGGCCGAGCCGCCGAGACGCGAATTGCGAAACAGCGTGCCCCAGGCAAGGGCTGCGGCAAAGCTCGGGATCATGTAGGGCAGCGATGCCATCAGGCCGAGGAAACGGCGGCCCGGGACGTCCGTCAGCACCACCAGCCACGCAAGGAAGCCGCCGATGAGCAGGCAGCCGGCGCCGACGCTGAAGCCGAGGATCATGGTGTTGAGAAGCGGTCGCCACCAGAGATTGGCGGAGAGCGGGCTGGCAAGCACCGCCTTCCAGGCCGCGATGCCCTCGGGCGTCAGCGTCGTGAAGAGGATGCGCAAGAGCGGAGCGACGACCAGGATCGCGACGATGGCGACGAGAAGTGCCGGCAAGAGGAAGCCCGATCGGAGCAGCCGGCTGCCCGATGGTGCGGATATCGATAGGGATGTCATGTCAGGGCCTCGGCGTCTGTCGGCACGCCCGGTGTAGAGCATGCCGACAGACGGTTTCCGTTACTGGAGCGTGATGATCAGGTCGGCGATGCGTCCGCGCGCGGCGGCCGTTTTTGCCGGATCGATCGTCCAGGCTTTCAAGTCATCGAGTTTCACCGAGTCCGGATGGTGGGCGATGGTCTTGCGGGTTGCGTAGTCGCCGGGGACGTTGAAGGGCTCGAAGCCCGCCCCGCCGGTCGGCGTGTCGTCGCCGAACATGAAGTCGATCAGCAACCGAGCAGCCGCCGGATGAGGCGCCTTGTCGGCGACCGTCAGAACCGCCGGAAACAGGATGCCGTTGGCCGGCTCGACATTGTTGGCGATCTGCAGCGCCCAGCCTTCCTTCTCATTGTCGCGACGGTCGGAATAGGTGCCGAAACCGACCGGCGGGTTCTTGGCGTTGACGTCGCCCACCGACTTGTTGAGCACATCGCTGTTGGGAACCAGGATCAGGTCGTTGGCGAAGAGGTCCTTGATGAACTGCTCGCCGGCGCCCTGAAGATCGCTTTCCACTTCGATATCCTTGCCGAATTGCGCCTTGTAGGCGGCTGCCATCTCGTCCGGATGCAGCGCGATCTCGGTCAGGAGGTCGAGCAGTTCGCCACGCTGGCTCGGATCGACCATCAGCACCCTTCCCTGCCACTCTGGCTGTGTGAGTTGCCAGAGATTGCTGACGGGCGAACCGTCAGGAAAGGCCTTCTCGTTGTACATCAGCACCTTGGTCGAGAGGCGCTGCGTCAAAAGCGGCGCCTTGTAGCGGTCCTCCAGTTCATTCGCGACCCGCGGCGGCACGTAGTTCACGATCCGCTTTCCCTCCAGAAGCTTGGTGAACACGACAGGCGTATCGGCGATATAGAGCACGTCGACCGCATGCACGCCGGCCTGCTGTTCGGCTTCGATGCGGGCGATCTGCTTGGTCGAACTCATATCGAGGCCGATGAGGTCGATGCCCGGATAGGTCTCTTCGAAGGCCTTTTCGATCTTGGCGATGCGGCTCGACAGCGAGAAGACGGTGACGCTTCCCTCCTTCTGTGCGAGCGGCAGCAGTTGCTGCGGCGTCAGGCCGTCGAGATCGGACGCCATCGCCAAGGTTGGCAATGCGAAACACGCGGCAAGCGCGGCACTGGTCAGTTTCTTCAGCATTTCGTTCTCCTCCCTTTGTAGTTCCCCCCTAGAGCATCCTGCCTTCAAGTGGGATCACTTTCTGGCGTAAAGATGCTCTAGAATCAAAGCATTAGCGTCGTTCTTGCGTTCATGTGAACGCACGACGCTCTAATCGAAGTCGTTGAACAACTCCGACAACTTCTCCAGCCTGCCGATCACCTGCCCCTGGTGGCGGCCGGCGATCGTGAGCACGATGGCGTTGACGATCGCAAACGGGATCGTCGGTGTCTGAAATTCGCTGCCCGAGCGCCCCCTCGGCGCTGCGAGCATCAGATCGGCGGCGGGCTCCATCAGCGGCCCGACCAGATCGGAAACGAGGATCGATTGCGCACCGACCCGCGTCGCGTGCCGCACCAGCGGGCCGTAGCTTTGCGGCTGCTTGCGAAAGGCAAGCGCCACGACCAGGTCGCCCGCCTCCATGCCGACCAGGCGCTCGGCGATGTCCCGGCCGCGCCCCGTCAGCTGGATCGTGGTCATGCCGAAGCGGTCGAGGCGACGCTGCAGGAAACCGGCAACCGATTGCGCGTGCCCCTGCCCAAAGATGAAGACCCGGCGCGCCGAAAAGATCATGTCGGCCGCCCTGTCGATGTCCGCCTGCTCGACCGAGCGGGCGAGCGTTTCGAGCGCGCTGATCTCGGCTGCGATCAGATCGGTCAGGTAGTCGCCATGCTCGACCTTCGAGACCGAGCGGCGCATGCGGTTGGCCGCGTCCTGATCGTCCAGCACCTCGCGCTGCAACTGGGCGCGGAGATCCGGAAAACCCTTGTAGCCGAGCTTCTGCGCCAGTCGGGTGGCGGTCGCCTCATGCACGGAGGCGCGCTGCGAAATCTGCGGGCCCGACAGGAACGCGGCCTCCGCCCGGTTTTCCAGCATGGTCGTGATCAGCTTCTGATCCGCATCGGTAAGCCGCCTGGAATGCGTCTTAATGCGATCGAGTATCGTCATGACGTCCCCGCAAGTTCATTTGCAGGATCCATCGTTCCTGCAATTTTCCATGCCGTCAATAATAGAAATGCAAGAATCTTTGCAAGGGTCTGCAACGGCCGATGCCACCTGGTTGCGGATGGGCTCCCCGCCCTGCAGGCCACCCGCCACAGGCCCCGACGAACCTACCTTCGCGCGCTTCGCGAAAGCGCATCTGCAACCTTTGCGGTTACCCGACAGATTCTTTGCAAAGCACCGCAAACCGACGCCGCCGGCCGTGGTTGCGCCGGGATGGCATGGGTCCTCGAACGTTTGCTCCTCCGATTTCGGCGCCCTCTCCACGCAACCCACACACGGCCTCAACGAATCCTGTGCCTTCCGGTTGCACCGCTGATTGCAGAGAAACTCCGAGAACCACCATGAGCGATCCCCAAACGACAGACCTAGCCGTCGGCCCAATCCCGAGCAGCTATCCCAAGAAAAGGGAATGGGCGATCGGAGGCTTCAACTGGCTTCTGACGAAGCACATGTTTCTGGCGGTGACAGCCACCATTGGTGTGCTGACGTCGGGATCGTTCATTTACATGTACGTCCTCTACCTGATGCACTCGGACGCGGTCCTCGAACCGGTCACCCTGGTCGAGCTCCTGGTGATGGCCGCGGTGCTCGCCGTCAGCCTCATCATCGCTGCGATCATCGGCGGTCGCCTCAGCCACCGGATCGTGAACGCGCTGGTGCTCATCCGCGATGCCGCAAAGGCGATTGCAATGGGAAACTTCTCCACCCGCGTGCCGGTTCGATCGCGACGACTGGGGGAGGTCGACGACGTGATCGACCATTTCAATCGCATGGCCGAGCTGCTGGAGAGCGCGGAGAAGGAGTTGCAGTACCAGAACAACGCCATCGCCCATGAATTGCGAACGCCGCTAACGGTGCTGCGTGGCCGCCTGCAAGGCATGCGCGATGGCCTCTTCGAACCAACCACCAAACTTTACGATGGCTTGATCGGCCAGATCGATCACCTGACCAGCATCGTCGAGGATCTTCGCATCCTGGCGCTCTCGAATGTGGGGCGGCTGGAGCTCCGCCTGGAGCCGGGCGACATGGGCGAGGAGGTCGAGACCGCCGTCGCCGCGATGCTCGGCGAGTTCGACAAGGCGGGGATGCCGGTATCGCTCGACCTCAGCCGGGCGCCGATGACGCTTGATCGCGCCAAGGTTCGACAGGCCCTGCTGGCAATCATGCACAATGCCACCCGCTATGCACCCGGCAGCCGGCTCTCCATCGTGGCGAAGATGAGAGGTTCGGAAGCCATCTTCCAATGCCAGGATACGGGCCTCGGCATGTCCGATCTCGACATCGAACACGCGTTTGATCGGTTCTGGCGCGCGGACGATTCCCGATCGCGAGCGAGCGGCGGCAGCGGCCTCGGCCTCTCGGTCGTTCGTGCGATCGCCGAAGCCCATGGCGGTTCGACCAGCGCAAAGCGAAACGAGTTCGGCGGCATGACCTTTGAAATCGCCTTGCCGACCGAATGCGGGAGCAAAGGCGCGCAAAGCGTACTCTCTCCATGAAACCCGGATGAACTCTGCGCGGAACCTGCAAGCAGATGAGGCAAATCGATCGCATTGAACGGGCCGGACCGGTCCGCGACAATAAAGGAAACGATCGATGACACTCAACTTCAAGACGGCCGCGCTTGCTCTGGGCGTTGCCGCAGCCGCTTCGGCGGCGCAGGCCGCTGATTTCAACAATTCGGGCGTCGACTTTGCCAATGTGGATCGTTGGACGGGGACCTATGCGGGTGGCCACATCGGCACCGGCTCCTCGAACCAGAAGGGCAGCAAGAACAAGATCAACGGCGGCGTCCAGGTCGGCTACAACCAGCAGTTCGGCCAGTTCGTGGTGGGCGGCGAGATCGAGGCGGCGCGCGCCGGTGGCCTGCAGTATCAGGTCGGCAAGGGCGGCGCCTTGCAGCAAACCTGGAGCGGCACCGCCCGCGCCAAGGCCGGCTACGCACTCGACAACGTCTTGCTCTACGGCACGGTCGGCGTCACCACCGCGCGCTTCGAGGGCAAGGGCACCGTGACCTCCGGCGATCGCTGGCACACGGGCTGGACCTATGGCGCCGGCGCCGAGATGGGGTTCACCGAAAACATCTCCGGCAAGGTCGAGTATAGCCAGACCCGCTTCAACGGCGTGGACTCCACGATCGGTGGCGTGAAGGGCTCGAACAATCTGGTCAATCACGCGATCAAGACGGGCCTGAATTTCCGTTTTTGATCTCGAATACGACCGGTTCTACCGTCCCCCTAGCACCGGTCGGGCGAGCGGCAACACCTCGCCAACCGGCGGCGCCACAATCAAAATCGGGCATGTCCCCCGAATGTCGGCCGAACCCGCCCCGGGCGAGCCAACGCCGAACGGGCCGCATCGGCGCCTTCGATCTCGGGCGCTCGCGAGCGCGTTTCAGGCGCCCTCGCCGACGAAGCTGCAGCCCAGTCTTTCCAGTTCTCGGTCAACCCAGGACCGGTCGATCTCGCCGAGCACCGTCGCATTCATCTGCTTGGCCTCGGCCTCGTGCTTGGCGCGGGTCGCCTTGAGAACCGTGTCGGCATCGGCTCTGGGTATGCACACCACGCCGTCGAAATCTCCCAGAATGAGGTCGCCTGGATTGATCACCATGCCGGCGATCGAGATCTGGAAGCCGATTTCGCCGGGACCGGTGCGGTAGGGTCCCCGGTGCGTCACGCCGATTGCGTAAAGCGGCAGGTCCTGGGCGCGAATGGCCTCGGCGTCGCGGATCGCACCGTTGAGGACGAAGCCCGCGACCCCACGTTTTACCGCATGGGCCAGCATCAACTCGCCCATCAACGCATTGGTGGTATCGCCGCCGGCATCGACGACGATGACGTCGCCGGGCTTGGCGATATCGATCGCCTTGTGCAGCATCAGGTTGTCGCCGGGGCAGGTCTTGACCGTGAGCGCCGGGCCGCAAAGCACGCCGCCGCCATGCATCGGGCGCAGCCGGTCGCCGCCGGCGACCAGCCGGGACATGCTGTCGGACACGTTGGCGACGGGCAAGGCGCGGAACGCCTCGATATAGGAGGGATCGACACGTTCCATGTCGCTCTTCACTCGGAAACCGATCGGCATATCTTGTTCTCTCCTCGGAACGGTTAGGCTGGCCGTTTGCGCAGGCCGAGGCTCTTCGGCGTTGCAAGGCTGAAGGCGTCGGGCGCTTCGCCGCCGAGCACGCTGATGATGTGCCGCGCGGCGATTTCCGCCATGGCCTTCGACGAGCCCTTGGTCACGCCGCCGATATGCGGCGTGGCGAGCAGGTTCGGCGCCGCCCACAGCGGATTGTCGGCAGCCGGCGGTTCCGTGGCGAAGCTGTCGAGGGCGGCACCCGCGATGCGCTTGTCGCGCAAGGCGATGGCAAGCGCTGCCTCGTCGATGAGGCCGCCGCGCGCCGTGTTGACGATGAACGACGTCGGCTTCATCAACGAAAGGCGACGGGCGTCGATCA
Source organism: Ensifer sp. KUDG1 (assembly GCF_050434285.1). Lineage (NCBI taxonomy): Bacteria > Pseudomonadati > Pseudomonadota > Alphaproteobacteria > Hyphomicrobiales > Rhizobiaceae > Ensifer > Ensifer sp. KUDG1. The sequence goes on from NZ_JBNDIG010000016.1 coordinate 78,669, forward strand.
GGTGGCGCGTCTCGGCCGTCAGCGGGCAATGCAGGCTGACGATATCGGCGTGGCGGACAAGGTCGTCCACGCCGCTGACGGTTTCGATGTTCGCCTCGGCGAGCCCCGCCGCCGCATGCGGATCGTAGACGATCACGTCCATGCCGAGCGCGCGGGCCATCGCAGCCGTCTCGCGTCCGATCGCGCCATAACCGACGAGCCCCATCATCGTGCCGATGATATCCCGCCCCATGAAGGTCGGCTTCGGCCAGCGGCCGTCCTTGACCGCTGCCGTCAGCGGGCCGATCTCCTTGAGCAAGGCGAGCGAAAGGGCGATCGCGTGTTCGGCGACCGCGCGCGCGTTCGATCCCATGGAACGCAATACCGGCACGCCCCGGTCAGCCGCCGCCTGGATGTCGACATTGTCGACGCCGACGCCATGCTTGACGATGACCTTCAGCTTCGGCGAGGCGGCGATCACCGCCTCGTTGATCTGGCCCTGGCGAACCATGATCGCGTCGATACCGAGTTCGGCCGCACGCGCGGCGACGATGTCGGAGGCATCGTAGGGCGGCGAGAAGAAGACGTCGCAGTCATGCGCGTTGAGCAATTCGACCGCACTCTCGGCGATCGAATTGTGGGTCACGAGAACGCGCCATTTGCGGCGCGCTCCCATGGCGCTGGAAGGATTTGACACTGTTTTCTCCAATAGGCTTCCCCACGCTGGGGGTGCGGTCAATGTGAGGCGCGCGTCAGCAAGGCGCGGGCGCGCGTGACGATCGGCAGGTCGACAAACTTGCCCTCGAAGACAAAGGCACCGACGCCGTCCGCTGCGGCCGCATCTGCAGCCTCGATGAGGCGCCGGGCGCGGTAGATCTCGGCCTCGGACGGTGAAAAGCCGTCGTTCAGCAGGGCAACGACACTCGGGTGGATGCAGGTCGCGCCATCGAAGCCGAATTCCTTGGCCTCCCTGATGGCTGCAGTCAGTGCCACCTTGTCGGCATAGTCGGCCGTGCTGCGCAGCAAGCCGAAGGACATGATCCCCGCCGCCTTAGCCGCATAATGGATCAGGAGCTTCGGAAGACGCAGAACCTCCGGCGTCGGCTGTGCCGCCATCGATGTGGCGAGGTCCTCGCCACCGGCCGAAAGTGCAAAGACCCGCGGCCCTGCCGCGATGGACGCGACATTCTGCAATCCGATCGGATCCTCGATCAGCGGCACAAAGCGCATCGGGCTGCGCTGCTTCGCGGTTTCGATCGGCGTTAGATGGCGGTCGAGCCGGTGCAGAAGCTCGGGCGAGGACACCTTCGGCACGTAGAGCGCGTCGGCGCCGGCTTCGCAGGCTGCCGCTGCGTCCGCGAGCATCGCGGCCTCGTCATGGGTGTTGATCCGGACGATGACGATGGCACCGCGCTGCCCGACCATCGGCAGGTTCTTGCCGAGTGCCGCCCTTGCGGTTTCCTTTTCGCTCGGCGCGACCGCGTCTTCGAGATCGACGATGATCGCATCGGCGCCGCGTTCGTGCGCCTTTTCAAGGAACCGGGGCGAACTGCCGGGGACGTAAAGGAGCGAGCGCAGCCTCATTCGGTTCGTCCTCCCATGATCAGATCGATCTCGTCGGTCGACAGACCGGCTTCCGCGAGCACGTCGCGCGTGTTTTCGCCAAGCGACGGCGCCGGATTGCGCCAGACGCCGGGCGTTCCCGACATCCGCGGCAGGATGTTGTGCATCGGCAGCGAACCGAAATCACGATCCTCGACCTCGGTGAAAACCTCGCGCTCGACGAAGTGCGGATCGCAAAAGGCATCGGCGATGTTGTAGACGGGACCGACGGTCGCTCCCGCCTCCCGCATTACGTCGAGTGCGTCATCGCGATCGCGCGTCGCGAACCAGGCCCCCACCGCCTCGTCGACCAGCGGCCGGTTGAAAACCCGGTCGGTGTTGGTGGCAAAGCGCGGATCGTCGATCATGTCAGCCCGGCCGATGATCTCGAAGATCCGCTTCGCCACGGCCTGGGTCGAGCCGGACAAGGCGACGAACTTGCCGTCCGCGCAGCGATAGACGTTCCGCGGCGAGGTCGTGTTCGAACCGCTGCCGACACGCTCCTTGATCTTGCCGGTGGTCTTGTAGATCGCCGCCTCAGGCCCAAGCACCGAGAACATCGGCTCAAGCAGGGAAAGATCAAGGACCTGGCCGCGGGCAATGCCTCGCTCGCGGGCCAGAAGCGCCGTGCTGACGGCGGACGCGCCGTAGATGCCGGCGATCATGTCGGCAAGTGCCAGCGGCGGCAGCACCGGCTCGCGATCCGGAAACCCGGTGCGCGCCGCAAAGCCGCTCATCGCTTCCACCAGCGTGCCGAAACCGGGAAGCTCCGCGTAGGGACCGGTCTGGCCGAAGCCGGAAATGCGCACGATGATCAGATCGGGATTGCGCGCCAGAAGCTTCTCGGGCGCCAGCCCCATCTCTTCGAGCGTGCCCGGCCGAAAGTTCTCGATGAAGACATCGACCGTGTCGAGCAGCTTGAACAGCGCGTCCATCGCCGCCGGTTCGCGCAGGTTGAGCATCACCGACCGCTTGTTGCGGCCGTAGGTCTTCCAGTAGAGCGAGCTTCCGCCGTCGCGCCAGTCGCGCAACGGATCGCCGGCCGGCGGCTCGACCTTGATCACGTCTGCACCGAAATCGCCGAGCTGAAGCGACAGCATGTTTCCGGCAACGAGGCGGGACAGATCGACGACACGAATGCCGTGGAGCGGCCCCTTTGCATCCGCATCGAAGCGTTTCGGTTCCCTGGTCATAGGATGATCCGTCCTCATGCGTCAGGCCTGCGGGCGGGATTGCGCGGAAAACAGGGTCGAAGCTTCCGGCGGCACATAGACAAAGACCTGGCTGTCGGCGATCTCCCGGCTCGTCTGCACGCGGAAGGTGCTGCCGGCGCCAACAAGCTCATACTGATAGACGGATCCGAGATAGGCGCCGCCCTGCACCGTCGCCTGCACGACGTTGTCGCCGGCGCCGCTGACGATCTGCAGGCGTTCCGGACGGACTGCCACGACCACCTTCTCGCCCGTGCCGCCTGCACCGGCATTGGCGCGGATGACCGTTTGATCGTCCAGGCGGACGCTGGCAGCCCCACCGCTGCCGCCAACCACGGTTCCGCTCAGGAAGTTCGAGGAACCGATGAAGTCCGCGACAAAGGCGTCGGCCGGCGTCTCATAGATCTCCTTCGGCGTGCCGAGCTGCCGGATACGGCCGGTGTCCATGACCGCGATGCGGTCGGAGACGGCAAGCGCCTCGGCCTGGTCGTGCGTGACGTAGACGGTCGTGACGCCAAGCCGTTCCTGCAGTTCACGCAGCCAGACGCGCGCCCGCTCGCGCAGCTTGGCATCGAGGTTGGAGAGCGGTTCGTCGAGAAGCAGGAGGCCGGGGCGGTAGACTAGGGCACGCGCAAGCGCGACGCGCTGCTGTTGTCCGCCCGAAAGCTCAAACGGGTAGCGCTCGGCAAAGCGCGCCATCTCGACGAGTTCGAGCGCCTCCTTGATCCGCTCGTCCTGCTCGGCGCGCCCGATCTTGCGCAGTTTCAGCGGATAGGCGAGGTTCTGGGCGACCGACATGTGCGGCCACAGCGCGTAGCTCTGGAAAACGAGGCCGATGTTGCGCTGCTCGGGCGGCACGACCGTTCCGGTTCTGCCGTCGAAAAGCACGCGCTCGCCCATCCGGATTGCGCCGGAGGTTGCGTGATTGAGCCCGGAGATCGCAAACAGCGTGGTCGATTTTCCGCAGCCGGAAGGTCCGAGCAGCGTCAGGAACTCTCCCTTCGGGATCGTCAGCGAAACGTTGCTGACGGCCTTGTAGGAGCCGTAGCTGATGGAGAGGTCGTCGAGGATGAGATCAGCCATAGATCTTGGCTCCCAGTAGACGGCGCGCCATGAAGACGAACAAGGCCGTGATGATGACTTGGATGGTGGCCAGCGCGGAGACGGGTCCGTTGTCGCCCTGGGCGTAGAGCTGGAGCATGGTCGAGCCGATGATCTCGGATCCCGGCTGATAGAGGAAAACCGCGGTGACGTATTCCTTGAAGAAGTGGATGAAGAGCAGCGCGAAGCTTGAAAACAGCGCCGGCTTCAGGAGCGGCAGGACGATGCGGGTGACGGTCGTCCACCAGTCGCCGCCGGAAATGCGGGACGCCCGGTCGAGTTCCTCGCCGATCTGCGACAGCGCCGGGGCGATCGCACCGAAACCGATCGGAATGTAGCGCACGACGAAGGCGGCGATGAGGATCCAGATCGTACCGCGAATCATGTCGAGGCCGGGAACCCAAATCACCGCATAGAAGAAGCCGAGACCGGCAATGATGCCCGGCAACGAGCGCGGGAACAGGGCCACATATTCCAGGGCGCGGCGGAAGCGGTACTCGGAGCGCTTGGCCACGAGAGCGATCAGAACCACGCAGGCCGTGCCGATGATGCCGCCGAGGAACGAGATGACCACCGAATTGAGGATGGCTCTGATGTAGCCGGGTTGGCTGAAGATCAGCTCGAAATTGGCAAAGGTCAGCAGCTTCCAGAACGGAACCAGCGGCGTGAGGAAACTGACGCTCGCCCGCATGAAGATGCCAGCAAAGACGGCGACGATCGTGAAGAGCACGTAGGCGGCGACCGCCGCGAACGCGACCCATCGCCATTTCCCGAGATCGACGAGCGACGGGCGCGAGGCCTTGCCGCGCACCGTCACGAAGCGGCCGCTGTCCTTCATCAGGCGGCCCTGCAGCCACACGAGCAGGCCGACGATCACGAGCAGCATCACGGCCCCCGCGCCGACGATGCCGTAGTCGGATTGCACGGCGGCGTTGATGCCCTGGTCGTAGAGGAAGGTCGTCACCGTATGGATGCCACTCGGACCGCCGAAGACGAGCGGGATCGCCAGCATCTCGATGCCGATGACGAAATTCAGGACTGCGGAGTAGACCATCGCCGGGCGCATCATCGGAACGGTGATGTTGAGCAGCGCCTTCATCGGGCTGGCGCCTGCCGAACGGGCAGCGTCCTCGAGCTGCGCATCGGCCTTGGTGACCGCACCGATGCACATGAGATAGGCAAGCGGCGCCTGGCTGAGGCCAGCGACGATGCTCATGCCGGTCAGGCTGTAGAGGTTCCACGGGGTAAGCCCGGTCCCCGCCTTGACCGCAAGGGTGATGTAGCCGGACGGGCCGTACATCGTGAACCAACCGAAGGCCATGACGAGGTTGCTGACGAACAGCGGCCAGATCAGGATCTCGCCGATCCACTTGCGGCCGGGCAGATTGGTGCGACCGACGATGACCGCCATCACCGAACCGAATAGCTGCGCCACCACCATCGTCACGACGGCGAAGAAGAGCGTGTTGAGCACGATCTTGCCCATGCCGGCCTCGGTGAAGAGGCGAACGAAATTGCCGGCGGTCAGCGCGGCATCGGGCTTGTAGAGCGGCTGGTCCAGGAAGGCCTGGAGGATGATGGGCGCAATCGGCCCGATCACGAGGATCGTGGTCAGGATACTCACGGTCCAGAAGATAGCGGTCGATCGGTCACGCCCGGCGTGCGCTGGCGACCCTGCTGCGAGTTCGGTCATGGCAATAGTCCTCGAAGGCCGTCCGCATGCGCGAAAGACGGGCGTCAGGCTTCGTATTGTTAAGAAAAGGGGACAGGCCGCCGACCGGTATCGGTTCGCTCGACGGCCCTGCCCGTGGCCGTTAATTGCCAGCCATCGCAGCGGTCCACTTGGTGGCCAAGCCCGCCGCGTCGTCGATCAGCGCCCGGTCGAAACCGACGGCGATGAGATTTTCCATGCCGACCTTCTCGGCGATCGCCTGGTAGGTGTAGCGAACCTCGGCTTCATCGACGTCTTCGCGATAGGGGGTCAGCCCGCCCTTGCCGATCTGGGTCTGGCCGTTGCGGCTGAGCAGATAGTCGACGAACAGTTTTGCCGAATTCGGGTTGGCGGCTTCGTTCGGAATGCCGAGGCCGCGCAGCATGACCGGGGTGCCGTCGTCCGGGAAGGCAAAGCCGAGGATCTCGCCACCGGGCTGTTCCAGGCGCGGGAAAATCGTGATGCCCGAGACGGCGATGCCGACGAGATATTCGCCCGTGGCAATCTTCTCGTTCATCGGGCCGCCGGAGACTTCGCCGCGGATCATCGGTCCGATCTGGCGCAGTTCCTTCCAGCCTTCGTCACCCTTGACCTGTAGGGTCTTCCACCAGGCGGCGAGGCCGAAGGAATTGCGCGCCGCGTCATAGGTGGTGATCTTGCCGTCGAAGCTTGCCTTGTCGGCCGCCGCCGCCTTGACGAGCGACGAGAAGCCGGTCGGGCGCTGACCTTCGGGAAGCAGGGCGGCATTGTAGGTGATGACGAGCGGATCCGCCGACATCACGAAGATGCCCGGATAGGGATTGGCGAAACCTGGCAGGCTCTCGATTTCCGGGCTCGGATAGTCGAGCATGCGGCCCTCGGTGCCGTAGCGTGCCCAGCGGTCGTTGGCGCCCGACACCAGGACATCGGCGGTGCGCGCGCCGCTGCCGGCCTCGGCCTCCCAGCGCGTGTGCACCGTGCCGGATCCAAGGTCCAGCGTCTCAACCTTGATCCACGGATAGAGTTCGTTGAAGCCCTTGATTACCGGCTGCCAGTTGTTGTCGGCCATGTTGGAATAGACGACGAGCCCGGCTTCCTTGCGCGATGCGTCGACGAGCTGGGCGTAGTCGGCCGGATAATAGTCCGGCAGCTTCGGCTCCTGCGCGTAAGCGCCGGTCGAGAACGCTGCCGATGCCGCGACGAGCCAGCCGGCCAGTTCTCTTTTCATATAGGTCATTACTTCCTCCCGTGGGTTTTCCCGTTCTTCATCACGCGGCGCGAAAGCTCCTCACTTGCGCGGCGCGCAGCCTCGACCGTCGCCTTGGTGACGCGTTCGAGATTGTTGGCGATCCGCTCGCGCGGACCTGAAATATTGACGACGGCAAGGATGCGGCCGTCCGGATCGACGATCGGCGCCGCCACACCGGCAGCACCCTCGACACGTCCGTAGAGATTGGCGACATAGCCGTCGCTGCGGGCGGCGCTGACGCGCTCGGCGATTGCGTCCGGATCGTCCTCACGTGCGACGTTGCCGCGCAGATAGGCTTCGAGGTCGCCGTCGTTCAGCCCGGAAAGCAGCATGAGACCGCTGGCAACGTAGTGCGCAACGCGCGGCGCAGCGATGTCGCGGTCGTAGCGGATCTCCCGCATCGGCAGGATCTTGTTGAGGTAGCGGACCTGGCGGTCGTCGGTGAGAACGGCGATGAAGCCCGTCTCTTCGATCGCACCGACCGTCTCGCGAAGGATGGGCTCGGCCACCCGCAGGATCGTGCCCCAGCCATTGTTGTCCGCCGACGGCTCGCCGGGCAGGCGGATCAGCAGATAGCGACCATCGGCCTGCCGGGTGACGTACCCGCCCTCAACCAGCGTCCTTAAAAGAAGCAGCGTGCTGCTCTTCGGCAGTTCAAGCGCCTGAACGACTTCCGCCAGGGTGGAGGCCTCGCCGCGCGACGCGAGCCACTCGATCAGATCAAGAATTCTTTCCGCGCCGCGACCGCTCATTCAAATTTCCTCTTGTTCAATATATTGAACGCGTGCTATATTGTGAATGCTACGGAAGCGCCTCGCCTTTGTCAAGGCGCTCGCCGGCGTCATCCCGTTTCGTGAACATGTGAGGCTGCCAGGACGCCGTCCCCGAACCCGCGGCCATCCGACCCGATCTCACGGCCCAATGCCGCAAACGCGTCTCACCGAGGCGGCATGCCGCGTTGGAACTCGCAACCCACGCGCGGAAAGATCTCGGTCACCGGCAGGTGGACCGAGCAGCATGCAAGGACGTGGCTGAGTGGAGAGGATGAAGCAGGGGGCGGAACCGGGAGCCGCGCCCGTTGCGCGGGACACCGGCATCATGAAACGCCTCTAGCGGCGGCCGCGTGCCAGAATGCTGGCGATCGCCTCTGCCGCCTGTTCTGCTGTCAAAGAAGTGGTATCGAGCGTTTCGAGCCCAAGGCTCCGGTACTCGGCAGCGTCCGAAAGCGCAGAGCCGATTGCCGCATCTTCCTCGCCTCGACGCGTGAGCCTTCTCGTCCGCTCGCTGTCGCTACAATCAAGCACGAGCCATTGGCCTTCGGGCCAATCTGAAAGTTCATCCGGCGTACAGACGCCAAGCAGGACAACACGGGCGGGATCCGCGATCTCGACCGCCCTCCTGACGAGCGCGGCATAGGACGACCATGTCGCCTCGGTCTCGCTGATATCGCAGCCGGCAAGCAACCCGGCCGGCTCCATCAACGCGTCCCAATCCAGGATCACCGACTGGGGAAGCAGGTGACGCAAATGCGCGACGACGGCCGTTTTGCCGGATCCCGGCGCGCCGAGGACATACCACATCTTGCCTTCTCTCATGGCCATTTCGCCGCCTCGGGTCGTCAGCGGCTGCGCACAAAGCGCACCGTTCCGTACCCGCTGCGCTCCGCACCAGGGAGTTGCAGATATAGTCACCCGAACACGGCGATCAACGCCCGGCGCGGCTATCGGCTGCCTCCGGGCGGTCAATGTCGTGGTCATTCATCAACCCCCATGGAGCCACTGAAGCCCGAAAACTTCAGCGCCCCAAGCGCAACCGAATGAACGCTCGCCTAAAGGACCGGATTGGCGGCGAGCCCAGATCGGGTGGGTTACTCCTCGATGTCGACCTTGTCGAAGCGATGCGAGCCCAGGGGCTCCATCACGTAGTTCTTCACCTTTTTCGACATCGGCAGCACGACGGTGGAATGCGCGATCGGAACCCAGGGCGCCTGATCGCTGATGATCGCCTGGGCTTCTTCGTAGAGCTTCGTCCGCTCGCCCTGGTCCGCACTGGTCCGCGCCTTCTGGAAGATCTCGTCGAGCGGCTTGTAGCACCAGTTGGCATTGTTGGCGCCGCCGACGCCGGCGCAGCTGAAGAAGTAGCTGAGCAGGTTGTCCGGATCGCCGTTGTCGCTGGTGCCGCCGAGGATGACCGCGCCATCACGCGCCTCGTCGCGCACCTTCTTCAGGTACTCGCCCCATTCATAGGAAACGATCTCGACGCCGATGCCGACCTTGGCGAGGTCCGACTGCATCAGTTCCGCGGCGCGCCGGGCGTTCGGCATATAGGGGCGGCTGACCGGCATCGCCCAGATCTTCATCTTCAGATCCTTGACGCCGGCCTGGTCGAGAAGCTTCTTTGCCGCCTCCGGATCGTAGCTGTAGCCCTCGATCGAGCCGTTATAGCCCCACATCGTCGGCGGCAGCACGCTCTTGGCGACCTGTCCCATGCCCTGGTAGACGGAATCGACGATCGCCTTACGGTCGATCGCCATGTTGATGGCGCGGCGCACTTCCAGCTTGTCGAACGGCGCGACCAGCGTGTTCATCGCCAGATAGGAAACGTTGAGCCCCGGCTGCTCCATGACATTGAGATCAGGATTTTCCTTCAGCTTGGCGATATCGGCCGGCGCCGGATATGGAGCGATGTGGCATTCGCCCGCCTGAAGCTTCTGCATGCGGGTGGTCGGATCGGTGGTGATCGCGAAGATGAGGTTATCGATCTTCGGCGCACCGTCCCAATAGTCGGCATTTGCGACAAAGCGGATCGCCGCGTCCTGCTGGTAGTCGACGAAGCGGAACGGTCCGGTGCCGACCGGCTTGCGGTCGAGATCCTGGCGCCGCCCCTCCGCCGCCAGCTTGTCGGCATATTCCTTCGACACGATCGAGCCGAAGTTCAGCGCGAGCTTCGACGGCAGCGACGCATCCGGCTGGTTCAGCACAAACTTGACAGTGCTGTCATCGACCTTGACGATCTCCTTGATCGCCGCCGGTATTTCCATCGCGTTGAACATTTCCCAGTTCGCGCCGGCGAAATAGCTGTGCCACGGATCGTCCTTGTCCATCTGGCGGTTGAAAGTGAAGAGCACGTCGTCGGCATTGAAATCGCGCGTCGGCGTGAAATCGTTCGTCGTCTGGAACTTCACGCCCGAGCGCAGCTTCAGCGTATATTCGAGATTGTCGGCGGAAATGGTCCAGCTTTCGGCGAGACCCGGAACGACATTGGTGGTGCCGGGGGCGAATTCGGTGAGCCGGTCATAGACCGTCTCGGCCGATGCGTCCCAGGTGCTGTTGGCCGAATAGAGTGCCGCGTCGAACCCTTCCGGCGCACCTTCCGAGCAATAGACGAGCGTTTTTGCCATGGCCGGCGTCAGTGCCGCGCCCGAAAGCATGGTTGCTGCAAAGAGCGAGACAAGGGTGCTGCGCGTCCGCGCGAATTTCATGTTCATTGGTCTGTCCTCCCTAAAGGAATGGAATGCGATGTGCCGGCATCGGCGCCGGAAAGATCAGTCGGCCTTGCCGGCGGTGGTGCCGAGGCCGCGGCCGGGCGTCCAGACCGGGTCCGGCTTGGTCCAGAGCACGTCGTTGCGGATCAGCTTCACCAGTTCGCTCGCCTGCAGGTCGAGGAAGCGTTCGCCCTTCTCGGCGGTCGCGCTGCGCGGATCGCCCCAGGTGCCGGTGACCGGCGCGCGCTCGGAGAACGAGTAGAAACGCGACACGTCGGCCGGCACGTCGACCGGATGCTGCTGGTTGCCGAAAGCCTGGCCGAACATCTCGGTCTTCACCGCGTCCGGCACGATCGCCAGCATGACCGAGGCCTCGCCTTCGCAGGCATGGTGCGCGCCCGTGTCGACCTCGAAGATCTTTGACGCATCCTCGGGCGCCAGCATCCAGGGCGTCGTGGCGACGATCGGCATGGCGAACTCGACCGCCAGTTCGCGCACGGCGACGGCGAGCGGGTCCATGTTGCCGCCGTGACCGTTGACGATGAACAGGCGCTGGAAACCGAGCGTCTTCAGCGAACGGACGATGCAGCGGATGAGGCGGCTCAGCGTATCGTAGTCGAGCGTGATCGTGCCGCCGAAGGGCAGATGATGTTCGCTCATGCCGGTCCACAAGCCCGGAAGAACGGCGACCGGAATGTCATCGGCAACCAGCCGGGCGGCGCGGATCGCAGCTGCGGACGCGCTCGCCGTGTCGGTGATGACGGGCAGGTGTGGGCCGTGCTGCTCCAGCGAGCCGATCGGCAGGATCGCAAGCGCGCCCGGCTTGCCGGCAATTTCGCGCAGGCTCGGCGCGGTCATGCGCGCCCATTCAACTTCCTTGGTCATGTCAGGCCTCTTTCATGTCTTCAAAGCAAAATCTGTTCGCCGCCACGCCGACGGCATGCGCCTATGTCTGGCGTCCCCTGGCATCGACCCGCAGCGTCACCGCCCGCCCATCGGAGTGCCGCAGGGTGGCGGTGTCGAATTGCGCGACGACGGCGCAGGAATGATTGGGAAAGATGCGGACGCGGCTGCCGATTGCGGGCGCCATGTCGGTGAAACGGACAAAGCCGTGCTCCCCGGAAAGGCGGCGGGCGATCGCAAGGCTCTTGTGGGTCTTGATATGAGGGCGCAACGTGACACCTGAGGCAGCGGCCCGCGCCTGCCTGCCGCGCAGATTGCGCATCAGCCGATCTTTATCAATTTCGACAAAGGGCGTCGGCAGGTCGGCGGGGTCCGGACGACGAAAGGCGTCGAGCAGCGTTGGGTCAGTCAATCTCATCTCCGGCAAGCGGCGGGATCGCAAAAGGGCAGCCCCGATTGGCAAGCGCCGCCCGAAGGCGGCGGCTACAAATTTGCACAGTCGGAAATATCAAGCAAATTATTTTTCCTATAAGAAAATTATATTTCTCAAACTATCGCAACTGCGCATCAAATGAGACAGACGGCCCCGCACCGCGCCGCAGGTTACGGCCGGTAGGCGCGGATCTCGCATGTGTTCTACGCCTCTACGTCTGCGCCAGGTGACACCTGACATGGCGAGCGCTCTCGCTCAGGCGCCGCAGCACCTGGCTGGCCTCACAGCCGCCGCCGATCCGGTCGCACCTCTGCTTGTAGAAGCAGCCCTCCGGCAGATTGCGGTTGTTGGGAAGCTCGCCGGCGCGCACCTGGGCAATGTCCGGCAGCGGGCTTTCGAAACTCGGAGCCGCGGCCAGAAGCGTCTGGGTGTAGGGGTGACGAGGATTGCGCAACACCGCGTCGGCCGGGCCGGATTCGACGATCTGGCCGAGATACATCACCGCGACATCGTCGCAGAAGTGCCGCACCAGCGCGACGTCATGTGAAATCAGGAGATAGGTGAGCCCGCGCTCGCGCTGCAGCTTCAAAAGCAGGTTGATGATCTGCGCCTGCACCGAGACATCGAGCGCCGATGTCGGCTCGTCGAGCACCATCAGCTCCGGGTCCGTGCTGATCGCGCGGGCAATGGCGATGCGCTGGCGTTGGCCGCCTGAAAACTCGTGCGGCAGGCGGTCGAGATGTTCCGGACGGAGCCCGACGGCAACGGCCAGCTCCTCCGCCTTCTCATGCAGTTCGGCCCTGCTGTGCCCACCGCGGATATGCAGCGGCTCGCTGATCAGCCGCCAGACCGGCAGGCGCCGATCGAGCGAGGATTGCGGGTCCTGAAAGACGATCTGCATCTTCTGTCGAAGGGCGCGCTTCTGTTTGCCCTGGGCTTTCTGAAAATCCTCGCCGTCGATCGCCACCCTGCCCTCTTCGTAAGGCGCAAGCCCGATGATCGCCTGGGCGAGCGTACTCTTGCCGCATCCGGACTCGCCGACGATGCCGAGGCTCTTGCCGGCGCGGACCTCAAGCGTCACGCCATTGACCGCATGCACGTAAGACGTGGGCCTGCCGAGCCAGTTGCGGGAGGCCGGGAAGCGGACATGCAGGTCGGAGACCTCGAGCACCGGTCGGGCCATGGTACCAACGCCTTCGATCATTGCCGGCCTCCCCGTTCTACAAGTTCCGTCGCGCCACCGCGGCGCCAGCAGGCCACCTGCTGGCCGCCGGGCCCCGCCAGTTGCGGAGACTGGGATCGACATTGGTCGACCGCTTCCTTGCATCGCGGCTGGAAGTAGCAGCCGGCCGGTGGGCTGAGGAGGTTCGGCACGACACCGGGGATCGCTTCGAGTTCCTGCTTCGGCGCCACCCGCTCCGGCAAGCAGCGCAACAGCGCCTGGGTATAGGGGTGCTGCGGCGTCTCGAGCACGGTCCGCGTCGCGCCATGCTCGACGATCCGCCCGGCATACATCACGTAAAGCCTGTCGCAGAGCTGCGAGACGACGGCGACATTGTGCGAGATGAAGATGACCGAAGTGCCTGTGCGGCGCGCCCGGTTCTGGATCAGCCGCAGGATCACCGCCTGGACGGTGACGTCGAGCGCCGTCGTCGGCTCGTCCGCAATAATGAGACCGGGATTGCAAGAGAAGGCCATGGCGATCAGCACCCGTTGCCGCATGCCGCCGGAGAGCTCGAACGGGTAAAGATTCATGACCCGCTCAGGCTCGCCGATCAGCATGTCGGCCAGAATATCCCGAGCGACGCGCCTCGCCTCTGCCAGGCCTATCTCCTCGTGGCGTATGATGACGTCGGTGAGTTGTTTGCCGATCCGGATCGTCGGATTGAGGGCGTTCATCGGCTCCTGGAAGATGGTGGAAACCACCTTGCCGCGCAGGTCCTGCAACTGATCGTCGTCCATGGAAAGCGTGCTGTGGCCAAAGAGCCTGACGGTGCCACCGGTGATGCGGTAGCGCCCCCTAGGCAGAAGCCCTGTCGCGGCCATGGTCGTCACCGACTTGCCGCAGCCGGATTCGCCGACAATGCCGACGATCTCGGCCTTGCCCACGTTGATCGTGACGTCGTCGAGCGCCTTGATGGCACCGCTGAAGGTTGGAAACTCCAGCGACAGATTGTTGATGGCCAGCGCCTGGCCGCGTGGTTCTGCCGTTCCGGTCATCATCATCTGCCCCTCAAGCGCGGGTCGAGCATGTCGCGAATGCCGTCGCCGACGAGATTGCACCCCATAGCCGTGATCAGGATGGCAAGGCCCGGGAAGGTCGCGTACCACCATTGATCGAGCATGTAGCTGCGACCGCTGCTGACCAGCGCACCCCATTCGGCGGTGGGCGGCTGGGCGCCAAGGCCGATAAAGCTGAGGGCGGCCGCGATCAGCACGACGCCGCCAAGATCGAGCGTTGCCTGGACGATGATCGGCGACATCGCGTTCGGCAGGATATGCCAGCGCAGGATGTAGAAAGGCGAGGCGCCGAAGGTGCGCGCCGCTTTCACGAAGACCTGCTCGCGCAGCGAAAGCGTCTGGCCGCGGGCCAGGCGCACATAAGCGGGGATGCGTACGATCGCGACCGCGAGCATGGAATTGAACAGGCTCGGACCAAGGGCTGCGGCCAGCGCCATGGCGAGCACTAGCGCCGGCAGGGCGAGAACGACGTCCATCAGCCGCATGATGGCGGTGTCGACCCGGCCGCCGACGACGCCAGAGAAGCAGCCGATCAGCACTCCGACCGACATCGAGATCAGGACGATCATGAAGGCGGCGCCACAGGACGCCCGCGCCCCGTAGATCACCCGCGAGAACAGGTCGCGGCCGACCTCGTCCGTGCCGAACCAGTGGACAGCACTCGGCGGCAACAGGCGCGCCGTCAGCGACACCTTGTCCGGATTGTAGGGTGCTATGACGGGTGCGGCGATGATCATCACGAGGACGAGCAGGATGATCGCGACGCCCACCAGCGTCAGCGGGCTGCGGCGGCTGAGGTACCAGAGATAACGCAGCCGCTCGGAGAAGGGCTTGGCCCTGCGGATCGCTGCGTTCGACGCAACAGGCTCTGTCGGCATGACGGCGGACATGATCAGACCTCCCTGATCTGCGGGTCGGCGAGCATGTAGGCGAGATCGACCAGGAGGTTGATCAGCACATAGCCGATGGATGCGACGATGGTGAAACCCATGATGGCGGGGAAATCGAGCGTCTGGATCGAGGTCACAACATAGGTTCCCATGCCCGGCCAGGCGAAGATCGTCTCGGTCAGCACCGCGCCATAGAGAAGATCGCCGAGCGCGAGCCCCAGCAGAGTGATCGAGGGGATGAGCGCGTTTCTGAGCGCATAGTTGAAAATGATCATGCCCTTGCGCAGCCCGCTGGCGCGGGCAGTGCGGATATAATCCTCCTGCAGCACGTCGAGCATCGAGGCGCGGATCTGGCGGGTGATCACGCCCATATTGGCAAAGGCCAGCACGAAGCCCGGCAGGATGATGTGGTAAAGCGCGCTGCGGAATGCGTCGAAACGGCCCTGCAACAGCGAGTCGATCAGCAGGAAGCCGGTGATGCGCTCAGGCGCCACTATGCCCATGGCCAGGCGCCCACTGCCGGGCAGGATCTGGAATTTCGCATAGAACACATAGATCAGGATCAGGCCGAACCAGAAGACTGGCATCGAGATGCCGCAGACCGAGACCGTGCGTGCCACCTGATCAATTGGACCATCCTTGTAGACGGCCGAGAGCACACCGAGCGGCACGCCGAGACAGATCGCGATGAAAAGCGCGACCACGCCGAGCTCCAGCGTCGCCGGCAGGAAGGTGCGGATATCGGCGGCAACCGGGCGGTTGGTCCTGAGCGACGTGCCGAGATCACCCTGCAGCAGATTGCCGATATAGATGGTGAACTGTTCAACGACCGGCCGGTCGAGACCCAGGTTGCGCCGGACATTTTCAAGTGTCTCGGCGCTTGCCCGGTCGCCAGCGATCATGCGCGCCGGATCGCCGGGAATGAGATGCGAGATCGTGAACGTGATGACCGCAACCCCGAGCACGACGAAGAGCAAGAGGATCAGGCGCGGAAGAATGATGCGGGTGATTGCCATGGACGTCAGCCCTTCCGGCACGGGAACCCCGGCCTAGCTTGGGAAACGGTGAACTCCTGCCGCCGTCGCCCTGAGGCCAGCGGCAGGTTTTCCGGGAAACGAGGTCAGCCAAGCGCAGCTTGACCGTTCCTCCTCATTCCGTTTTCGACATCGTTCCGAAGTTGTAGACCTGGATCAGCATCGGATTGTAGACATAGCCCTTCACCGCGGCGCGGCGGGCGAAGATGTCATTCTTCTCCATGATGTAGAGGTACGGCGCGTCGTCAGTCGAAAGCTTCTGCGCCTCGATGTAGAGAGCCTTGCGCTTTGCTTCGTCGACGATCGAAGCTGCCTCTTGGACGAGACCCGTCACCTTGCTGTTGTTGTAGAAGGAACGGTTGCCCGGACCGCCCATCTTACCGGCGTCGAACCAGTAGTTCATGAACATGTAGGGGTCGGCGAAATCAGGCGTCCAGGCGCCGGGCGCCATGTCGAACTTGCCGTTGGCGACCAACTCGCGCTTCGTCGTGTCGGCGACCGCCTGCAGATCGAGCTTGACGCCGATTTCTGCGAGAGAGGCTTGCAATGCGAGACCGACCGGCTCCCAGGCAGGATCGGCCTGAGAGAAGGTATAGGTCAAATGGATGTCGCCCTTGCCGGATTCGGCAAGCAACGCCTTGGCCTTCTCGATGTCGTAGCTGTACTGGAAACCCTGCGGATCATGGCCCCACATGCCGCTCGGTACCGCGCCGCGCATCTGCTTGGCCTGACCGAGCATGATGCCGTCAATGATCCCCTGATAATCAACCGCGTAGGAGATCGCCTGGCGCACCTTGGCGTCGTCAAGCGGCGGCTGGCGATTGTTCATGTAGATGTAGTTCACATACATGCTGGGATTGCTCTCGACGACGACGGAGGCATCCTTCTGCAGCGCTTCTGCCTGATCGAGCGGGATCTGTTCGATGATGTCGGCATCACCGTTGGTCAGTTGCAGGCGACGGGCAGAGACGTCGCCGACGATGCGGATGACGACTTGCTTCAGTGCCGGCTGGCTGCCCGAGTAGTGTTCGTTGCGGTCGAGCACGATGCTCTGGTTGCGCTCCCAGGAGGCGATGCGATAGGGCCCGCTGCCGGCCGAATGTTCGGCAAGCCAGGCCTTCGCCATGTCGCCGTCCTTCTCATGCTCCATCACCTTGGGATTGACGATCGCAGCGCCGGAGACGGCAAGCGTCGAGATGAAAGGCGCAAACGGCGCGGTCAGGTGAAATCTCACGGTCTGCGGGTCGACGACTTCGACCTCCTTCAGCACCGGGAACGCATCGGACGGGCCAGCCTTCAGCTTCATCAGCCGATCGAAGCTGAACTTTACGGCCGCGGCATCGACCGGCGAGCCGTCATCGAACTTGTGGCCCGCCGCGATCTTGAAGGTCCAGACGAGGCCGGCATCGTCGGCAGTCCAGCTTTCGGCGAGTTCCGGGCCGACTTCGGTCGACCCGCCCTTGTAGGCGACCAGTCGCTCGTAGGCGGCGTAGATCAGTGTGTAACCGCTGTTGCTGATCTCAATGCCCGGATCGGCCGTCGGCGGATCTTCCGCGCGTGCCAGCACCAGCACGTCCTGCGCAGCAAGGGCGCCGGAAAGCGGCGTCGATGCCAGAAGCAATGCAATGCCGATCGATTTCCACTTGGAACCGTTCATCTCGTAGTCCTCCCCAGAACTGCGGCGTGCGATGCCCTCCCGGCACCCACCGCTGTGCTAGACTAGGAAACGATTTTCCTAAGTGCAATATTTTTTCTTATCGTATTTGTTTTTTAGTTTCGATCAGCTTTTGAGCTTGATCGTCTGCGCGTTTGCCAGCGTGGAAACCAGCTCGGTTTCCGGGGTCGAGCAAACACAGAGAATTTGCGCCGGCTCTTCGCTGACGCTCAGATAGGCGTGCCCCATCATCGCGTCGAAGTAGCAGGAATCGCCCTTCTTCAGCCGAAGGGGCGCGTAGATCTCGGTGTGGAGTTCCAATTCGCCGTCGAGGACGTAGAAGAATTCCTCGCCCTTGTGCCGGATCAGCGGCCCGAACTCCTCGAGCGTGCGCGCCCGTGCCATCGCCAGGATCGGGACCATCGACTTCTTGGAAATCTCCGTGCAAACATAGAGATAGTCGTAGTTCTGCGTGACGATCTCCCGACCGTCTCCGGATTTGGTATAGGTGCGCCGCCCGAGCATGCTAGGGGTGTCTTCCGCGCCCGTCATAGTCCCGAACAGCTCGACGATGTCGACCTTCAGGCCCTGGGCAAGCTGGATCAACCGGTCGTAGGTCAGCTGCATCTGGTTGTTCTCGACCTTGGACAGGGTCGAGACCGCAAGCCCGGTCATGGAGCTGACTTCGGCCAAGGTCCAGCGGTTGCGATTGCGAATATCCTTGAGGATCTCGCCGAGGCTGGATTTCGCGTCGGTCATCGTTGGCGTCTCCATTTGCCTGCAGCCATCGAAGTGCTCGCCGGGTTTCGCCCGCCCGCGACACAGAATCCGATTGGCATGATAGGAAAACCATTTCCTATAATACGTGACCGAAAGCAACATCGTGTTCTCGGCAATCCTTGCCCCACAACTGCTTGCAGCCTCTTGTTGCCTCCTATTCGGCGAACGGGTTGTCGACCTTTGGCCAATAGGGGCGCGTCAGCTTGGTGAAGGCCAGATCCTCGAAGGTCGGCTGCAAGGCGCCTGGCGCGCTGACATAGAGAATGTCGCGCGCAATGGGTTCGAAGCCGGCACGGAAGTGGTTGCTGGACTTCACCACCACGACCTTCTTTTTCGCCGGATCGAGCCCGAGCGCCGTCATGCATTCCGGATGAAAGGTCTGGGTGCGCACGGTGTTGAGCACGATGTCGACGCTGCCGGCAGACACCCAGACGGCATCGCCGATGCCAAGCGGCGTCGGCCCGAAGCGCTGGGTGATGCCCGAGGCCACGCGCCTGACCGTTACCGTCAGGTCGAGCGGGTCGCCGGAGGCCGGCCCCACCTTGCCGCCAATCCTCAGCGCCAATGTGGCGCCCTCTCCCGCCTCGCGGCACATGCGCACTGCAATCGGATCCCAGTAGAGGCAGGAGGCCACATCCTCGATGCCACGCTCTATGATGCGGCGCAGGATGAACGTCGAATCTCCAGGCGCCCCGCCGCCTGCATTGTCGGAGACATCGGCGATTACGATCGGGCCGCTCGTAGCGTCAACCGCCCGGTCGAGGGCTTCGTCAATGCCGAGATAATCTCCGCGCATCTCTTCGCGCGCCTCGAAGATCTCCCGGCCGAAAGATCGCGCCGTGCGCGCGGCCTTTTCCGGATCGTTGTCGGTCACCACAAGCATCTTGGCGCCGACATCTTCCACGTCGCCCCAAGGGAAGCCGTGGCCGAAGGAAACCGAGAGTACACCATCCTGCCCTTCCATCGCCTTCATACGGTCGACGATGCCGCGCAGCGGCGCGCGATGCGGGTGGAAGGTGTTGATCATACGGCAATCATAGAAGCCCATGGTCGGCCGCACTTGGCCGGCGAGTGTGCGCTCCATCATCCGGAACAGCTGTTCGGCAACCTCCTCAATGTCCGTATGCGGATATTCCTTGTAGGTGGCGATCATGGTCGCACTGGCAACCATGCGTTCGGTGATATGGCAATGGAGATCGAGTTCGGCCGCAACTGGCACATCGGGCCCGACCACTTCCCGAACTTGCGCAAGCAGATCGCCTTCGACGTCATCGTAGCCATCGGCGACGCAGGCGCCGTGCAGGGCGAGCATCACGGCATCAACCGGCAGAGCGGCCTTGAGATCGTCGAGGATGGTGGCGCGGAAACTCTCATAGACCGCCCGCGTTGTCCTGCCGCCGGGCTCGGCCACGGCGCACAGGCTCTCGACCACGTCCCAGCCCTTATTCTGCGCGGCGTTGCGCCAGACGAACATTTGCGAAGAGCAGCAGTTGAGCGGCTTGCCGGTGGCGTCGCCATAGGCGATCAGGTTTTCGCGGAAGGCCTCGATGCCGGTCTGCATGGGCGAGAAGGTGTTGGTCTCCGTATCCAGCCCCGCGATGAAAAGTTTCATTTTCGCCTCCCGCCCATCAAGAAAGATATTTTCTAATCATAAAACTATGTTTATCGTCGGAAAGTCAAATGTATTATCCGCGCTTGCGCGGCTGACCGGGGAGGCAGGAATGCGCATCTATATTTCCGCTGACATCGAGGGGATCGTCGGGGTCGTGAGCCGCGACCAGCTGATGCCCGAAGGTTTCGAGTACGAGAACGCCCGGCGCTGGATGACGGACACCGTGGTTCACGCCTGCGAAGCTGCGCATGAGGAAGGTGTAGAAGAGGTCATCCTCAGCGATTCCCACGGAAATGGCGAGAGCATCCTGATCGACCGCCTGCCGGACTATGTGCAGATCGTGCGCAGCTGGCCGCGGCCTCTGATGATGATGCAGGGCGTCGAACTCGGTTCCTTCGTCGGCGCGATGCTTCTCGGCTACCACGCCGGCGCAAGCCATGCGAGCGGCGTGCTGTCGCACACGATCGGCGGCACCGCCTTTGCTGAGGTGCGCATCAATGGCACCGTCATGCCGGAGGCCGGCATCAACGCCGCCATCGCCGGACATTTTGGCGTCCCGGTGCTGCTCGCATCCGGTGACAACATTGCCTTGGAGGAAATCAAGGAGCGGATCGGCGATATCGTGACGGTGCCGGTGAAGCAGGTCTACAGCACGCAATCGGCCATCACCCTGACGCCTGCCGTCGCCCATCGCCGGATCCGCGAAGGCGTCAAGAAGGCATTGTCGAGGGCCGGTTCGGCAAAGCCGTTCAAGCTGGAAAACCCCATCCTTGAGATCGTCTTCCGCAACCGCCTCCCGGCCGAATATCTCTCCTATCTCAAGGGCGTCGAACGCACCGACGGCTACACGATCCGCTACCAGGGCGACGACATGGTCGACGTCTCGCGTTTCATCCAATTCGTGGTCGGGTATAATTCCCGCCTCACCTTCTGACGAGCATTTCCGCGGAACCAATCCATGACCACCTCAATCGTCCTCGGCGCCGGCATGGTCGGCGTTTCCACCGCGCTCGCCTTGCAGGAGGTCGGGCACCAGGTTGTGCTGATCGACCGCAAGGCGCCGGGCCGGGAAACCAGTTACGGCAATGCCGGCATCATCCAGACCGAGGCCGTAGAACCCTATGCCTTTCCGCGCTCCCTGGCCGAGATCGTCAGGGTGGCGCTGAAGCGCGGCAACGACACGGACTTTCGGCTCGGCGACATGCCGCGGCTGGCGGGGCCGCTCTGGCGCTATTTCACGCAATCGGCGCCTGCGCCCTATGCGAGGACCGTCGCGGCCTATTCGAAGCTGGCGCTGCGGGCGAGCGATGATCACGCGCGCTTCGTCGAGCCGGCCAATGCCCGCGACCTGATCGTCCGCGAGGGCTGGCGCGCGGTCTACCGTTCGCCGGCAAAGCTCGACGCGGCCATCGCCACCGCCGAGCGCCTGAAACGGGAATACGGCGTGCCGTCTAAGGCGCTCACGTCAGACGAACTTGCGGCAAGCGAGCCGGCACTCAGAAGCCGGTTGGCAGGTGCGGTCCACTGGACCTCGCCCTGGACCTGCCGCGACCCGGGCGATCTGGTTTCGCGCTACGCAGCGCTCTTCGTTGCCCGCGGCGGGAAGGTCGCCCAAGGCGATGCCATGTCGTTACAGCAGACCGGCACCGGCTGGCGAGTGCTGTCGGAAGGTGGCGATATCACGGCTGAAAACGCGGTCGTCGCCCTCGGGCCTTGGTCGCCGATGCTTTTGGCGCGGTTCGGCTATCGTGTTCCCATGGTGTTAAAGCGCGGCTACCACTGGCACTTCGGCGGCAAGGACGGCCCACGCATTTCGATGCTGGACATCGACAGCTCCGCCCTGATCGCCCCTATGAACGCCGGGTGGCGGGTCTTGACCGGCGCGCACCTGGCGCCACTCGGCGCCGCCCCTGCATCGCGACAGATACGGCATGCCGTCACCGCCGCACGCACGCTTTTTGCGCTACGCGACCCCATCGAAGCGGCGCCATGGTCAGGTACCCGCCCATGCATGCCCGACATGCTTCCCGTCGTCGGGCCCAGCCGGCACAAGGGCCTGTGGTTTCACTTCGGCCATGGGCACCAGGGCTTCACCCTCGGGCCGACGACAGCGCTTCTGCTGGCGGAGCAGGTTGCTGGGCGCGCTGCCAATCCGCTGGCCCTGCCCCTGTTGCCGTCGACCCGAGACTGGGCATAGCGGAACGCTAAAGCCCGGTTATTGCCGCACGGTCGAAAACGTGCGGTCGGCGAGCCGCGGTAACATGAGCCGGAAGGCGACGCTGCGGGCGCTTTGGAACAGGATGAGCGCAATCCACAATCCGTCATTGCCAAAGACCGGCTGCAGGACCGCCCAGGCAGCAAAATAGATCACCAGCGAAGCGACCATCAGGTTTCGCATCTGCTTCGACCAGGTGGCGCCGATATAGACGCCGTCCATCTGGAAGGCGACGATGCCGAAGATCGGTAGGGCTGCGACATAGGGCAGGTAGGCGTGCGCAAGGGCTGACACGCTTTCCGACGGAGCGGTGATGCCGATCACCCAGTCACCGGCGACAAAGAGACAGAGCGCGACGAGCCCGGCAAAGACGAAGCCCCATACCGTGGTCAAACCAACGGCACGGTCGAACGCCGGCCGATAGCGCGCGCCGACGGCACGGCCTGCCAGCTGCTCGGCCGCCGTTGCCACCCCATCGAGAAAGGCGACGCCGAAGAAATAGAAGCGTAGCAGGATCGTATTGGCCGCAAGGATTTCGATGCCGAGCATGCCGCTCTGGCGGGTGAAGAAGGACAGACCGATCAAAAGCGCGAAGGAGCGGATCATCATGTCGCCATTGACCGAAAAGGCGCGGCGGAAGGCCGTCAGATCCGGAAGGTTCCATGCGGTCCGGTCGGTCTTTGCCCAGATGAGATAGAGCCCCGCCACAGCCGTGACGGCTTCGGCGACGAGAGAGGCGGCCGCAACGCCCGCCACACCCCAGCCGAGACCGAGGACCCAGTGCACGCTCAAGCCGGCGTTCAGCGCATTGAGCAAGGTTTGCAGGATCATGCCCCAGAGCGCATCGCCACGCCCGATGATCCAGCCGAAAACCACGAAATTGAACAGCACGAAGGGCGCCGACCACACCCGCCAGGCAAAATAGGTGGCGGCCGCTTCGGCGACCTTGCCTTCGGCTCCCATGGCGGCAAGGCCAAGCGCGCCGATCGGCTTTTGAAGCAAAAGCAGCGCCAGACCCGCCACGAGTGCGATGATGAGGCCGCTTGCGAGCATGCGCTGCTCTTCGCGCCGGTCACCGGCACCGAGCGCCTGGGCGGTAAAGCCGGTGGTCGCGCCGCGCAGGAAATTGAAGGTGACGAAGATCACGTCGAAGATGACGGTCGAAAGCGCCACGCCGCCGATCAGGGTCTCGTCGCGCAACTGGCCGATGACGCCGGTTGCGACGAGCCCGACTAGCGGGCTCGAAAGATAGGCGATCATCATCGGCAACGCGATGCGAAGCACGTCGCGATGCGCAATGTCGAAGGGGCGGAGCGTGACCGCAGCGTGGTCGGAAGACGCGTGTTTCACTCAATCCAGCCGGTGTGGTTCGCCGAGCGTATGCATCAGCCGGTTGGCCCAGCCGAAAATCGCGACCGCATGGATGAGGTCGAGGATCTGGAGGTCGTCGAGGCCGATCTCGCGCAGATGGTAAAACTGGTAGGCGCCGACATTGTCGGGATGCGCCGTGAGGTCGACGCCGAAATTGAACAGCGCCTGCTCGAATTCCGGCAGGTTCGCGTCGAGGCCGCTGCCATAGATTTCGTCGACCACCTCCGGCCGCTTTTCGAGCTGGATGTAGCGCGCCGCATGCACCGAAGCGCAATAGATGCAGCGGTTGACGAAGGATGCGGCAAGCGCGCCGATCTCCCGGCCGCCGCGCGAGAGCCCACCCTCGCTATACATGATGTCGTTGAAGAGCGGCGTGCGCTCCTTCAGGGTTTCCGGCTCATTGGCGAGAACCAGCACATAGTCCGAAATCTTCTTGTTGGACGGCGTGATCTTCAGCGCGTCGAGCTGCTCGGGGGTGGCGGTCTCGACATCGACCGGCTTGACATAGGGCTTCCAGTCGAGCGCCTCGACGGTGAATTCGTGCACGGCTTGCGACATGTCAGTTATCCCTCAGCATCTTGAGGCCGGCCACCACCAGCACCTGATAGTTCACGAAGGCGATCAGGCCGGCGAGCGTGACGATGTCCCGGTCGTCGAGGCCTGCGGCCAGCAGCTTCTCGACATTGGCGCGCGTCGCCTCCTTCGGCGAAAGCGTGACCAGATCGACATGGGCGAGGATCGCCTGAAGGCGCGGATCGGCATCTTCGGCACCGTTGCCAAGATCGGCAATCGACGCCAACGCGGAGCCCTCGTCCTCGCGTTCGAGCAGCGCCCGGAAATGCACGGAGAGCTCCTGCGACTTCCAGAGTGCCGCCATGCGCGCAGCAAGGGCTGCTCGGAGCGCATAGGAGAAGTTGCGCGGATCGGCAGGGCGAAGGGCAGCCTGATAGCTCGTCTGGCTCAACTGCTTCAGCTTCGCCCGCTGTTCGCGCAGCGCCTGCAGGTCGGGAAAGCGATCGAGCCCGAGCACCGTGTCAATTACGTCAGTTGTCGATGGAGAGGTCATTGGTTTTCCTGTCATCTGAAACGCGGGAGGTTCAGGCCGTCTTCTGTGCCGGCGTCGGCGCGTCGGCATCCACCCATTCGGTCCCGTCGAGCTCCGGCTTTTCGTAGGCGATTAGCGCTTCCCAATGGTAGTCGACATCCCGAATGAAGAGCGAAGCCGCGACCCCGCGCGCGAGCCACAGGGCGCCCTCGCTGATTGCGGGGATGTCGCCGCTGACCTTGCCGACGCTGACGGAGGCGCCGTAGTTGAAGCAGTGGATGTCCTTCAGCCAGGGGGCCGTTCCCGGCTCCTTCTCGGTGAAGGAGAAGTCTCCGTTCAGCCAGGGGAAACGCCCGAGCCCGGGGTTCTCTTCGCCCGGTGGCGGCGCGTAGCGGTCATCCCAGCAGGCGATCTGGTCCTGATAGGGGGCAAGCTCGCTGCGGCTCAGCGGATCGATCGAGAAGCCAGTGCCGAGGATGACGAAGTCGGTGCGGAAGATGCGGCCGTTCGTCGTGGTGATAACGACCTCGCTGCCCTCTTCCCTCATCGACCGGATGCCGCAGTCGAAATGGAAGTGAGCGTTCGGGTGCCGGCTGACGCGCAGCGTCGAATTGTGCGGCGCCGGCGTCTGCTGCTTGGCGGCATAGTCCATCAACCGCCAGCGCCACTCCGGCGAAATCTCGGCAAAACCTGCGGTGACGCCATAGGAGCCGATGCCCATCAGCTTGTTGACCGTCGGCATCTCCTTGCGGCGGGCGAGAAGGCGGACTTCCCCTGCCCCCTGCTCCAGCGCTTCGGCAGCATTGTCGACCGCCGAAGCGCCGACGCCGATGACGACGACCCGTTTGCCCTTCAGGCGATCGAAGTCGATCTCATCGGCCGAATGCGCCCAGGAGGTATGCCGCTCCATGGTCTTGACGAAATCCGGAATGGTCGGCTCGCCGAGCCCGTCGCGGCCGGTCGCCATCACCAGCTTGCGGGTGATGATCGCAGGCTTCGCTCCGCCGGCGATTTCAAGTTCCAGCAGCCCATCGGCGCGCGCCACGACGCGGGTGACGTGCGTGTCGTTTTCGACCGGGATGTCCATGACATCGCGATACCAGCGCAGGTAATCCATCCACATCGGCCGCGGGATGCGGAAGAGCTCCTCCCATTCCGCATCACCATGGAGCGCAGTGAACCAGGCGCGGAAGCTGAGCGAGGCAACGCCGAGCGCCGGGCCGAGAAGGATTTTCGGCGAGCGCAGCGTCTCCATGCGCGCATAGGTGACCCAGGGACCCTCGAACCCCTTTGGCGCGCGGTCGACGATGCGCAGATTGGCGATGCCGGCGCGTGTGAGCGCGTGCCAGGCAACAAGCCCGCACATGCCGCCGCCGATCACGACCACGTCGCTGACGTCCTCGCCCGCCGCCGTCGTCACCGGTTTCGACCAGTTGGCCGGCGGGTAGTTGAGATAGCTCAGGTCCTGCCTTACCCGCGCATTGAGCGCGGCAAGCCGTTGCTGCTTTTGACTGTCGGTCATCCCCGATCTCCCTTCACTTCGCCAGCAGGACGGCATCGCGGTCGCGCCACCCCACCCAGACGTCGTCCCCTTCGATATGCGAAAGCGCCACCGGATCGATCTGCGCCACGAGTGTGTTGCCATTGTCGAGAACGACGGTCAGCGACGTGTGGGCGCCCTTGAAGACGCGCTGGTCGATGCGCCCTTTCATCGACGGGCGGTCTTCGGGCTTGCGCGACAGGCAGAAAACCGCCTCCGGACGTAGCGCAACCGTGGCATCGTCTCCCGGGATCGGCGACGTGCCGTTCACATCCGCATGCACGACATTGCCGCGCCACTCGACGGCGGCGATCCCGCCCGCAACCGATGCGACCGTGCCTTCGAGGAAATTGCTCTGGCCGATGAAGTTCGCAACGAAACGGCTGCGCGGCCGGGCGTAGAGCTCGTCCGGTCCGCCCATCTGCTCGATCCTGCCCTTGTTCATCACGACGATGACGTCGGACATGGTGAGTGCTTCTTCCTGGTCGTGGGTGACGAAGATGAAGGTCTTGCCGGTCTTCTTCTGGATCGACTTCAGCTCGATCTGCATCTGCTGGCGGAGCTTCGCATCGAGTGCCGAAAGCGGCTCATCGAGCAAGAGCACGTTCGGATCGGGCGCCAGCGCCCGCATCAGCGCCACGCGCTGGCGCTGCCCGCCCGAAAGCTGCGCCGGCATGCGCTCGGCATGGTCCTGGAGGGAGACGAGGGCAAGGAGGTCACTGACCCGCTTGTGGATCGCCGCACTCTCCATGCCCTTCAATTCCAGGCCGAAGGCGATGTTGCGGCCGACCGTCAGGTGCGGGAAGAGCGCGTAGTCCTGGAAGACGATGTTGACGTTGCGCCTGTTCGGCGGCAAGTGCGAGATCGGCTTGCCCTCGAGGTAGATCTCCCCCGACGTCGGACTGTCGAAGCCGCCGAGCATGCGCAGCGTCGTCGACTTGCCGCAGCCGGAAGGGCCGAGCAACGTGACGAACTGGCCCGGCGCGATCGCAAGATCGAGATCATCGACGGCGGTGAGCGCCCCATAGGACTTGTTGACGTTCTTGAAATGGACGACAGGCTGCATTGCGTCAGCTCCTGGAACGGCGGGTGATATGCTCGGCATAGATGCCGACGGCAGTGGTGACGACGAGCACGATGGTCGCCATGGCGTTGATTTCCGGCGACATGCCGCCTTGCACCTTGGCGAAGATCAGCATGGGCAGCGTCGGCTGGTAGCCGCCGAGGAAGAAGGTGCGGACGAAGTCGTCGATGCTGGTCAACACGCAGAAAATCATGCCGCCGAAGAGCGCCGGCATCAGATAGGGGATGGTGACGCGCAGGAAAGCGATGAAGGGATCCGCGCCGAGATCGCGCGCGGCATCGACGAGATTGGCCGGCATCGACCGCAGCCGCGTCAAGACCATGATGACGACGAAGGGCACGGCATGAACCGTATGCGCGAGGATGATCGCGAAGGTTCCGGTCGGAATGTCGACAGCGCGAATGAAAATGCGCATCGAGATCGCGTTGATCAGCCCGGGCACGACGGCCGGAAGGCAGGCGAGCGCGAAGATAACCGCCTTGCCCCAGATGTTTTCCGCCGAAACGAGAAGCGCAATCCAGACGCCGATGATCGTCGCCGAAATCGTGGTGGCGAGTGCGATGCCGATCGAATAGAGCGAGGCTTCGAGGAACTGCTTGTCCTGGATCACCTTGCCGTACCAGGACAGCGTCCAGTTGCCGATCGGGAAAGCGATGAAGTTCGCATCCTTGAAACTCATCGCCATCATCAGCGCCAGTGGCAAGACCAGATAGACGGCGAAGATCCAGTAGGAAGCGCCAAGCGCGGTTTTCGGAAGGTCGTTGAAATAGGTTCGCATCGGTCCACCCTCACATCAGCCGGACGGAGCGGCCGCCGACGACCCGCATGAACAGCCCGACGGTTGTCAGCGACACCACGAGCATGATCATCGAGAAGGCGGCACCCTCCGGCCATTTGTCGTTCGACCCGTGGAACAGCGTCGCGATGACCTCGGGAAAGATCACCGAGTTCGGGCCGCCAAGCAGCAGCGGTGCGGCGAAGACGCCGACAGCCGTCAGGTAGACGAGGCTGCAGCCCGACACGATGCCGTCCTTCGACAGCGGAAGGATGACCCGGCGGAACCGCTGGAAGGGTCCGGCGCCGAGATCGGCGGCGGCCTGGATCAATGGCGTCGGGATCTTCTCGATCGCCGAATAGAGCGGCAGCAGCATGTAGAGCGCCAGCAGGTAGATGACGCCGAAGCTCAGCGAGAAGAAGGTGTAGAGCATCGGGATCGGGCGGTCGATGAAGCCGAATTCCCTAAGGAGCACGTTCAGTGCCCCGCGGTTGGCAAGCAGCATGATGACCGAGAAGGTACGGATCAGCTCACCGGCCCAGAAGGGGATCAGGAGCAGCAGCAGGGCCCGCATCCGGTTCTTCGGCTGTACGATCTTCGCGACGTAATAGGCAACGGGATAGACGATCACCAGCGTCGAGATCGTGACCACGGCGGCAAAGATCAGGCTGCGCACGAAGGGCAGGAAATAGAGCCGGTCGGAAAAGAACAGCGCGTAGTTCGAAAGCGTGTATTCGCTGCTTTTGTCCGGCTGTGGCGGGTAGTTGGCAAGAAGGCTGATATTGGCCATCTGCAGGATCGGACCGATGTGCAGCATGGCGATCCAGACAAGCGGCACGCCCGCGAGCACGGCGAGACGCACGCGCCGGCTTTCGACGAGCAGTCCGATCGTATGGCGGTATAGACCTGAGCGCGCCGCCCTGCCGATCCATCCGGCATAGCGCGGTACCGTCGACAAACCGACGGATGGCGGTTGTGTTGTCGTATCCAGCATTCTCTTTGTTCCCGGCTCTGGAAGAGTCCATTTTTTGACGGGCGACCGGCCTCAGCCGATCGCCCTGATTTGAGAGGTCAGGCCGACTTGATCTCGGCCGTTGCCTTGTCGATCATCTCGTTCTTCATGTCGCGGTTGACCGAGCTGAAGAACTGGATGCGCTCGACCTGCTCGGGCGGCAGCGACAGAGCGGCGCGCTCCTTGTCGTCAAGCACCTTGTCGACGCCGTCGAAGGCCGACGAGAAGCCGGACTGGCGGGTCATCGCAGCACCAATCTCCGGCGAGGACAGGATGGCGTCGAGGAAGGTATAGGCAGCGTCCGCGTTCGGCGCGTTGTTGACGATGTTGAAGGAATAGAGGAAGCCGAAGGTCCCTTCCTTCGGCACCGAGATCTCGATCGGATGGCCGTCCATGATGAGCTTGGCGGCCGGTCCAGACCAGGCCTGCGCGAGATAGATGTCCTCGTTGACGAACATCTGCTGCAGCTCGGAGCCGGCGTCGTAGTATTTGCGGACCTTGTCCTTGTGCTGAATGAGGAAGTCGCGGGCCTGGTTGGTGGCGGCCTGCGCAACATCGGGCTTGTCGCCATAGGTCACGTAGTCGCCGTCGTTGCCCTGGTAGCGCATGACGATCGAGAGGAAGTCGCTGACGATATAGGAGGTCAGGTTCTTGTTTTCCTCGTCGAACATGATCTCCCAGCTGTCGGAGGCCTTGGCGTATTCGGTGTTGCGCACCAGCCCCTCGAAGCCCGCAAGCAGCGGCACGCCGAAGGTCTTACCGTCGACGGTGAGCTGCGGCGCGCCCTTGTAGGCGGCGGCGAGCTTGCCCCAGTTCTTCAGCCGCCCGGTGTCGAGCGTCAAGAGCAGGTTCGATTTCATGAACTGCGACAGACGGTGACCGGTGACGGTCACGATATCGGTGGAAGGTGCGGCACCCTCGGCGGTCAAGAGGTTGTACTGCTTACCCTGGTCGTCGGTCAGGCGGATGCGCACCTCGATGCCGGTATCCTTCTGGAACTGGTCGATGAAGGACTGCGGTACGAACTTGTCGTAGGTCGTGATGTTGACGACCTTGCTCTGGGCGAAGGCCGGGCGGATGATCGAAGGTGCCGCGAGCACCCCCGCCCCGGCTGCCAACAGCTTCATTGCCGACCGGCGGGTGACATCAAAATTGTTCATCTCGTTCTCCTCATTTTGGCAGGCTCAATTTCCGTGTGAGCGTTGTAGAGCTTTTGCTCCCCTTTATTTCACCGCCGGGTTGTCCGGCGGCGCACCATTGCCGGCGTTCCTGCCGGCAAAGCTCCTTTCGGCGATACGCGCCATCTGTTTGGGATCGTGCACGGTAAGATCCGGCATCCGCTCCGAAGCGATCCGCGCTATCCGTTGAATGAGTTCCCGGACGCCGGCCGAGAGCGGGCGCGAGCCGGCTGACAGGATCGCCCACAGGAAGGGGATTTCGACATCGAGAGGCCGAACGACGATGGGCGCCGATTGCAGGCCGTAGGCCGTCGCCGGCTCGATGATCGCCACGCCGAGGCCGAGCGACGCGACTTGCACGGCGTTGTTGGCCGCGTTGGTCGCGATGATCCGGCTGGGTCGCACGCCAGCCGCATTGAGCACCTCATCGACGCTATGGCGAAGCCGAAACGGATTGGACATGGTGACGAGCGTGCGCCCGGCGAGATCGGCGATCGAGATCACGTCTTTCGCAGCCAGCGGATCGTGCGGCGCAACCGCGGCGACGCAGCGCCCTTCGAAAAAACCCTGAACGTCCAGGCCGGGCTGATCGGCCGGCAGCGACGTCACGCAGAAATCCGCCGTGCGCGCAAACACCGACTGCACGGCGGCCTCGGCCGGCATGCTGCGCAGATTGATCGTGTGGGGCAGCAGATGCTCCGGCAGCGCGGCAAGCGCCATCGGGATGATGCCGCTCGCGAAGGCGGGCGTCGCGGCGATTTCGATCGGCTCCGGTTCCTTGCCGGCAATCGCCTTGGCGCGATTGCGCAGGTGGCCTATGCCGCTGACGAAGCGCTCCGCATCCTCATGGAAGGCAATGCCCTTATCGGTCGGCGCGATCCTCGGGCCATTCCGCTCGAACAGCGCAAAGCCGAGCGTCGTCTCCAGGTCCTGGATGAGGCGCGTCACCTGCGACTGCGAGCGGTCGAGCAGGCGGGCGGCACCGGTGATGCTGCCCGTCGACATAACGGCGAGAAAGGCCTCGAGATCGCGTACTTCCATCGGCTATCATGCGCTCCCTGCATGGTGGACGATCAATAGTGCATAAAACGCATTCTTAGTTCTAGTGACAAAAGACAATTTTTCTCGGACGGGGGACGAAAGGGCCGGATCAGGCCGGCCCTTTGGGCCTCACCAGTCCATGACGACCTTTCCGGAGTTGCCGGAGCGCATCGCTTCGAAGCCGTCGCGGAACTCGTCGATGGTGATGCGGTGGGTGATGACCGGGGCAAGGTCGAGGCCGCCCTGCACGAA
>NZ_JBNDIG010000017.1:0-91181 GCF_050434285.1 Ensifer sp. KUDG1
GTCCGGCTTCAAATCGGAATCGTGTCCGGTATGCGATCGGAATACCTGTCCGGCTTCAGATTGGAATAGCCGTCCGGCATCATCGGAATACGCAGTCCATCACGAAAATGAATCGGTGAGGCCTGATCGATTCAAAAGTGTCGTTGGACAGGCGCGCTCGCACGCGCGACTCTGCATGCATAATCACACAGCCCTACCACCTGTACGTCGAACGCAAGAACGCGACCCGGAACCTGGCGCGTTTCGACGCGATCGAGATCGTGGCGCGCTCTTCGGTAACGTTTGCCTCAGGCGTCGTTGCGGACGGATCGGAGCCCGCGGGCAATCGGTGGATGATCACTTCAAAGACGAGAAGCAAGCGGTCTCGCTCTTTTTTCATCTCGCGCGACGAAGGCTCCGGCGCGGATATCCACCGCGGTAGCCAGAATGAAAACCCGGGGCGTAGTTGTGCTACGCCTGAAATTTCGCCCGCAGCGCCAGCTGCGGGCCGATTTTTTTGAGCACGACAGGTCGTTTCCCCAATTGCGGTATCGCGATCACGGCGCAGCAGGCGTAGTAACGTTCACACGGTGGTGACCGTGGGGATATTCGGGACACCGATACGAGGCGGCGCACTCGAATATCCCTTGGTTGTCTCTGCTCATGCGGCGCTCTGAGCAGACGCAGTTTCGTGATCGGTATGCGTGGCCGCCGCTGTCTGCAGCCCATGCAAGAATCCGACGGCGCGTTCGGCATGGGCGGCCATCTGGAAGACGGCGCGCTTGTCGTTCTTCAGGACCTTCAGCCAGGAAGCAATGTAGGCGGCGTGATCCTCGCGCGGCTCGATCGCAAGTCCGAGATCGGCAGCCAGAAACACGGCTCCAAGTTCGGCAACGAGCTCCTCCTTCGCATAGCCTTCATCGCCCCACTTCTCGCGCCCGAGATCGCGATCAAGCCGCGTCCGGTTCATCGTCCAATGGACGCACTCATGTCCGAGCGTCGTTGCGTGGGCCTCGGCTGAAACAAAAGACTGGAAAGGCGGCATCTGAATAAAATCGCCACCGAGATGGTAGAACGCCCTGTTGCCACCTTCCCGGATATCGGCGCCGAGGCCCGCGAAAAACCGGTCGGCCGCCTCAATACGCTCGTTCATCGTCGCCGAGGCTCCCGCCGGCTTTGCATGGAAGCGCTCAGGTATCCCGTCGATCTGATCGGCATTGAAAACACTGTATCCCTTCATGAAAGGAATACGACGGTCGACTTCTGCGCCTTCGTCGTCGGTTTCTTTGCGATCAATGGCGTTGGCATAGACGACAAGCGTTCCCTTCTCACCCTTGCGCACATTGCCGCCGATTTCCTGCGCCTGCCGAAACGTCATCCAGTAGCTTGAACTGTAGCCGTGTTCGGCAGCCGTCATCCAAAGCAGGACCGTGTTGATGCCGCGATAGGCAACGCCGTTGTGCCGCAGCGGCCGGACGGGCGACCCACAAGCACCCCATGGCTGCATCCACGGCCGCGTGCCGCCCTCCAACTGCTCGATGATGCGCTGGGTGACGCGCTCATAGATGTCACTGACACCAGTCGTGGTCTCGTTTGCTTTTGCCTTGCCCATGTCCTTGCCCTTTCCGTGGTCTCGCGAAGCGGGAGCCCTTCGCTCCTGCTTCCGAGCTCGTGCGGAACAGCGAGGGATTGGGGTGCAAGCGCCTGCGCGGGGAACCGGCTGCACGGAACGGAACGTCAGTGGAGTGGAGGAAGCTGGGCGGCAGGTGCTTGAAGGGGCGAAGGGGGCAGAGCCCCCCGGCCCCTCCCCTTCAAGAAAGGTGGCGGCATAAGCCGCACAACAGAAAATCACCACGTCCGACGAGACGAGGATCAATCGCGCTCGCCTGGCCGACTTGCCACAGTCTCGGCGATCGACGGAGGAGGCCTTCTGTGTGACGGTCAGAATGTCAGCTATGACGTCGGCCAGGACCGCATGACCGGAAAAACGAGAGCTGAGAACGCCAGGTCCGTCTGAGCCGCCCGTCAATCCGACCGATACGAGCATCGGGCAAGCGACCAGAGCGACCGCGGTAAAGCGGAACAGCGCTTTACCGCCTTGATCGTCTCGGGGCGCACCAGGGCGCTAGGCATTCGAAATTTGCGACAATATACTTGTAATTGCTCACCTACAAAGCACACGTTAGAGATGAATCTCGCTCCCCTGTGAAGGCTCAAGCATTTGCATGAGGCCACAACCGACTACGGTCAGCGTCCCCTCGTTTTGCTCCCTCTCCTCACTTGACCGGCCGCGCCAGCGACCGGGCAATGTCGATGATGTCGTCCCGTGACGCTGTTGGGTCTTCCTTGCTCCAAGCAACCCCAAGCCCGATCTTGAGATCGACGCCGCGCACGGGCCGTAGCTCGAAGTTGCGGTTCGGCAGATCCTTCGTCCATTCCGGAGCAAAACCGACACCAAGGCCGGCGGAGACGAGTGAGACCAGCGAGAAGGTGTCATCACAGCTGTACGCAATGTTGCCGGTCAGCCCATGGGTCTCGAACATCTCGGAGAAATACCGCTCGGAATAGGAGAGGTTCTGACGGGAAAAGGCGATGATCTTCTCTCCCCTCAGGTCATCGATGTCGATCTCGCTTCGAAGCGCCAGCGGACTGTTCTTCCCGACCGCCAGCAGATAGCGCTCATGCGCAATCGAGAAGAAGCGCAAGGAACCGATGTTTTCGACCGGACGGATGAAGCCGAGATTGATCTGGCCGTTCTCTAATCCGCGAATGATGTCGCTGGTCGAGCCGCTCGTCACATGCAGCGCGACATCCGGAAACTTCCGGCCGATACGAGAAAGAAACGCCGGCAGCACGCCGATAGTCGCTGGATAGACGGTTCCGATCTTGATCGTCCGCGCCCCTTTGCCGGCCA
The DNA here is from genome assembly GCF_050434285.1 of Ensifer sp. KUDG1. Taxonomy (NCBI): domain Bacteria; kingdom Pseudomonadati; phylum Pseudomonadota; class Alphaproteobacteria; order Hyphomicrobiales; family Rhizobiaceae; genus Ensifer; species Ensifer sp. KUDG1. The sequence continues at coordinate 2,894 of NZ_JBNDIG010000017.1, forward strand.
CCGATCGCGCGACATCCATCGAAAGCCCGACATCACCAATAATCCGGACCGCCCGATCGTAGAACGCCTCCCCTGCCCGCGTGAGTTCGACCCGACGCGTCGACCGATCCAGCAGCCGAACCCCCAGCTCCTTCTCCAACGCCTGGATGTGCGCACTCAACGCCGGCTGGGCGATGCACATGCGCGCCGCCGCTCGATTGAAGTGCAGTTCCTCGGCCACCGCAACGAAGAACGAGAGTTGGCGCAGTTCCATCGTCTTTCCTCACTGGCGCGGATGCACACGGAGAAGACGGGATCAGACCGTCCCGGATGCTCCGATTGTCGAGAATACTCCGTGGATGAATACTCGACAAGTCCGCTGTGCTGAATGCATGGACATTCGAGAGATTTTCGCGAAGAACTTAAGGTTGGCACGCCAGGCAAAGGGCTTGTCGCAGGAGGAGCTTGCGCACCGCGCTGATATTGACCGCACCTACATCAGCTCTCTCGAACGATGTGTCTACAGCCCCAGTATCGAAGTGCTTGATCGCCTCGCGCAGGCTTTGGGGGTCGAGGCGGCCGATCTGATTAAGTCGCAGGAGAAGTAGCTTCCCGGCTTCCCACGCTATCAGTTTCAGTAGTTACATTATGCGATCATTTTGGCCTGAACCGTGAACAGTTCGGCAACGCGCTGTGGAATAGCGTCGTAACCCGAAGTCGCGCTAGCGGCCGGAAACTGGTTCGTCCATGCTAAATCGCTTAACGCGCCCGTGCTAGTCACGCGTGCCGGATCGAATTTCCGCTGACGTTGTTGTGCAGGACGACAACGAAAAAGGAAACAGCCACTGATTTTGAAGTCACTCGGGGTTGGTTGGTCAGCGGCCACGCACGGGTTCTGGGGTGTCGCCCTACCGGTTAACTTCGCAGTGCTTTTAGTATTGCACTGGCGCGCGCCAATGAGGCTTCGGCGGCTCGCAACTCAAGGGAGACCGAAAGTAGGTCTCGGCACGCCAGCGAGAGCACAACCTGCAACACCTTGTCGGAGTGCCTGGCCAGCAGAATGAGATGCCATCCGTCGGGTGCACGATCACCGGCTAACCAATACTTCGCCGTCCGACCACTCGCGCCTGTCCAGCGCATGATCGTCTTTATCGCACGGCCTCCCCCACCCAAGTCTTGATGCAGTGCCGCAGCAATGGCGGCAACGTAGTCGTCTCTAGCGGCGCGCGTTGGCGTTGGAACAATTGTGCCCGTATTCGGAACCATACTGCCCACCTCCCCGGTCTATACTCCGACATTCTGACCTCAACCACACGTGATTTACCGGCACGTCATGGTCATCGTTTGGACTGACAACGGCGACGAACAACCACCTCCGAGCGAGCGACCCGAGGTTCGCGCGGCTGCCTACGTTCGGATGTCGACCGAGCATCAAAAGTATTCGACCGACAATCAGCTCGCCGCCATCGGACGCTACGCTGCCAAACACCACTTCGAAATCGTGCGGACCTACGCCGACGAAGGCAAAAGCGGTTTGAGGCTCGTTGGGAGAGATGCACTGCAGGCGCTGCTTCGGGATGTTGAGGAGGAGGCCGACTATGAAGCCATCCTTGTCTACGATGTCAGCCGATGGGGTCGGTTCCAGGATCCTGACGAGGCGGCAGAAATCGAACTGCGCTGCAAACGTCAGGGCATTCGCGTGCACTACTGCGCCGAGCAGTTCAGCAATGACGGCAGCATCGGCTCTTCAATCATAAAGACCGTCAAGCGGGCGATGGCCGGCGAATATAGCCGCGAACTCTCAGTGAAAGTCTTCGCCGGCCAGGCAAATCTCATCCGGCTCGGCTTTCGCCAGGGCGGCGCTCCCGGGTACGGCCTAAGGCGTCGTCTTGTAGACCAGGCAGGGAACTCCAAGGCGCTTCTCACGCGAGGAGAGCATAAAAGCATCGCCACCGATCGCGTCATCCTCGTACCTGGTCCCTCAGACGAAATACGCGCGGTTCGCCAAATGTATGAGCTGTTCGTGGGTGAAGGACGCACCGAGGCCGAGATCGCCGAGGCCTTGAACAAGCAGGGCCTATGCACCGATTTGGGGCGTCCATGGTCCCGCGGATCGGTACATCAAGTCCTAATCAATGAGAAATATGTCGGGAACAACGTTTGGGGTCGAACCTCTTTCAAGCTGAAGCAGGAGCACGTGAAGAACCCCGAAGCGATTTGGGTTCGAGCCGACGGTGCGTTTGAGGCAATCGTCGACCTCGAGACCTTCTGCAAAGCACGTGAAATCATCGCGGCAAGGTCCGCACGGTTGTCTGATGAGGCCATGCTCGACAAATTGGCGACAGTGCTTGCGCACCACGGATATCTGACGGGATTAATCATCGACGAGTCGGAGGACTGTCCCTCGAGCAGTTCATACGCTGGGCGGTTCGGCACGCTTCTCAGAGCCTACGCCTTGGTCGGGTTTATCCCCGATCACGACTATCGCTATCTGGAGATTAACCGAGCTCTCCGCCGTCTGTTTCCTGACGTGCTGGCGACAATCGTCGCCGGCCTTCAATCAGCAGGTGGCACCGTTTCTCGTCACTCCGGCACGGATCTCCTGACGATCAATAGCGAGTTTACCGCCTCCGTCTTGATCTCACGATGCTTCCAGACGAGTGCGGGCACGTTGCGATGGAAGGTGCGACTGGACGCGGCCCTCAAGCCCGACGTGACGGTGGTGGTACGCATGGATGCGGAAAATGCCACGCCCTATGACTATTACCTACTTCCGCTGCTCGATATGCACGAGGCCGTTCTGCGCCTCTTTGACAGCAACGGACTATCCCTTGACGCCTACCGATGCGAATCGCTTGAGCGCTTCTATGCAATGGCCTCTCGCACGAGCCTTTCGGAGGTTGCCTAATGGTTGCAGTTCCAGCTCAGAAGATCGAAATGATCCCGATCGAGCGGGTGGTTGTGGTCAATCCGCGAATTCGCAACAAAAAACAGTTCAAGGAGATCATCGCCAACATCGGCCAAATTGGCCTGAAGCGGCCGATCACGGTAACACGCCGAATGGATTCGGAGGGCCCGTTCTACGATCTTGTGTGCGGACAAGGTCGTCTTGAGGCCTTCATTGCCCTGGATCAAAAGGAAGTACCCGCAATCGTCGTGAATGCAAACTCGCAGGATTGCCTGGTCGCGAGTCTTGTCGAGAACTGCGCACGGCGACGACATCGCGCCCTTGACCTTCTGCGTGATATCGGCGGTATGAAGGAGCGTGGACACAATGTCCCTGCTATCGCTCGGATGACGGGATTGTCGACCGAATACGTTTATGCGGTCGTCCGTCTGTTGGAAAAGGGCGAAGAACGCCTTCTGCGAGCCGCGGAAGCCGGGCAAATCCCATTCACTGTCGCATTGGAGATTGCTGAGGCTGAAGACCATGAGGTGCAGTCCGCTCTTCAAACTGCCTATGAAAACAAGCTTCTACGCGGCAAAAAGCTGATGGTTGCCAAACGGATTGTCGAATCACGCCGCAGTCAAGGGAAATCGCTCAACTATCGGCACAGCCCTTCCCCAAAATCCATCTCTTCGGAGGCCTTGCTGCGCGCATTCCAGGACGATGCTGACCGCAAGCGGATTCTCATTCGGCGAGCCGAGGCTGCAAAAGCGCGCCTGACCTTCATCACAGAAGCCGTGCGTCGGCTGATCTCGGACATCGCATTCAAGAACATTTTGGAGGAAGAAGGCCTCATCAGCCTTCCGGAGGCGCTCGCCAAGCGACTTACCGCCGAGAAGGGGTCGCAGCATGAAAGACACTGACCCCAGAAAACCTGTTTCGCTTGCGTTCGAGACCACGAGCCTGCGCATTCCCGTCGCGGAGATCTCACCACTCAAGGAACTCACCCAAACGGCAATCCGGTCGATCAAATACACCCAAATTGCAGCGTCGATTGCTGAGCTCGGTCTGATTGAGCCGCCCGTTGTCATCCGCGACCGCGAGGACCCCGCCGTCTTTCATTTGCTCGACGGCCATGTTCGTCTCGACGTGCTCAAAAAGCTTGGCCAAAGTGAAGTCGTTTGTCTGGTTGCGACGGAAGACGAGGCCTTCACCTATAATCGGCGCGTTAGCCGGCTGGCGACGATCCAGGAACATAAAATGATCCTGACTGCGATCGAGAAGGGCGTTTCAGAAGAGAGAATAGCACGCGTCCTCAACGTCAACCCTTCCAGCATTCGGCAAAAGAAGAACCTGCTCGATGGTATCTGCCCGGAGGCGGTAGAGCTGTTCAAGGACAAACACGTGCCGATCAACACGCTTGTCCAGTTCAAGAAGTTGAAGCCGCTGCGCCAGATCGAGGCGGCCCAACTGATGGCGGCAATGAACAAGTACACGATCGCCTATGCTCGCTCGCTGGTCGCAGCAACCCCAGAAGCCATGCTCGTGCGCCCGAAAAAGCCCATCAGAGGCCTAACCGTGGACCAAATCGCCTTGATGGAGAACGAAGCAGCCAGCCTTGACCGTGAATTCAAGGCGATCGAACATGACTATGGAACGGATCATCTCGATCTCGTGCTGACGACTGGGTATCTGGCCCGCCTACTCAGCAACGCGCGCGTCATTGGCTACCTCGCACAGAAATTCCCCGATATCTTGGCAGAGTTCCAAAAGATTTCGGAACTTCGGAAGGCGGCTTAGAGATCAACGTCCTGTTTTGTCCGCATCGCCAGCGGGAAATCTCTGCCCGCGATGTTCTATCTGCCCTCCCGCCTGGTGCACTGGTTCTCCTGCTTGATGCAGGCGATCTCCGCCGTCGAGCATTCGGCGACGCCGTTGACGACCGCACAATGCGAGCACTGATCGGTGAACTCCAGGCAATCCGGATTGGCCTTGATGAAGTCCTGAAGGTTGGCATTTTCGGTCTGTCGCGGCTCGGGAACGGCGTCGCCAACGGGCGCATCCGCCGCATGAGCGGTCGCCAGTCCCGTCGTGGCCATCGCTAGGCAAAGCGCGACACGAAAGCTGAAATGCCTCATTCCCGCTCCTTTGAGAAAGAGAAACAGTACCGGAAAGGCCTCAACATTTTTCCGTCCCGGGCTACACGTTTTCAGAGAGTGCCGTCCCGGCGGTCGCAGCGCAAGCGGCGACGAGCTCTCACCCCAGTTCGTTGCGGATCGCGCGCATGAAGACCTTGGCGCCAATGCCGATCAGGTCGTCGGGAAAGTCATAGTCCGGATTGTGCAGCCGCGCATGGTTTTCACCGGCGCCGAGGAAGAACATCGCGGCTGGCGCAACGCGCCCGAACAGGCCGAAATCCTCCGAACCCTTCATCGGCAGCACGCCCTCGCCCTTGTCATGGCTGACGCCCTCCTCGTCCATGGCCCGCTCAAGCGCCGTCACGGCGCGTTCCGCATTGCTGCACTGGTGGAACACGTCCTCGTAGCTGATCGCTACCTTCAACCCGGCAGCACCGGCCACTTTCGCAACCAGCGCCTCGGCACGGGCGACGAGATCGGTCATGCGTTCGTCGGTGAGCGTCCTGAGCGTCACCCAGATCTCGGCGTAGCCCGGGCTGATGCCGAAGGCGGCTTCGCCGAGACGCGCATGCGTCACCGTGACAAGCGTGTAATCGCGGTCAAGCGGCCCGTTGTTGCCAAGCGCCGTCAACCCGGAAAGCAACTCGGCCATCGCAAAGGTCGGCGCGACCCCGTCCTCCGGCGTCGAAGCATGCGCGGTCTTGCCGGAAAGCGATATCCGCATGCCGCGCGAGGCGCAATTGACCGGACCGCTGCGAAGCGCGGCATGGCCGAAGCTCAATCCCGGAAAATTGTGCAGCGAAAAGACGAGATCCGGCCTAATCTCTGAAAACTTCGGATCGGCAAGCACGGCAGCAGCACCGGCGCCGTTTTCCTCCGCCGGCTGGAACATCAGGATAGCCCTGCCTTTGGCCGGCCGCTTCTGCGCTAACACTTTGGCGAGCGCCATCAGGATCGTCATGTGCCCATCATGGCCGCAGAGATGCCCCTTGCCCGCAATCTCGGAACGATGGGCGACCTGTGAAATCTCCTCGATCGGCAGCCCGTCGAGCTCGGCCCGCACCATCACCGTCGGCCCCGGTTCGCGCCCTTCATAGATCGCCGCCACCCCGTGCCCGCCAAGACCGGTGATGACCGCATCTGGCTTCGTCTCGGCCAGCACCGCAACGATCGTTTCCGCCGTCTCGCTCTCCTCGCCCGAAACCTCCGGCCGCCGGTGCAGGTCGCGGCGAAACGCGGCAAGCGCCTCCAGTTCGTGCTCAATAAGATACAATATTGACCTCCGTTAGCGCTGTCCGCCATCTTAAAAACTCAGGCAGATACTAGCTTAAATCACCAATCCTCCACTGAATGAAGGGGCGCAAGGCAGTCGGCGTCGAGGATGCGTTGCAGCGAGATCACTCGCCACAGTTAGTTCAGAGCTTCCATGCTATTCTTGAGGGGATATCACAGTCAGTTAGACCCGCCGGAGACCGTTCGCCGCCGGCTGACAAGCCGGTCGATCCTAACCCGCTGGCGGGGCTTAAACGGTTCCTTCGACGGACCGTCGCTCAAGTCGGCGCTGCGTCTTGGCGTTCGCGCGAGCGGCCGGCCGCGGCAACGCAAGAGCAAAAAAGCGGTGACCGGCGATGTCCTGGAAAAGCTGCTGGACGCCAGCGAACGACTGGCGGCAAGCTATTACAACAACGCGGAACGAAAGAATGGACGAGCGGCCCGGCTCATCGTCCAGGCGGAGACTACGCGCCGAACAATGTATCGGCTCGCTTCTCAAACGACTCCCATTCTTCTCGCTCCGCTTCGCCTTCGATCTGTCGCGCGCGCCCGTGGCTATTGCGACCCGGATCAAGGGACACCATCTCTGCCTTCAGTTTGATGCGAGCGTTGGAGGTCGGCGGCGCGATCGGCATTCTGGCGGGGATCGTAGAACATGCCAATTGGCGCACCGGCCGCCTTGCGTTCCGCTTCCAACTGCGCGGCCAGTTCGGCTTTAGCCGCAAAGCATTGTCTCATCACGACGATGAGTTCACGGTCTTCAGTTTCCATGAAACCTCCCGCATGTTCAGATCGGCCTCCAATTGTCCGCCGACATCGCGCCTGACTTGCGATCCGCCGCCAGTTCGTAGGTAATCTTCTGACCATCTTTCAGCTCTCGCAGCCCCGCCGCTCTCCCGCAAAAAATGTGGACGAAGACATCAGCACCGCCTTCATCCAGCTGGATGAAGCCGAAACCCTTTTGTTCGACGCCTGTCGGTCGCAAGTTCAAGCAGCCTGCTTCCATTGCATGGCTGGCGTGCTTCATTGTGCATTGCAAAAAGACCGGCTGAACCCCATCTTTTGCTCATCAAAGAGTAAACGAAAGCGAGCAAGAAGATGACTACCACAACTTATCACAAGGGTTTCATCGGTCGTGCATTCGCAGTTCTCGGCGCTGCTAGCGCTGCCGCCGCGGCTGTTGAAGGTCACCGCCGCCCGAAGGCAAGCGACCTGCGCACGCTGGGCATTGATCCGGCGAACTTCCCGGACACGCGCCGCGGCTAACAAATTCCAGCGCCCCGAGGGGCGCGTTATCCTCCCAAGGATCAAAAAACGGCTCGGGGTCGAGAGACCACCGGGCCGCTTTGCATTTGAAGGTATCAGCGAGATTTTGCGAACGGCAGGAAATCCCGCAATCGCGTCCGAAGGATCTGGGACCAAGGAACCTCGGCATCGATTGCTGCGTAGCCGGCCCGCGTCAGCGAGAACTCGACACGACCGGCACTGTCTTGCCGACGGATCATGTACTGCATGTTGAGCGCACGGAAGACCGCCGCATGCAGGTCCTGCGGCCAATCGACGTCTTCGGCCGGCACGCGATGGGCACCTGCCCTGTATAGCTCCTCAAGCACATTCTTCAGATCGTCAGCCAGCATTCGTTACTTATCCGGTCTACTGTCTGATTTGGCAACGCGACGCGATCGATCCGGGCCCAAAGAAAAATGGCCCGGCGTTTCCGCCGGGCCGTTTCCGATTTGAAAGGGAGGCTCTCCGCTTAGGCTTCCGCGCGAGCGCGCTCTTCCTGATGTGCGCCAGCAAGCTCTTCCTCGCGTTCCCGCTTGTTGTAGCGGATCGACGACCAGAGCGAGATGCCGATGAGCGCAGCACCACCGAGGCCGGTGATGACTTCCGGAATGTGGACGAGCGTCTGGAAGTACATGACCACCGAGAGGATCAGGATCGCATAGAACGCGCCGTGCTCCAGGTAGCGATATTCGCTGAGCGTACCCTTTTCGACGAGCATGATTGTCATCGAGCGCACATACATGGCACCGATGCCGAGGCCGATCGCGATGATGAAGAGGTTCTGCGTCAGCGCGAAGGCGCCGATAACGCCGTCGAACGAGAAGCTGGCATCGAGAACTTCGAGATAAAGGAAGGCACCGAAGCCGCCCTTTGCTGCAGCGCTCATGGTTTCCTGCTGCGCATCGAGCAGGCCACCGACCACTTCGACCACGAGGAAGGTCAGGAGGCCATAGATCGCCGAATAGACGAAGGTGTGAACGTCTGCCGGCTCAAGCAGCGTCGAGAAGCCGAGGATAAGCGCGAGGACAAACGCGATCTCGACGCCCTTGATGGTCGCAAAACGCGCCATCTTGGTTTCGACCCACTTGATCCAGTGCACGTCTTTCTCATGGTCGAAGAAGTAGCTGAGGCCGACCATCATCAGGAAGGTGCCGCCGAAAGCCGCGATCGGCAGGTGCGCGTCGTTCATGATGCGCGCGTATTCTTCCGGCTTGCTTGCCGCCAGAACGATCGCTTCGATCGGACCGATCTTCGCTGCGATAACGACGATCAAGAGCGGGAAGACGATACGCATGCCGAAGACGGCGATGAGAATGCCCCAGGTCAGGAAGCGATGCTGCCACTCGGGCGTCATGTCCTTGAGCTTGTTGGCATTGACGATCGCGTTATCGAATGACAGGGAGATTTCGAGCACCGCAAGCACGGTGCAGATGAAGAAGACGGAGGCCATGCCACCGATGGTGCCGGTCGACTGCCAGCCGAGCCAGGCGCCGAGCAAGAGGCCGACGCCGGTGACGATGAAGGCCCAGGTGAAATAGCCGAGCGCGCTCGAATGCGATTGAGGCTGGTTCATCGACGTGCCTCCTTCGCGCGGACGACGCCGGATTCGGTGAAAAGATGGGGTTTCAAAACAGAAATGCGCACGGCCGAAGGGGCACATGCGTGAGGCATGAGATCAGTTTTCATGAGAGCTAATCCGCCGGCTAATTTGCTGGCGGTACCGACATCACGAGAGCGCCGTAAAAACTCTCGCCAGAGGGGCCCGGCACCAGTGTTCGACCCGCGATCCGATGTCTGGACGGCGGGAACGATTGACTAATTAGCAGTGTCGGGCGGAACGTCAAGGGGGCCGCTTCGCGCTTTGACAAAGGATCACAAAACGGTTGTTACCAAGCTCTGCCTTGGTTCTGCTACCGCCCCTGGGCGCCCGAGCCGATTCATTCGCAAAACTTATGGTTCCATATGCACACGGCAATGGATCGGCCGCGCTGAATGTGGCATGGCGTGCGCAACTTATTGAAGGCCCTGACATGACCGTGATCTCCGCCCCCATAACCGCCCCGAACGCCGCCCGTACCGGCGTTCTCATCATGCTCTTGGGCATGCTGATGTTTTCGCTGAACGACGTCATGGGCAAGTGGCTGGTCGCGACCTACTCCGTCAGCCAGCTGATGGTGATCCGAAGCGTTGCGGCCCTTCTGTTCCTGTCGCCCTTCATTCTCAGGCGCGGCCTGCGCTCGATGTTCCAGGTCGAACGTCCCGGCCTCCAGGCTCTTCGCTCGCTGCTCTTTGCCATCGACGCCTCGGCCTTTTATTTCGCGGTCGCCTACATGCCGCTTGCCGATACCATGACCTACTGGCTGGCAGCGCCGATCTATGTGGCGGCGGCCTCGCCGTTCCTGCTTGGCGAGAAGGTCGGCTGGCGGCGCTGGACGGCGATCCTCATCGGCTTTGCCGGCGTCTTGATCGCGCTCGAACCCTCCAAGGAAAGCCTCGGCCTTCCGGCCCTGATTGCGCTTGCCGGCAGCACCGCCTTCGCCTTTGCCCTCATGCTCGGTCGCACGCTTCGCTCCACGCCTGACACCACGCTGGTCTTCTGGCAGATCGTCGGCGCGCTCATCTTCTCGCTCGTCGGCGTTGCCGCCAATCCCTCCGGCTGGGCACCGGTCGATGGCGAGGCGCTGCTGCAGCTCGGAGCACTCGGCATCGTCGCAATGCTCGCGCATATCCTCGTCAATCGGTCGCTCAAGCTCGCCGATGCCGCCACCGTCGTCCCGCTGCAATATACGCTGCTCTTCTGGGCCGTCGTCTTCGGCTGGTTCTTCTTCGGCGACACACCACGTCCGACCGTGCTCGTCGGCGCGGCACTAATCGTCGCCTCGGGCCTCTTCATCTTCTTCCGCGAACAGCAGTTGAAGAAGCGAAAGGCAAAAGCCTGACCTCCACCCCCGGCGGGGTTCCATCATCGGCGACACTCTGCTACGCCGCCGAGGTCAAAGCGTGAAGGAGATGCCCGTGGCCAAAGCGATCCATTCGATGATCCGTGTTCTCGACGAGAAGCGATCGATCGATTTCTATCGTGTGGCCTTCGGGCTCGAAGTCGCCGAACGGCTGGAGTTCGAAACTTTTGTGCTGATCTATCTCAGCAACGAGGAAGGCGAATTCGAGCTGGAGCTGACGGTCAACAAGGACCGGACCGAGCCCTATGCGCTCGGTGACGGCTATGGCCATCTGGCGCTGTCGGTCGACGACCTCGGTGCCGAGCACCAGCGGTTGACGGACGCTGGCCTTAACCCGGGCAAGATCGTCGATTTCAACCGCGACGGCGCCCTGCTTGCGCGCTTCTTCTTCCTGGTCGATCCGGACGGTTACAAGGTCGAGGTACTGCAGCGCCACGGTCGCTACAAGTGACCGGGCGGGCCATGGCAATCAACGAAAACAATAGCGATTATCGCGCCTATCTATTTCGCTTATAGGCGAGCGCGACTTAGTCTTCCCTGGAAGCATCAAGAATGATGCACAACAGGGGAACGCGAATGAAGAAGCGGATTGCAGCAGCAGTGCTCGCCATCATGGCGACAACGGCGGTCACGGCCCAGGCCGCCGAGAAGATCAAGATCGGCACGGAGGGCGCCTATCCGCCCTTCAACTTCATCGATCCCGCCGGCAAGATCGGCGGCTTCGACGTCGATATCGGACTTGCGCTTTGCGAGCGCATGAAGGTCGAATGCGAAGTCGTTGCCCAGGACTGGGACGGCATCATTCCGGGTCTGGTCGCCAAGAAATACGACCTGATCATCGCCTCGATGTTCATCACCGAAGAACGCAAGAAGCAGGTCGCCTTCACCAACCCCTACTACCTGGCCGCCATGACCCATGCCGCCCCGAAGGGCGCCGGCATCACTGAGTTCACCAATGAAGCGCTCAAGGGCAAGGTGATCGGCGCGCAGTCGGGCACGACCCAGGCCGAATACATCACCGCCACCTATCCCGACGCGGAGATCAAGCTTTATCCGACCCAGGACGAGGCCAACCTCGACATGGTCAACGGCCGCCTCGACCTGCAGGTGGGCGACATGCTGCCGCTGCTCGACTGGGTGACGAAGAATGCCGACGGAAAGGCATGCTGCGAACTGATCGGCGAACCGATCACCGACAAGAAATTCGTCGGTGAAGGCGTCGGCATTGCCGTGCGCCAGGAGGACAACGACCTTCGCGAACGGCTGAACAAGGCGCTGGACGAAATCCGTGCCGACGGGACCTACAAGAAGATCAACGACAAGTACTTCACCATCGACGTCTATACGATGAAGTGACGCATGGATGGCCGGCCGACACGGCCCCTACGAAAGACCGGCCGCGCCCCAAGGGCGCGGCCGGCCTGTTATGGCTAGGCTTCGTTTACCGCGCGCTGCTTCGCCACGATCGCCTTGAATTCGGGATCGTCGACGAGCGATTGCACGGCCCAGTAGCCCTCGAGCCACTCGGCCTCGCCCTCCCAACCGCCATCGACAAGCTGGCGAAGATTGGCAAGCGCCCGGGTGCGGTCGCCGGCAAGCGCCCAGGCTCCGGTTGCGTGGAAGCGATACCAGTTGATGTGATCGCTTGCCCGCTCCAGATGCAGCCCCCATTCCCGGCAAGTATCGAGATCGAGATCGCCGACGTTCTCCGCCGGCAAGTTGCCGCTATAGGCGACATGCCGGTCGCGTTCGATGAGGCCGATGCCCCTGGCAATCGCGATCGATCCCTTGTTGGAGGCGTGCGTGTGCCATTCGATATCGGGCCGACCTCGCTTGACGCACTCGGCAATCGTCGCTGCCGCTGCCGCCTTGCCGAGCCCCAGGCGCCGATAGGCAGGCTCGGTCCCGACACCCACTTCGCAACGGGTGCCGCTGACGCTGTCGGTTGCGCAATGGCTGACGATGGATCCGTCGTGAAGGACGCAGAAGCCGATGGCGTTCTCCAGGAAGACTTCGGGGGAGGCCCAGCCTTCCATGAGATCGGTCACGGTCTCGATGTTGCCGGATCCCAGATCGAGCAGGGACTGGTCGATCGGCACGAGGCGGAAGCCGTCAGGCAACGCCGTCGCCGTGAGGCCATGACTTACTGCTGGCAAGCCCATCCTGACGCGCGGATGCGGGCGGGCGAAGCCATTGGACCAGATATCGCCCAGACGATTGGACCAGCGGTCTTCGACGAAGAAATAGGCCCAGTCGGGGATCAGTTCCTTCAGCTCGGCAAAGCTGTCGGCCGCCTCGTCCGGCACGCCCGCGAGATAGTAGGCATCGCCATTGGCGAGCAGCGCAACGCGCGGCTCTACCGCGCGATGGACCCAGACTTCACCTTCTATGATGCCGTCGAGTACGGCAGCGATGGCCACGTGGGTGGAGGAAAGGTCCTTTAGGAGGGATTGAGCAGCCGGATAGGCGGCTTGTTCGAGTAGAAACATGAAAATGCAATCCTGTTGCGGCGGGATATCCCATCCCTGCCGCCAGAAGAAAGAGTGGAGACGATCAGGTCGTCCCGTTTCAGACCGGCTTCAGCCGACCGGCGCACGGCGTTGGACACTGTCATCTTGCTACCTCTCTCTACCTGCGCCCTCGGATCGGGCGCGATTGCAATCGCCGAACTAGACAGCCGGGCCGTGCAGCGCAAGCGCTTTACGGTACCCGCGCCCGACTGGTCTGCGGTCCAGCGGGCTAGCGCCATTGGCGGCGGCAACGGCAGGCGCTAAAGCTCTCCTGCCCGGATTTGGTGTAGCCTCACCCCAGAATCGGCGGAAAGCATCGGAGACCGACATGTTCGACCTCAGCGGAATGACGGCATTGGTAACGGGCGGTGGCCGCGGTCTCGGCCTTGAAATGGCAAAGGCGCTCGCGCGGGCCGGCGCGGTCGTTACGATCAACGGCCGCAATGAAGCGGCCCTCGATCTGGCGCGCCACGAGGCCGCCGCCGAAGGCATCGCACTCGACCTTGTCGCCGGCGACGTTTCGAGGGATGCGGAAGAGATCGTCGCGGCGGCCGCGGCCAAGACCGGCCAACTCGACATCCTCATTCATGCCGTGGGCGAGCGCGATCGGCGTGGGACCGACGTCATGGACCCTGCGGCCTTTGCCGCCCTCGTCAACACGGACCTGACGGCCGCCTATGCCATGGCGCGCGCGGCACTTCCCCATTTTCGCCGATCCTCGTCCGCCCGGCTGATCTTCGTCACCTCCATCGCCGCCTCCGTGGCGCGGCCTGGCGACCCCGCCTATACCGCGGCCAAGGGTGGTCTCGATGCCCTCACCCGTTCGCTGGCGGTGGAGCTTGGATCGGCGACACTCACGGTCAATGCGATCGCGCCCGGCTGGTTTGCAACCGAGACCAATGCCGCCCTTGCCGCCGATCCGGCGCTGCAGGCCTTCGTCAATGTCCGCATTCCCCTGAAACGCTGGGGCCGACCGGAGGAGATCGCGCCAGCCGCCGTGTTCCTGGCCTCGCCCGTCGCCAGCTTCGTCAATGGCATCACCCTGACCGTGGACGGCGGTATGACCGCGCAGATGTGAGCGTCATCGTCGACAATTTTCCGGTGCAGCGGCGGCTTCGGATCTCGCTTTGTCGCTGTGTGCTCGGATCTGAAGTGCCCGTAGATCAGCGCGGCCGCGCCGCAGTCTTTCCGGGCGATCGTCGTCATCACCGCTCGATACCAACCGCCAAGCCTTCGGCAAGCAGTGCCGCCAGGCTCGACGCCGGCTTATCGGCCTTTGCTTTCAGCCGCAGGCTGAATTCCGCATTCGGCAATGCCGGTAGCGAAAGTGCCGGGGGTGCAAGCGCTATGCCTTCTCCGAGGAAGCGCGGCGTGCGCGCGGTAACGGCGATGCCGCTTCGCACCGCTGCGCGCAGACCAGAAAGGCTCGGGCTAGTCGCCGCGATGCGATAGTGGCGCCCCGCCTCGTCGAGGGCCGCCGTCGCAGCCGCGCGGAAGCCGCAAGGCGGATCCAGCACAGCAATCGGCAATTCGCCGTCAGCCATGGATGGAACATCCGATGCCGATAGCCACAGCATCGGTTCGCGCAGAATGGCGATCTCGTCAGGTGTCGGCCCTTCCCGCATCACGATCAGCACGTCGATCAGCCCCTGATCGTAGGCCGACGCCAGTTCACGGGACCGGCCGACCCTCAAGTCCAGCCGCACACGGGGGTGGGTGCGCCCAAAGCGGCGCAGGAGATCCGGCAAGTTGCTGTCGGCGAAATCCTGGGTGCAGCCAAGCGCCAGACGGCCGTCGGTGCTGGCGCCCTTGAGGCTCAGCCACGCGTCCCGGTGAACCTCGAGGATCCGGCGCGCATGAACGACCAGTTCCTCACCGGCCGGCGTCAGGATCCTCCCTCTGCCTGAGGGTGCAAGCAGCGGCTCGCCGATCATCGCTTCAAGGCGCTGCATCTGGGCGGTCACTGCCGAAGGTGTCCGCCCCACGGCCGCAGCCGCATTCGCGAGAGATCCGCTCTCGGCGAAAGCAAGAAAGGTGCGAAGCAGGTCAGGATCGAAGGTTTGCATTACTTCAATTTAGTCGAATTTATAATGCCAAACAATTCGATTTTTCCGAAGATAGGGGCATGGCAGATTGGGCTCACACAATAAATGGGAAACCCGAAAGGAACCAGCCAATGCCCATCATCAACGTCACCGTCAGCGGCAAGCCGGATCCGGCACTCTCGTCGCGGATTGCCGCCTCGGTCAGCGAACTGACAGCTGCCCACCTGCGCAAGGATCCGACGATCACAGCAATCGTCGTCACCTATGCGGACCCGGAACATTGGTTCGCCGGCGGAAAGTCGCTTGCCGAGCAGGATGCCAACGGCTTCTGGCTGGACATCAAGGTCGTCGACGGCACCAACACCAAGCAGGAAATGGCTGCCTATCTCGAAGCCATCTTCGGACGCTTTGAACAGTTGCTCGGGCGGGTGCACCACGAGAGCTACGTTCTCGTCCACGAGGTTTCGGCCGCCGCCTATGGTTATGGCGGTAAGACGCAGGAGTTCCGCTACATCAGCGGCAAGCTCAAATCCGGCATCTGAAGCCCTTCGGCCCGCTTTCTGCGGCCTTCATTCAGGCGCAGGCGAAGCCTGACCATGGCGAGCCGGTTACCCGGCAAACCCAAATGGAAACGCTCATAGCATGGAGCCAATGGTCGCCGGTAAGTCGCCGGTCAATCGAAGTTCGGTCGATCGCAACGGACGTATCGCCCAAGCGCCACCCATCCATCGGTATCGCGTCGAGCGCAACGCGATACCGCCGTATCGTGGCCGTCAGAACCGGACGCGGGCGCCGACTTTGGCGCCGGCGGCTTGTGAGCCGTCACCCTCGATGTTGAACAACAGCGAGAAGTCGAGGTCCCAGTTGTCGTTGTTGGAAAGGGCAAGCCCGGCCGAGACCCGGCCAAACGGGCCTTCGCCATCGAGCGACGCAAAGCCGACATCGGCGCCGATCGTCGGCGACAGGATCAGGCCGTTTTCCAGCTCCAGCGTCCGCTCGACATCAAAGCCGATGCTGAAGCGGGCCTGTTCCTCGATGAACCCCTCGAGGTCGATCGTCTCTCCAAGCGCGTTCTTGACGGTGTAATCGTCGACCTCTTCGTTAAAGTAGACGGCTCTGAGCTTCGGTGTCAGCACGGTGATCTCGTCGAGCTGCCACTCGCCGGTCAGCTTGACGTCCGCCATCCAGCGGGTCGTGTCGAAGGTGCCGGTGAAGATGCCGGTGTCGATGTCGTTCGACGAGCCGCCATAGAGCAGGTTGGCATCAAGGAAGACGCCCTGGCCGATTTCGAACGAGGCATAGGGACCGGCGAGCCAGCCATTGCCGGTCAGTTCGGCATCCTCGTCGGTCGGATCGCTCATGTAGTCGTAGTGGAAGGACAGGCCGACCAGCGCCCGCTCGCTGACGAGATAGTCCGCGCCGATCGAGAACAGGGCGAAATTGCCCCACTTGTCGCTGTCGTCATCCTTGTCCTTGTGGAACAGGAAGCTGCCGTCCATCCAGACGTCGAAGGGCTGATCGGTCTTCACGAAGGTCTGGCCGGCTGCCGCCGCGTCGGCGGCATCGCGCGCCGCCTGGATCTGCGTGAGGCTGGTCGAGAAGCCAAGGCGCGCGCCCCGTTCGGACGGTGCGACAGCCGTCGTCACCGGATCGGTGCTGGCCGCCGCCCGACGGCGCTCGATCAGCCCCGGAACCTTGACCGTCGACGACAAAAGGCTCTGCCGGTTGCGTACGAAATCGCGCACCAGGCCGTCGATCTCCTCGCCGGCTGCGACACGGTCGAGCGCTATTCTGTAGGTGACGGTTCCCGCACCCGACGTACCAAGCGCACTCCTCAAGGTGTAACCGACAACGGCCGAGCCGGAAAACGACGGATTGGGGGTAAACTTGAGATAATAGCCAACCGGCGTAAAGCCGCCGGCGGCCGCCAGTTCACCTTCGATGATCTCGGCGCGGCCGGCGATCGCAGGAACGACGGAAACGACCAGCGCACTCAGGATTGGGCCGCCGGTTGCGCCACGGTTGAGATAGACGTTGTTCGGTGCCGTGCCGGCGGGCACGTCGATGACGATGCTTGGCGCCGTCACCGCACGGGCGTTGAGCTTCAGCGTATAGGCAGCCGTTCCGCTGGCGCCACGGCTGTCGGTCACGGCGATCACGAAGCTGTAGCTGTCGGGCACCGCATCTGCGGCAACCGGTCCGGTCAGCTCGCCGGTCGTAATGTTGAGCACCATGCCCTTTGGCAGGACGCCGCTCTTCAAGCTGTAGACCAGCGCGCCGGTGCCACCGGTGGCCGAGATGCGTTGCGAATAGGCCTCGCCGACCATCGCGTCGGCAAGATTGCCGGGCGCAGGCGTGAAGACGAAGCTGGCGGATGCCACGGCGATCCGATAGCTCGCCTGCCCTGTCGCACCATTGGCATCGGTCGCCGTCACGGTGAAGCTGAAATCGCCGTCGGCTGCCGGCCGTCCCGAAATCGCCCCGCTTGATCCATCCAGCGTCAAACCACCGGGCAGAGCACCCGACGTGACGACGTAGCTGTACGGCGCCATGCCGGCGCTGGCGGCGATGGTTTGGCTGTAGGCGACGCCGGGCACGCCGTTGGCCAGCGTCCCGCCTGCCGGCGCAAACACCAGCACCGGCGGCGAGACCGTCACCGTGACGGTTGCCGGCGTGGATGTGCCGGTCGCATTCGATGCGGTGTAGGTGAAGCTTTCGGTGCCCGAATAGCCTGGCTCAGGTGTATAGAGGATCTGCAAGCCGGAGATCGACGCCGCACCGCGCGACGGCGGACTTGCGATCGCCACCGATGCGGACGCGCCGCCCGAGAGGCTGAGCGAAATGGTGTTTGCCGTCGAATTGGCGGCAACTGTGGCAGCGACGGCGCCGGCCGACGGCGCCTCGACCGCGACTGCCAGGCTATAGGTGGCAGAGCCGGTTGCGCCGTTCGCGTCGGTCGCCTCGATCGTGAAGCTGTATTTGCCGTCCGTCGTCGGCGTGCCCGACAGGCGGCCGTCGGCTGCAAGCGTCAGGCCCGGCGGCTGCGAACCGGTGATCGCGTAGCTGTAAGGCCCGGTTCCGTTGGCCGCCGAAATCGTCTGATCGTAGGGCTGGGCAACGGTCGCCCCGGAAAGCGATCCAGGAACGGGCGTAAAGGCGAAGATCGGCGCAGACACCGTCACCGTAACCGTCGCCGGCGCTGATGTCCCGGTCGCGTTCGTTGCGGTGTAACTGAAGCTGTCAGTACCGGAGAAACCCGCGGTCGGCGTATAGTTGAACGACGTCCCGGCCACCGTGGCTGTGCCGTGCGATGGCGCGCCGGTGATGGTTACGGAAGCGGCGGCGCCACCGGAAAGATTGGGCGCAATCACATTCGCCGTCGAGTTGGCGGCAACCGTCTTCGTCGTAGCGCCGGCAACCGGCGCCTGCACCCGAACAATCAGGCTGTAGCTGCTGGTGCTGGACGCGCCGTAGGTATCCCTGGCGCTCACTGTGAAGTTGAAGGTTCCATCCGCCGTCGGTGTGCCGGACAGGGCACCTCCGGAGGAAAGGACCAGGCCGCTCGGCAAGGCACCGACCGCCACCGTATAGCTATGTGGCCCCGTTCCGCCGCTGACGCTGAAGGTTTGGCTATAGGCCGTCGCTGCCGTTGCCGTCGGAAGCGCGCCGGAAGCCGGAGTGAAAACGAAGTTCGGCGCGGAGACCTGGAACAGTTGACGGACGGAAGGAGCAGCGAGAAAAGCGCCGTTGCCAGCTTGCGAGACTTCGATCTCGCAATCGCCACCATTGCGGAAGGTTACCGCACCGCCTGAGGTGACGACGCAGACGCCGGGCGTCATGGATTGCCAGGCTACGGGAAGCCCGGAACTGGCGCTCGCCGTCAGGTTCACCGGCGCCGCATAGTTCTGCGGGCCGGGATTGGCGAAGGTGATCGTCTGCGCCCCCATGGGGGTGACCGCATTGGAGACGCCGGACGCCGGCCCCAGTCCCCCGTTGCCGGTCGCTGTCACCGTGAACGTATAGGGTGTGCCGTTGGAAAGACCCGTAACCGTGACTGGGCTCACATTGTTCGTCGCGACGTGGCCGCCGGGGCTCGACGTGACGGTGTAGAGGTTGATGCCCGAACCACCTGTGTTCGACGGCGCCGTGAACTGGACGATCGCTTCACCATCGCCTGGCGTCGCCGTCACCGCGGTCGGCGCGCCCGGAGCAACCGCATCGACGGTGAAGCTGTGGCTCACAGTTGGCGCCGGAAGATAAGTGCCGTCACCCTCCTGGTCCGCAGCAATCATGCAGTTCCCTGCGCTGTGGAAGGTCAGATCGCCGCCGGGGGTGATCGTGCACACGGCCGCGGTCGAGGATGTAAAGGCAACAGGCAAACTCGCGCTCGACGATGCCGTCAGTGTCGGCGTGGTGCCGAAGTTCTGCGCGCCCGGATTGACAAAGTTGATCGTCTGCGGCGATCGCGGCGTCACCGCATTGGAAGGGACCGACGCCGGGCCGGGAGCAGCGCTGCTATTGGTCGCCGTCACCGTAAACGTATAGGACGTGCCGTTTGTGAGCCCGCTCACCCTAATGGGGCTCGATGAACCGCTCATTGTAAAGCCACCCGGGCTTGACGTGACGGTGTAGCTGACGATCGCCGCACCGCCGGTGCTCGCCGGCGCAGTGAAGGCGACGTCCGCCCACGTATCACCGGCCGTCGCCGCGCCGATCGTCGGTGCGCCGGGCGAAACCGCATTGACGGTGAAGTGCTGGGTCACAAGCGGCGCCGGTCGAAAACTGGCATTGCCGACCTGCTCGGCGATGATGGTGCAGTTTCCAGCCGAATGGAACGTCAGTGTCCCGCCACTATCGGTCGTACAAACGGCCGTCGTCGACGACGTAAATGCAACAGGCAGACCGGAACTCGCGGTCGCGCTCAGCGTCGGGTTGGTGCCGAAGTTCTGTGCGCCGGGATTGGCAAACGAGATCGTCTGGTTGCCCTGAGGGATCACGGCGCCGGAGGGCGCTGACGCAGGGCCGACGCCGACGCTGTTGCTCGCGGTCACAGTAAAGGTGTAGCTGGTGCCGTTGGCAAGGCCGCTCACAGTGATCGGGCTCGTTGATCCGCTCCCGGTGAAGTTGCCTGGGCTTGATGTGACGACATAGCCTGTAATCGCGGTGCCGCCGTCGAAGGCGGGCGGCGTGAAGCTCACAGCGGCGCGGGTGTCATCTGCCGTGGCCATAACTGCCGTCGGCGCGCCCGGAGCCACTGCGGCGACATTGATGCTGTAGTTTTCGCTCGCCGTCCGGCTATGCGTGTCGGTCGCCGTAACGGTGACGTTGAAGGCGCCTGCAACCGTCGGCGTGCCTGTGATCGCGCCGCTTGACGAGGCCAGGCTAAGGCCGGGGGGCAGCGTTCCCGGGGCTGCGGCATAACTGACCGTCCCAAGCCCGTTCACGGCTGCGATCGACGTATCGGAGTAGGCCGTCCCGGCAGTCGCGGCCGTCAACGCGCCGCCCGCTGGCGTCAGGGTCATGGGCGGCGCGGAAATCGTGATGCTGTAGGCGGCCGCCGCCGAACCGGCGGTCGAGCCTGTCGCGGTGATCGTGAAATTTTTGGTGCCGTAAGCTGCCGCCGTCGGCGTGCCGGAAATCGCACCGGTCGAACTCAAGCTGAGGCCGTCTGGAAGGGTGCCGGCCGTGACCACATAGGTAAACGTCCCCACGCCGCCGGTCGCAGAGATCGATGCACCCGGATAGGCCACGTTCACGTCGCCGCCGGCAAGCGCTCCGGCAGGTGGCGTCAGCACTACGGGTGGCGCTGCAATGGCGATCGAATAGACTTTGGAATCGGTTCCGACGGTCGCAGCCGTCGCCGTCACCGTGAAAGGCGCGGAACCATAGGCGCCAGGAAGCGGCGTTCCGGTGATCGCGCCCGTCGAGGGATTGATGCTCAGACCCGCCGGCAGGGCGCCCGCCGACACCGAATAGGTGATCGCACCGACACCCCCTGTCGCCGAAATCGAGCTGTTTGAGTAGGCAACACCCACCGTTCCACCCGAAAGCGCGCCGGCCGCCGGCATCAACACCACTGGCGGCGCCGAAACGTTGATCGTGTAGGTTGCCGAGGCAGTGCCGGATGTCGCCGCCGTCGCCGTCACGGTGAACGTCGTTGCACCGATCGCCGCGTCCGTCGGTGTGCCCGTGATCGCTCCGGTCGTCGTGTTCAGACTCAGGCCGACCGGAAGCGCGCCGGGCGGAACCGAGTAACTGATTGCGCCCGAACCGCCAGAAGCCGAAACCGTGTGCGAGTAGGGGCTGCCGACCGTGCCGGCAGCGAGCGTGGAACCGCTCGGCGGAACAAAGGTTACCGGCGGAAAATTGTTGATGGTAATCGTCACCGATTGCGTTTTCGAATGGCTGCCGCCGGTCGCGATCGTGGTGCTGTCCTGCACCTTCAGCACGAAGGTCGCGCTCCCCGCAGCCGTCGGTGTGCCGGATAGCAGCCCCCCGGGCGACAGTGTCAGACCGCTTGGCAGCGCATTGCCGCTATCGCGCGTGAATGTATAGGGAGCCGTGCCGCCGCTTGCGTTGAACTGCACGCTGTAGGCCGCTCCGACGTTCCCGTCAGGCACCGTCGCCGGCGTCACGTTGAATACCGGCGCGGCAATGTTGACGCTGTAACTCTTGTCGACAAACAGCGCCGTCGGAGCAGTGGAATCGGTCACACGAAGCGTGAAGCCATAATTTCCGGATCCGGTCGGCGTTCCCGTGATCGCGCCCGCATTGACCGTCAGCCCCGGCGGCATTGTCCCGCCCACCTGCACATAATTGTAGGGCGCGACGCCACCGGTGGTGCTGAGAACTTGGCTGTAGGCGGTTCCGACAACTGGCGTCGGCATGCTTGCTGGCGTTACCGTCAGTGGCGAACTTGAAGGCGTAATCGTGATGTTGAACGTGACGGGCTCGGCGAGATCGTCCTCCACGATAAAGGTGTCCGACGTCGCCCCGTCTCCATTGTTGGTATAGACCAACGCATAAACGTTCTGTGGTGTGCCAAATGTCAGGCTTCCGTGCGACGGAGCCGTAATCGTACCGCCAAAGCCACCGGCCGCGCAGGTGAACATCACGGTGCCGCCGGAGGCGATCGTGGCCGACTGGGTCGGCGAGCAAGCTGCCCTCGCGACGGTCGCGGGCAAAAGGCTGGCCATACAGACAAGAACTGTAAATACGAGGAACGAAGCCCCCTGCGCCCACCGGGCGCGCGCGCCCCAGACTCGTCCCCGAAATCGTTGAAACATGTCGCCGCCCCCGCGCGCACCGTGCGCCGCATGGACGCTCGTCCATCGTCACGATCAGTCCGTTCACCGCCTCGTCCACTGATTGACATGTAAAATCGAGTCTCACAACCCAGAATCGCACTACCTGTGCGCGAATACGAATAAAAAGATCGCGTACCGTCACTTCCCAAGATGCTCGTTATGAGAGAGAGTGCGCCACAGGGGATATCCAGAGTCGTCGGGAATAGGGAGCGCGGCACGCATGACCGAAGTCTTCATCGGGCAGATAATGATGGGCGGATTCAATTTTGCGCCGCGAGGGTTCGCGCTCTGCAACGGTCAGATTATGCCGATCGCCCAGTACCAGGCACTGTTCTCTCTGCTGATGACCAAATATGGCGGCAACGGAACGAACAATTTCGCGCTTCCCGACCTGCGCGGCCGAACGCCCGTTGCTTTCGGACCATCCGCCGACGCGGGTTGGCAACCGCCGACACCTTATGGGATCGGCAACCACGACGGCGAAGAAGCGGTGGCGCTCACCTCTGCCGAAATCCCGCCGCACACGCATCAGGGCAAGGGGACGACCGCCCCCGGCAAGTTGCGCGTGCCCGCAAACATGCTCTATGCCACCACAACTTTGCCGATCTACGCACCGACGGGAGAAACCCAGGTGCAACTCTCTCAGCCAAGCGTGGCGCCGGCAGGCGACGGACAGGCTCATTCCAACATGCAACCCTACTCCGCCATCAATTTTAGCATCGCACTGACGGGCATCTACCCATCACGCAACTGAGCCAGTCGCCGGAGGTTTAACATGAGCGCTCCCTATGTTGGAGAAATTCGAATGTTCGGGTTTCCACGTGTGCCGATCGGGTGGCAAGCCTGTGATGGTACGCTGTTGCCGATCGCCGACAACGAACTGCTGTTCAATCTGATCGGAACCACCTACGGCGGCGATGGCCAATCGAATTTCCGTGTTCCGGACCTGCGCGGCCGTGTGCCGCTTCACTTCGGCAGCGCACCAAACCGCTCGCCATACGCGATCGGCGCAGTCGGCGGCACCGAAAGCGTCACGCTTTTGAGCACGCATTTGCCGACGCACAGCCACCCGATGTACGCAACGAACGCCGCTGCAAATGCCACGACCATCGGCGCGGGCGTCGAACTCGGGGCGCTTAGCAGCAATACGATGTATGCCACGGACGTCTCCGGTCTTGACGCGCAGAAAACCAACCCGAGTTCAACCGAGCCGGCCGGTGGCAACCTCCCTCATGACAACACAATGCCGACGTTGCCGGTGCAGTTCTGCATAGCAGTCGTCGGCATCTACCCGACGCAAAGCTGATACGAGCGGCCATTTCACAATTAGGGGGAAAGAATGACAGAGCCTTTCGTTGGTGAAATCCAATTGTTCGGTTTCGATTTTGCGCCAAGAGATTGGGCTTTCTGCAACGGCACCACAATTCTGATCCGCCAGAATACCACGCTCTACTCGCTCATTGGCGTCACGTACGGAGGAGACGGTCGAAACACCTTCCAACTGCCGAATTTCTCCGGCCGAGCCAGCTGCGGTTCGGGAACCGGACCCGGCCTTTCGCCGCGATCGGCCGGACTGGCTTTTGGCGCGGACAATGTCACCCTGCACACTCCGGAAATGCCGGGACACACCCATTCATTTACCGCCTATCTGCAGCCGGACTCGACGAAAAGGGCAAGTGCCCCGTCAGCCGGGAACTCACTGACCTTGCCTCTCGACAGCCCGGTCATGGCCAAGGACGCCACGGCGGATGCAAAGTTCGCCGCGGGTATGATCGGCCCCACGGGAGGCGGTTCGTCGCATGAAAACCGTCAACCCTTTCTCGCGGTGAACTTCAGTATCGCCCTTCAAGGCGTGTTTCCGCAATTCTCGTGACGACATCCGACACCATGCCCCTGGTGGACTTTCCAGTGCGGACTGTCCCCGCTCGCATCACTGTCGCAGGCCTGTCTTTGCGCCATGCCACGTCGGAAGACGTTCCGTTCCTGCTGGAACTCTACCGATCGTTTCGGGCGGACGAACTGGCGCCGGTACCCTGGCCGCCCGAGCGGAAACTCGCCTTTCTCGATCAGCAGTTCCTGTTCCAGCATCGCCACTACATGGCGACCTTTGCCGATGCGGATTATCTGGTCGCCGAGGCCGAATCCCAGCCGATTGGGCGCGTCTATCTGGATTGGAACAAGGACCGATGGCTGATCGTCGACATTGGGTTTCTTCCGCAATGGCGCCGCCAGGGCCTGGGGACGAGGCTTATCGCAGCCATCCAGCAACAGGCTGCCCTCGCGGCGGCCACAGCCATAAGCCTGCACGTCGAACAGCACAATTTCCGGGCTCAAGCGCTCTATTACCGCCTTGGGTTCCGAGCGGTTGAAAACGGCCCGTCACACGTCCGCATGGAATGGCCTTGCAGCAACCACGCCGAAGCAGGTGACCGCTGACCGCCGTCGTGGCTTAATTGAAAACAGCCTGATAGACGATGCCCTGCTTGTCACGGGCGACCGGCACGAGAAAAATATCGAGCGCCCCGAGCGACGCATTTTTCAGCCGATAGATCTGCTGCGGCAGCACGATCGCCGAACCGCTGCGGAAGACGAGGGAAAAGGGGGCGCGAAGCATGCCGGGCATGATGTGCGTCGTGCCGGGCGTGGCTTCTGCCAGGGTCAAGGGCATCGTGCTCTCTCCCAAAGACAGATCGAACGCCTGACCGACGCAACCCGCGAAATGTTGAAGCGTCAGCAGTTCCATGCGCGGATCCCCTTGATGATTCCCGTCTGGGTCGTTCCCGACGTTTCTACACCATGGAAGTTGAACACAAAAGCCTCAGCCAGCGAGGATTGGCACGTCGCGATTTGAGAACGGCAAAAGCCGGGAGCGGCGCGAGCAACGCACTCCGCAGCCGCGAACATCGCCGCCCGGTCTGCCATCGCGATCACTGCAGCAATCGCGCGAGCCCGGTTCGAAGGTCGGTTGCGCAGCGATAGTCGAGTTTTGCCTGGAGCGCTTCAACACACCCGCGCGATCGCCTGACTTCACCCAGTAGGCCGTCGATATAGGTGAGATCCGAGCGGCTGCCGGTTTCCTCGATCATGATCCGCGCAAGGTCGCTGATCGATGTCTCAACACCGCTGCAAACATTGACGATGCGCGCGCCCGTGTCCCAGCGGCCAAGCGCGTGCAGCAATGCCTCCACGACGTCATCGACGTGGACGAAATCACGGGTCTGGCGACCATCGCCATGGATGGTGATGTTTTCACCGCGCTCCAGCCGTTCGGCAAACTTCGCGATCACGCCGGAATAGGGAGACGATGGATCCTGCCCCGGCCCGTACACATTGAAGAAACGCAAGCCCAGGCTCGCGATACCATAGACCTCGTAGGCAGATCGCGCGTGAAGCTCGCAGGAAAGCTTGTCCGCACCGTAAGGCGAAAGCGGGATACAACGTCCGGTTTCGGAAAGCGGCAATTCCTGGCTCGCCCCGTAAACCGCGGCCGATGAGGCGTAGACAAGCGGAAGATGCGCCTGGGAATGGGCAAGCTCCTCAATGATCGTGAGGAAACCGGTTATGTTGATTGCGTGCGATGACGTCAGTTGGCGCTTGCACCGTTCCACCGAGGAGATCGCCGCCAAATGGATGCAGGCGTCCACATTGGCGAGCGCGCGGCGCAAGGCGTCGCGGTCGAGCACCGACCCCTCGATGAAGGTCGCAGCCTGCGGAACGTTTTCTCGCTTTCCCGAACTCAGATCGTCGAGGATGGTGACGTCGTGGCCGGCCTTCACCAGCCGCCGGGCAAGGTGGGCGCCAATAAACCCGGCTCCACCGGTAACCAATATCCTTTTCAAGTCGATTTCCCTCGCGACACCTCATCGCGATCGGAGGCGCCTGGATCTTAAGTGCAGGTGGTTTCCTTGAGCCGCCGAGCCGGCCCGGAGCGCGACCGGCCCTCGGCCAGTGCGTCCGTGACCGGACCTTCCGTCTGGGTTGCAATCTTCCTTGTCGCCCGGGCGGCGTCAAGGCTCTGGCCATCAGGTTTACCGTTTCGCTGAGATGTCGTCGCTTGGGAAAGCGACAAAGCCGAGGCGTGTCCTAGGTGAGACCGGTTGAACCGCCCAGTGCCTCAGGGCGCGGGGCAACCAAGGATCAGGTCTTCCACTTCGGATCCTGAGCCGACGCGCATCAGGACCTTGAACCGGCCGTCGGCGCCGACCTCGAAAAGCGTTCCCCCGTTTTCGCCCTTCTCGTTCGTCCGGGTCACGATCAGCAGGCTTCCGGCGCCGCTCAGATAGGATCGAATGTTGGACACGGCCAAGCGGATCTGCGCGTTGGAGAAGTAACTCCTGTTGAGAATGTTCGCGGCTCTGACGAGATCGAAGCGGCCGGCGAAGTCCGGCGAGCGCCGCATGATGTCATCCTCGACGAATGCGATGGAATCGTCGCGCGACAACGACCGCGTGATCATCTGGACCGGCTCGCTCCTTCCGCTGCGGATCAGCGCGCGTAGGCGCGGCTGCAGCATCGATTTCGCCAGTTGGCGCGGAATGAAGGCAAGGGACACATAGTCGAGCCGTCGGATCCAGGGTCGGATCGCAAGACCGGCGACATCATATTGCAGCGGCCAACCTTCCGGATCGGCAAGAACGCGGACCCCTGGCGCCACGTCGACGATGTGCGCGTCGATGAAGAGATCGGTGGCGGTGATCTTCGGTTTCGCCCCGCAGGCCTCCAGGTATCGCAAAAGCTCGACCGTCGTCACGCCGGTGGAAACGCCGACATCGAGCACCTCCCGCAACTGCCCTGCCCTCTGCGAAAGCAAGGGCCTGAATGCCGTTTCCAGCTCGCGAAAGCGCGACGGCTGTGTGAGCTTGAAGGTGCCGTTTCGCATCTTCAGTCTCGCGAAGAACTCCGACTCCCGGACCCAGTCCGTCGAGCCGTCGTTTCCCGAATAAAACTGCCGGGCGCTCATCACCATGGTCGGACAACCTATAAAAATTGCCTGCGGCTCTCGAACCCTGGGGGGCGTCTGGCAGCGGCCGATTGCTCTGCCGCCTGCCTTTCCAGACAGGGGCTCAGCGCCCGCTAAAGCGATCCTGAGGGTAAACTGGCCGACATCGGCTCCCAAAACATGAAAACGACAACAGTTAATTTCAGTATATTCGAAAACAATGCAGGGATAATACCAACTCCCCCGGAGATTCCAAGTTACATTTCAGCAGTTGCTTTCGAATGGGCCGCTGCGTGATGCCACGATCCCGGTGGCCCGATCGTGTCGCCTCGTGCTTTCTCCACATCCCCCGACAGAACGCCGCGACTGCTCAGGGCAGATCCTGTGACGGGTGCGAGGAACGGCGGTACCGAGAGGCGCCGGTATCTGCGCCGGCCGTCGTCAATGTCGGCGGACCGGGCTTGATCAGATCGTAAAGATCCTCGTAGCACGAGACGGTCCGGTCGATCGAAAAGCCCTGCGCACGGCGGCGCGCATAGGCTGTTGCATTGCGATACTTCTCCTCATCGCTGGAAAGTTCTCGAATGCGGTCGGCAAGCTGCCCGTGGTTTTTCGCCGGGAAGCGGTAGTCGTCGTTGTCTACGACGACGGCCAACCCTCCGACATCGCTGACCAGGACCGGCAGGTCCGACGCCATCGCCTCGACCACCGCCACCCCGAAGCCTTCCCAGTGGGACGATTGCACATAGAGATCAAGGCGGCCGAGGAACGCCGGGATATCCCGGACCAAGCCGGAAAAGTGGACGCGCTCGCGCACGCCCAGAGCGCCGGCGAGTTCTTCGACGATCGGACGGCGGTCCCCCACACCGGCAAAGACCGCATGGACATTGCCCGGAAGCCGCTGGAGGGCGCGCACGATGGTTTCCTGGTCCTTCTTCTCGGTGAAGCTTCCGACCATGCCGATGTAGAAGAGGCCATCCTGTCTCGGCTTGCGGTCGCGCGCCGACGCAAACCGGTCCAGGCTGACGCCGTTTTCGACGATGTGGATTTTCGCGGCCATAGGCGCCAGCCATTCGGACAGGTGGTCGCGGACAGGTGTGCTGATCGCCGCAACACAGTCGTAACGGCCATAGACCCAGCGTTCGATACCGCGCAACCAACGCCTCGCCCTTCGGCGGTTCCAGGTGTTGTGCTCGGTGTAGATTTTCCGAAAGGGCAGGAGCGCGCAAAAATAGAGGGACGGAAAAAGGTGGACGTGCACGACGTCCGCTGCGCGCATCGCGCGCCATGCTTTGGCGATCGAACGGGGGCTCGACAGCTTGACCGCGATAATCGTCACGGCAGCGAAGGCCGTGTCTTCCAGGAGCTCGTTATTGGCTCCCTTCCACACGATTACCGTTGCCGAAAACCGCGTCTGTCGCTGCGCCATTTCCACGACCAGGCGCTCGGCGCCGCCGTTTCCGTTAAGGTCGTTGATGATGTGAACGACGCTGCCTGCCATCGTAAGACAATCGCCTCAAATATCCCTCGAAGGCGATTATGCATAGCAACCGTCAATTCAACAACTATTAGTAATGTATACATCGAAAATTATGAGTTTCTCATTGAAGCGCTAGAAACACGTGCAACCGAAAGGTTCTAGAAAAGCATCGTCGCGGTTGTTCTTTTCTTGGAGAACACTCGCGACTATTCTGAAAAAGGTGAAATGTGCCCGTCAGATCAATGCCATGCGCTCAAGAAGCAGCTTGTTGACGGCATGCACGTCGAACTTTGATTGGGCGAGTTCACGTGACCTGAGCCCCATGTCCGCAATCAGCGAAGGCGCTCTCAGGAAGCGGCACATGGCTTCGGCCAGTTGCTTGGCGTTGCGCGGCTCCACCAGGTAACCATTGAGCCCGTCGACCACCGTCTCGTCGCAGCCCGGCAGATCGGTGGTGACCACCGCGCGCCCCGTCGACATCGCCTCGAGAATGCTGCGCGGTATGCCCTCGCGATAATAGGACGGTAGGACGAAAACGCTGCAATTGGTGAGATGCGGACGCACATCCGTGGTTTCGCCGAGATAGTTCAGGCTGCCGTCCTTGACCCATCCGTCGATGGTCTCAGCCGAGATCGCCGCCGGACTGGGATCGAACTGCCCCAGAAGGCGAAATTCGGCCTCCGGAAATTGTTGGCGGACGAGGCGCGCGGCCTCGACATATTCGCTGATCCCCTTGTCCTTCAGCAGGCGGGCGACAAGCAGAAAGACCGGGCGCCCGCTGGGCGGGCTCGAAAAGGCATAGTGGTCGAGATCGACCCCAGAGCCCGGGACCAGCGTCAGTTCGCGCTGATCGGAGATCAGCCTGCAGCTCTCGATGTCGGCGGAATCCGCACGGTTATAGGCAAAGACCCCGCCAGCCCCCTTGAGCGCCAGCCGGTAGAGCAGCACGCTCAGCTGCTTGATGCGGCGCCCGACCCACCGCTTGCTTGCGGCATCCGAGTAGACGTGGCCAAGGCCGGTCACGAGAAAATACCGTCGCTTGACGCCGGCCAGCCGGGCGGCAATGCCGCCGTAAACGATCGGCTTCATCGTATAGGGGATCACGACATCGATCTGCCGTGAACGAAAGAGCCGCCAGTAGGACCAGAGCGTCGTCAGATCCGTCAGGGGATTGAGCCCCGTGCGTGCCATCGGCGAGCGGACGAACTCCACACCGATCGCGGCAAGCTGACGGACGACGTCCTCGTCCTCTTCCGGCCCGACGGCCAGAACCGAATGGCCGGCCTCGACCAGGCGCCGCAGCAGCTCCAGCCGAAAATTGGTGAGCGAACGGCTGTAGCTCGAAAGCACCGCGATCCGTTGTTTCGGCACCACGCCGGCAACCGCCGATCCCGCGGCAACGGCCACCCGCTGTGGCGGCTGCCTGACCGGAGAATAGTCGCTCGCGTCAATCAACATCAGGCCGCGCTCCATACAAGCGTTCGAAAGATCGCACAGATCACATCGGCATCGGCGTCGAAGGCGGGCCCCGCCTAAGGCTCGACAGCGCTGCTTGCAGGACATCGTCAGTCAGATGCGCGACATCGGCGTCGGCGGCCCCTTCCTCCCCGTCATCCGACGAGAGCGCCCCAGCCGTACCTTCGGCCGGATGCTTGTCGAAGCCGGGAATGAGGCTGTTCATGATCGCAAAAACCATCGCCTGGTCGCCGAGTTCGGCAAAAAGCTTCAGGCGCGCGAACATCTCCTTGAGTGTCGTCAAGGGCACGGCATTCGGGATCGCGCCGAGCACGCCCGGAATGGGAGAGCTGATGCGTTGCTCGCCGCTATCGAACAGCTCCTCATAGAGCTTTTCGCCGGGCCTCAGGCCGATGATCTCGATGTCGATGTCCTTGCCCGGCGTGAGACCGGCAAGCCGGATCATCCGCTTGGCGATGTCGATGATCTTGATCGGTTCATTCATATCGAGAACGAAAATCTCGCCCTTGCCGATTTCGCCTTCCAGACCGTAGGCGGAAGCCTGTAGCGTCAGTTCGACGGCTTCGCGAATGGTCATGAAGAAGCGTGTCATGCGCGGATCCGTCACCGTCAGCGGGCCACCCTTGGCGATCTGCCGCTTGAACAACGGGATCAGCGAGCCGCTCGAACCGAGCACGTTGCCGAAGCGAACGGTCATGAAACGCGGGCCGGAGCCCTTCTTCAGGCAATGAAGGTCGAGCGCCTGGCAATAGAGTTCGGCCAGCCGCTTGGTCCCGCCCATCACGCTGGTCGGGTTGACGACCTTATCGGTCGACACCTGCACCATCGCCTGCACCTTGAAGCGGCGGGCGGCATTCGCCACGTTCATCGTGCCGATCACATTGGTCAGCACGCCCTCGCAGGGGTTAAGCTCCACCATCGGCACATGCTTGAGTGCGGCAGCATGGAAGACGAGTTCCGGCCGATACTTGGCAAAGACGTCGTTGACACGATTGGCCCGGCGGACGTTGCAAAGGTTTGCGGTTCGTTTGACGGCCGGATAGCGCTCTCCGAGCTCCATATCGATCGCATAGAGATTGTACTCGCAGTTCTCGACCAGGATGAGCTCGGCCGGTTCGCGCGCTGCCACCTGCAAGGTAAGCTCACTGCCGATCGAACCACCGGCGCCGGTGATCAGGACGCGACGGCCGCGGATGAGGCGCAGAATTGCCTCGTTGTCGAGGGCTGCCTGCGGGCGCTCCAGAAGATCCGTCAGCTCGATCGAGCGCAGCTCGAAACGGCTTTCCTGCTTGGCGCTCTTGAGTTCCGTGATCTGCGTCAGGCGCGATACGGTCATGCCACGCGCTTCAGCGCGCCGCATCACATCCTCCGCACCATCGCCGAACGCCGAAAGCGCTTCGGTAAAGACGACATGGCGCGGCAGCTGCCCACTCTCTGCGAGCGCACAGACCACACTATCGAAATCGCTGAGCGCGCCGAGGATCGGAATGCCGCGCAACGTCATATCCGTATGCTCCGGCGTCACTTCCAGGCAGCCGACCGGCTTATGGCTGCAATGCGGATCGCGGCGGAGCGCTCTTAGATAGAGGTCTGCCGCATGGCCGCTGCCGACGAGCAAGGTCGGGATCTGCTCGGCATTGTCCTCGGCGACCGGCTGGCGCCGGCTTGGGCGCAACGCCAGTTCGTCAAGCCGGAAGCTCAGCCGCGAAGCCGACAAGAATGCGGTCAAAAGCAGCGCCTCGAGCGGCACGACGCTTCGCGGCATATCCTGCAGACGGTTCGCAAAGAACGACATCAAAACCAGCGCCGCCGAACTGATCAAGACGGCCTGTAGGATCGAGCGCAGATCCGAAACGGAGCAGTAGCGCCAATCGCGGGCGTACAATCCGGCGACCGGAAAGGCGAGCGCACAGGCCAGAAGATATAGCGGCCCGGTCGATACCAGCGCCCAGATCAACTCCGGACGGGTCGACATCGCGTCGAAACCGTAGCGCAGGAAAAAGGCTGCCACGAGCGCCAAAGCTGCAGACGCTATGTCCATCGCATAGAGCACACGCGATCGACGAACCTGCTTGACCGAGGATACGGCCGTTCTTGCCGCCAGGCGCAAAAGTGCGCGTCCGACAGCGGCAAACCAGGTGAATATGGTGAGGAACCTTGCCCAGTATCTCGCCATGGACGGCGGAGACGGGGCGACGGCTTGCGTGGGCTGGGCAGCGGCCTCGTTGCGATGCATGCGACACCCTTCGATCCATAGAACGCCATTCAACCGCCGCGCCGAGAACGGACGGACGAATGATGCGCCTTGAGACGTCATGTCTCGTTGAATTTGTTTGGAATAAACTTCTGATACCGATCAGATCATACAAAGTTACCTGAAATTTATTTTATCTATGCACGGATACAAGCTTTGGTCTTCGCAATAAAATACGTCAACTTCGCCCAAACTCTCGCACGCCAAAAACTGCGTGTAAATTATCTTTTCGTTTTATCGGAAGCAATTTACCTAATTATCTTAGAACTCAATAGTATTACCTCAAATTAATCCATAGCCCTTTAGGATTAACCAGCGACCACTCCGCTCCTCGGGGAACAGAACGCAGCACTTGAAATATAGAAATAAAATCCAAATTCCGAAAACAAACTCACCCATTCTTACGTATAAAAGAGATACTATTTTCATTTCCAAAATTAGATAAAGAACATCTTGCAGTACATCCAAAAATATACAATTGACAAATCTTAGCGCGATTGGAGAAGGCGCTTCCACACTCCCCAGCACGCACCCCGGAACCGCTCTCGGGTGACGGGCGAGCGACGCCGACAGCCCCCAGACAACCGGAGGCGGCCCATGCCAAGGTGGCGCCCTGCGTATCAGCAGACACGCCGGTTCAGCACAATCTTGCGCGGGAAAGACCTTGTGGGCTCATTCCCCGGCAAAGGCACGGCGATAGGAGTCGGAAATCGGCCGGATCAAATACTCAAGGAAGGTGCGGTCGCCGAGTTCGATGAAGGCGTCGATCGGCATCCCCGGATGCAGTTGCTCCATGCGAACGCCGGCCGGCAGCGGCGTATCCAGGCGCAGCACAGCCCGGTAATAGGGCTCGCGGGTCGCCGGATCGGTCAGGCGGTCGGCCGAGACATGGGCAACCGTCGCTGAAACCTCCGGCGTCAGACTGGTATTGAGCGCCGAGAGGCGGACCCTCGCCGGCTGGCCGACATGGACGACGTCGATGTCCTGCGGATGAATACGCGCATCGACGACCAGGTCCCCTGTCGGCAGGATCTCCATAATCTTTTCGCCGGGACCGACGACACTGCCGACGGCGTTGTAGACCGAGGCGACGACAACGCCATCCACCGGCGCCTTGACGACGGTGCGTTCGAGCACCCGGCGTGCGGCCTCGACCTGTTCTTCGACGTCAGCGAGCCCGGTCTTCACCTCGTTCATCGCGGTCACCGCCTGCTCGACGCGCTGGGTCTTCAGCCGTTCGATCTGCTCACGCGCTTCCGCAACCTGCGTGCGGCTCGACGAGGCTTCCGCCTGCAGCATGCCGACCTGGCCGAGCAGGTCCGCTTCGACGCGGAGAAGCTGCGTGTACTCCGTGCGGTTCGTCAGCCCCTTTTCCAGGAGATTGAACTTGCGCTCGGCTTCGCTGCGCACGATCTGCGTCTGTTTCTCGACCGCCGCCTTCTGCGCGGCCAGACCATCAAGCCCATCGTTCAGGCTTTCGACGCGCTGCTGCAGAATGACGGTTTCGGAGGTGAAGCGGGCAAGCCGGGTCTGAAACTCCTTGACCTGCTCTTCCGTCAGGTCGCGGCTTGCGGCCGACATCGTGGCCGGCGCATTGCCGATCGCGATCGTCAGATCCCGCTTCCCGTCCCGCTCGGCGGCAAGCCGCGCCTCCCGCGCCTTCAGTGCCACCCATTGCTTGGCAAGGCGGTTGAGCTGGGTGCGGGCCACGGTGTCGTCGAGGACCACGAGCGTCTGCCCCCTTGCGACGGCATCCCCTTCACGAACCGCGATCTCGCTGACGATCCCGCCTTCCAGATGCTGCACGAGGACATTGCGGCCCGTGGCCGTGATCGTACCGGAAGCGACGGCAGCGCCGGAGAGCGGCGCCGTCGCCGCCCAATAGCCGAAGCCGACAAGGATAAGGGCAAGCGTCCCATAGCCGAGCCGGGCGACAAACCCGGTATCGGTCACGATCGTCTCCCGCCAGGAGCGCCGGGCACCCGCCGCCGTCATGGCCGGTCCCCGGTTCTGCCAGGCAGGAAGGCGGAGATGTTTGCCGGCGGGAGGTTCGACGGCCGCTTGGCAGCGGCTGCCTTCGCTGCCCGATCCGCCCGCTCAGACTGCGCGCGCCGCGCCACCTCGTCCGTTGGGCCGAAGTCATCGATCCTGCCATTCTTCATCACCAGGACCCGGTCACATGTCGTTGCGATCGAAATGCGGTGCGTGACGATGACGACCGTGACGCCGCGCTCCTTCGCGTCTCTGAGCGCCCGTCCGAGTGCCGCTTCCCCCTCACTGTCGAGGTTGGCGTTCGGCTCGTCGAGAACGAGAAGACGCGGAGAGCCGTAGAAGGCGCGCGCAAGCCCGATGCGCTGCCGTTCGCCGCCGGAGAGATTGTTGGAGCCGGGCCCGATCGGCGTCTGATAGCCCTTCGTTTGCGCCAGGATGAGATCATTGGCATGAGCCGCGCGCGCGGCCGCAACCACCGCCTCGTCGGCCGCATCCGGCTCGAAGCGCGAGATATTGGCAGCGATCGTGCCGGGCAGAAGCTGCACGTCCTGTGCAAGATAGCCGATGAGGCTGCCAAGCTGCGTTGAGTCCCAGGTTCTCAGGTCCGCACCGTCGATGGTGATCGAACCCGCGGTCGGGGCAACGGCGCCGGTCAAAAGCCGCGCAAGCGTCGACTTGCCCGCCCGGCTCGGGCCGACAACAGCAACGCTTTCGCCGGCAGCGATCGTGAAATTCAGCCGTTTGAGGATCGGCTCGGGGTCGGCTCCCGCGTCCGGCGAAACATAGAGCAGATCGCGCACGGCGATATCGCCTGCGGGGTTTGGCAGCAGAAGCTTGCGTCCATCGGCATTGCCGGCCTCGATCACCTTTTCGAACCGCGTCCAGGCGCTGCGCGCTTCCATCGCCTGCTTCCAGATTCCGACCAGCTGATCGAGCGGCTGCAGCGCGCGGCCCGACAGGATCGAGGAAGCAAAGATCATGCCGGCGGTCATCTGCCCCTTCAGGACAAGGGTCGCGCCGACGGCGAGGATCGCCATCTGCAGGATCATTCTGATCGATCGCGATATGCCTCCGAAGATGGCGTTGACGACGAGATTTCCGTCGGCGGCCGCAGTCGCGGCGGCAAACTGGCGGCCCCAGACCTCGCTGACATTGTTCGTCATGCCCATCGCGCGCACCGTCTCGGCACTGCGGCTGAACATCTGCGCCGTCAGATTGGCGCTGGTAATCCGCTCCTGCGCGAACTGCGACGCCTTCTTGTTCATGTACTGATTGAGGAAAACCAGGAGCAGGATCACGATCGCGCCGATCGTCGTCATCAGGAAGAGCATTGGATGCAGGAGATAAAGCAGTGCCGCGAACACCGGCGAGAACGGCAAATCGAAGAGGACCGGCGTGCCGCGTGAAGCGATGAAGCCTCTGACGGTCGCAAGATCGCGCAAGGGCTGGATGTCGCCCGGCTCCCGGCCCGTTGCCGCGACCACGTTTGCAAAGGCCGCCGCCCCGAGCTCGCTATCGAGCTTGGCCGCCATGCGCACGGCGTAGATCGCCCGAATCACATCGAGCAGGCCGAGGAATGCGAAGGCGAGAAACGCAATAATCGTCAGATAGACGAGCGTTTCGATGCTCGAAGACGGCAAAACCCGATCATAAACCTGGATCAGAAACAGAGGCGACGTCAGCGCCAGCACGTTGACGACCGTCGAGAACAAGCCGAGATCGATAACGCTGCGCCGGAACGCAGAGCGTAAACTGCCGCTTGTGATTCTGTTGTCTACCATGCTGCAACGACACCGTTTCCAGGAATTTGAGTGGGGCCGTATCGATGGAAGTGTTCCCCGATGTCAACGTGCCGGGGGTTGAGTAGATACTATACATCTGTTGTAGCGGTTGCTTATAGATGCTATTTTAAGCCCCCACCATTCAACGCGACAGATCACAGTTTTCACACGCTCCGGTCGCTTGCTGTCTTTGCGCGGCGGTCGGTAAAAGCAACGGCGCGTATTCTGCCCCACTAATAAAGGATGGAAACATGATCGTTAAGGGAAGACCCGTAGCTGACACGCTTTATGGCACGAACGTAGCTGACACAATTTATGGATATGGCGGCGACGACAGCCTTTGGGGCTATGCCGGAGACGACTATCTCGACGGTGGCGACGGCAACGACCGCATGTACGGTGGCGACGGCAACGACTTCTTCAAGGCCGGTCCAGGCGACGATTATGCTGAAGGCGGCGTCGGCAACGACTCCTTTGATGGCGGCCTTGGCAACGACCACTTCGTCGGTGGCCTGGGCAACGACATCTTCGACGGTGAGGACGGCGACGACATCCTCGACGGCGGCGATGGCCACGACACCATGCTCGGCGGCGCCGGCAACGATACCTTCTACGGCGGCGCCGGCGAAGAATACATCGACGGTGGCGCCGGCAACGACATCATCTATGCCGGCGACGGCAATGACGGCTTCGTCAACCGCATCAACCCGGCGACCGGCAAATTGACGACGCAGGCCGTCGGCGGCGGCGCCGGCGACGACTACATCTATGGCGAAGGCGGCAACGACGCGCTCAAGGGCCAGTCCGGCAATGACCACGTCTATGGCGGCATCGGCGATGACCGGGTCGACGGCGGCGACGGCGACAACTATCTCGACGGCGGCGACGGCAACGACATTCTCGATTCCGAGAGCGGTCGTGACGAGGCCCATGGCGGTGCCGGCGTCGACAGGATCAGCGTCGGCGCAGGCGACGACCTCGTCTATGGTGATGGCGGCAACGACAGCATCAGCGGTGAAGACGGCAACGACACGCTGAACGGCGGCGATGGCGATGACCTGTTCTATGGCGGCAACGGCAACGACACGATCCGTGGCGATGCCGGCAAGGACACGCTTATCGGCGAGAGCGGCTCAGACTTCCTCTGGGGCGGCGCCGACGCCGACCGCTTCGTGCTCAAGGGCGCCGGCGCGCTCGTCGGCCAAGATACCATCATGGACTACCAGGATGGTCTCGATCGCATCGTTCTCGAAAAGCTCGGCATCACCCGCTACGCCAACACCGGCGGTCCCGGCACCGTGTTTGCCTATGACGACCCGAGTGGCGACGTGATCCTCAAGGCACAGGATTCGGCTGGTCACGCCTTCCAGATCGTTGTCGACGATCCGAACGGTACTCTGTCTGCGGCCAACTTCAGCGCCGCGGACTTCACCTTCGCATAAAATACCGGCGGCCGCGGGTTTGAATACGCGCTCCGCGGCCGCCACCCGTCCCTGCCCGTGTTAGCGGTCCAGTCCGCGAAAGCTCAGCGCGAGACCGCTTCGCCCGAGGCGAGTGATCGCAAGGCGTCGTCCAGTTCATCGAGATCGCTGATCCGCCTGTCGGCCTGGTGCGCCTCGTCCGGTGCCGCCGTGCGGTGGACCCGCGCTTCGCGCGCCACCATCACAGTTTGCCATCCGCGTCGGCGCGGCGTGACGAAATCCTTGAGCGGATTGTCGGCGATGTAGACGAGAGTGTCCGGCTTGACGTTGGTCCAGGCCTCGATCGCCTCATACGCCCGTGCGTGCGGCTTCCAGAATTCTCTCCCCCAAAGGTCGGTGAAGATCACCCGGTCGACCAGGGCTTCGAGCCCCAGCGCCTTGACCTTGGCCTGTTGCGTGGCCGCAGGCCCGTCGGTGATGATCGCCCTTCGGCCGACGCGCGCACGTTCCAGATAGCGGCGCGCATCGCTGGCCAAAGTGATTTCGGGCTGGTGTCCGCGATAGACGCCAACCAACTGGCTTACCAGCGCCTCGTCGGCAACAATACCCATCGCCGCCAGGGCCGTGTCGAAAACGCGCCCGCTATGTCCACGCGCGGCAGCGGCCTCGCAATGCCCGGCGAAGCCTTCTACGCCCAGATGGTGCGCCAGCCAGGCATCGACCGCCCTGAAGCCGCTTAGGGCGAAATCCCGCTCCAGATAGAGCGTATCGTCAAGATCGAAGACAAGCACCTGCTCGCCCATCTGCCTATCCCCTGAAGACCGCTGCATCGTATCGCAGCATCAGCACGCCTTCGCGCCAATCGTCGTGAACCGTTCTCGGCAAGCCCGCTACTTCCTCCAGCAGCCATTGGGCAAAGGTCGCGCCGGCGTGGTCCACGAGCGGATAGCCACCGCCGAAACGGGCATTGATTTCGATCACCCGCGGGCCGGTGAGCCGATCGTCCATGACCTGAAAACAGAACGCGCCGCGCAAGTCCGGTAACGCCCGCAAGATGCCCTCGGCCATCGCCCGATGCACCGGATTACGCTCGGTGACTCCCTTTTCGACTTCGCCTGCCCTTATGCGCAAGCGCCGGTGCGAAATGACCGACTGCAAGGTGCCGCCGTCATCGACGAACGCATTGACCGTATGCTCCGGGCCGTCGAGATATTGCTGCAGGATCATCGGCTCTGCGGTCCTTTCCGGCAGATCGGCCATTGAGCGCACCATGCTGATCGAGCGGCTTGCGCTCCCGGCATTGGGCTTGAGGAACAGCGGCCAGTTCCAACGGGAAAGCTCGCCGCGAACCTCCTCCAGCATACCGGTTCGCGGGACCGGCACTCCGGCCGCGTCGAGCACGCGCATGGTTTCGAGCTTGTCGCGCACGACGTCGATGACAGGGGGAGTGCTCACATGCACGCGGCAATCGAAGCCGGCGAAATCGCCCGCCGCTGCCGCAAGCGGCACCAGTTCGGGATCGATCGTAGGCACGAGCAGGCGCACGTCATGCGCCCGCGCGATCTCCGCCAGGCGGCCGGTGAACCCCGGGTGATTATAGGCAGGGACCGCGAAGGCCCGGTCAGCGACGGCGCAGGCGGCGCTCAGATCGGGATCAAGGTCGCAGGCCAGAATCTGGATATCGATGTCCAGCGCGCGTGCTGCCCGACGAAAGCACTCGATCAGGCCAACACGCCTTCCCGCGGAAGAGACAAGGATCTTGAACGACCGGTACGCCATACACGCCTTCTCCTTGACTGTTAGGACGATTGGCCAAGGCAATCGCCGCGGCCCGCCTGACTGAACCCGATGCCAATGCCCGCGCGATCACGCTCCCAACTTGCTGTGCACCGGGGGGCGCCGGCCGTCGGCGGTGCGCCACGCGGTTACCTCGATGCACTGCCGGTCGCCGCACATGACGGTGAAACCATCTGCCGTATGGGTCTGAACTTGCGCGGCAAGGCCGATGTAGCGAAAGGAGTCCGCGAAGGCCCGCGCCGCGTCGAAATGGACGACCTTTCCGTCCTGACGCGAAAAGGCGCCAGGATACGGATCGCCTACCGCCCTGATCAGGCGCAGCACCTCAGCCGCAGGCCGCTGCCAGTCGATCAGGCCATCCTCGGCGAGACGTTTTGCGCAATAGTTCGCCAGGCTGTGGTCCTGCTCGACCCGCGGCGCCCTGCCCGCCGCCGCCAATTCAACAGCCTCCGGCACCATCTCCGCGAGATTGCGCACATGCTTGCCGTAAAGACTGCGCGCCGTCTCCTCCGGCGCGACCGAAAACAGACGCTGCAGGATGATGGGGCCGGAATCCGTGCCCTCGTCGATCCAGAACAGCGACGAGCCCGTCGTCTTTTCGTCAAGCAGGATGGTCCAGGGGATAACGCCCCTGCCCCGCAGGCGTGGCAGCGCCGACGGGTGAAAACCGATCACGCCGAGCCGTGGGATGGCGCGGAAGGCGTGGCGGCAGATCTGCGACCAGCCGAGGACCAGGACGAGGTCCGGGTCGCAGGCGCGAATGGCTGCAAGCGTGTCTTCGCCGTTCACATTGGTCGTATGGCAGACCGCGCTGCCCGCCGCGCGCGCCGGCACCGTCAAGTCCGCGAAATCGGAATGGCGATCCGCAGCCTCCGGCGGCAGCGTAACCACCAGGGAGGGCAGCATCCCCTTCGCCAACAGGGCATCGAGCGCGATCCGGGATCCTTCGACGGCACCAACCAGAGCAAAACGCATTTTGGTTCTCAAATGCACAATGTGTCAGAGCGCAATATACAACTCGGATCACAACCAAGGGAAGAAATAACCCATCCGGGCGATATAAATGTATTTCAAGTATGATATGACGGGATGCTATTTCAGAGCCGGGCTATACTGCAAGAGAATAATTGCATGACAGTGTCTGCCGTTGTATCTTGAAACCACTGCTTTTCTAGGGTGCGCCCTGGAAGGCCAATTTAGAGTACGAACCTATTTCAGAAATGATCGCATCCGATGTGCCCTCCAAAATCGAGGCAATAGGAAGTTGATGTCCTGGCGTGCATCGCGCGCCCAGGAATTTAATGCTTGTGACCAGCGCCGGGATACACGCCAGTGTGCCCTGTCGTCAGGCTCAGGGAATGCGGAGGAATGCCCTAACGGCGGCGCAACTTCGGATCCACGGTATGATTTTGCATTTGATCACCAATTTCAGCGCAAGCGCCGGAGCTGAGACGATGCTCGCGCGCCTGCTCAAGGCGTCATCTGACGAACGCGTCATGGTCGTGTCGCTACTCGATGTCTCGGCGCGAAACCGTGACCTCGCGGACAATCCGCGCGTCGAGTACGTGGCGCTTGGCGCGCATTCGCTCCCGGCCATTCTGCAGGGCACGATGCGGCTCGCCAACATCATCCGCCAGGAAAAGCCGAGCGTCATGCTCTGCTGGATGTACCACGCCATGGTGGTCGGCACGGTCGCTGCCAAACTTGCGCGCCGCGCCACCCCGGTCATCTGGAATGTTCGCCAGTCGCTGGATGACGTCGCCTCGCTGTCGCGAAGCTCGCACGTGGCGATCGCCGCTGCCCGGGTGCTCTCCGGTTCGGCCTCCGGCATTATCTACAATTCGTCGCGCGCCCGCGAAATGCACCGCGCCTACGGCTACCGTAACCTGAATTCGGTCGTCATCCCGAACGGCTTCGAAATCCCCGCGGTGGCGGCCGGCCATGAGGCACCGCCCCGGCGGATCGGGATCGTCGCGCGCTTTCACCCGCAAAAGGACCACGCCACCTTCTTTCGCGCCGCCGCTTCGGTGTTGCGCACCCATCCCGACACGCGCTTTCTCGCCGCCGGCCGTGGGCTTGCCTGGGACAATCCCGAAGTCGTGCGGCTGATTGCCGATGCCGGATTGCCAAGCGAGGCCATCGACCTCAGAGGCGAGGTCGCGGACATGGAGGATTTCTACCGCAGCATCGACATTCTCGCTTTGTCCTCCAGAACCGAGGGCTTTCCGAATGTTGTTGCCGAGGCGATGAGCTACGCGAAAATGGTGGTGGCAACGGACGTCGGAGACGCGGCGGAGGTTGCCGGCAATGCCGGGATCGTCGTGCCCGCGCGCAATCCCGAGGCCTTTGCCGACGCCATGCGCAAGGTGCTCGACCTCTCGCCGGAGGAATATGCCCGCTACGCGCATCTCGCCCGCGATCGCATCGAAAGCGAATACACGCTGCACAACATCGAACGGCGTTACTCCAATTTCCTGAGGAACTTCTAGCAAGCCACCGCACGGCTCAAGCTGCGGAAAGAGAATTCGGAGAGGGGGACCGACACATGAACGACAACGACAAGGGGGCTCGACCTACGCGAATGCCGGCGGACTTGGCGCCGACAGTCAGGCGGGCATCATGACGACGCCGATACGCACAGTCATCATCGACGACCATCCGCTCGTCATCGTCGGCGCCCGCGCGACGATCGATACGACCAGCGATATCGTCTGCGTCGGCTCGGCGGGAACAGGTGCGGA
The DNA here is from genome assembly GCF_050434285.1 of Ensifer sp. KUDG1. NCBI lineage: Bacteria > Pseudomonadati > Pseudomonadota > Alphaproteobacteria > Hyphomicrobiales > Rhizobiaceae > Ensifer > Ensifer sp. KUDG1. The sequence continues at coordinate 45,160 of NZ_JBNDIG010000017.1, forward strand.
CGCGCTGGCGCTGATCAAGGAAACCGGGCCGGACGTTTCGGTCATCGATATCGCCCTTCCCGACATGAGCGGCCTTACGCTCGCCGAACAAATCCTCAAGCAGCAGCTTTCGGCCTATGTGGTGGTGATGACCATTTACCCGGAACGTTCCTACGCACAGCAGGCGCTTCAGATCGGCGTCAAGGGCTTCATCCAGAAATGCTCCGCGCCCGAGCACCTGCTGCTTGCCGTTCGCTCCGTCACGCATGGCGGGCTCTATCTCGACCCGCCGACCGCCCAGGAATTGACCCGCGCGGCGCCAAGTCCCGGATCGCGTGCGTTGAAGACGGCCGGTGTGCCGGGGCTGACCCGTCGCGAGCAGGACGTTCTGCGCCTCGTCGCCCTTGGGTACTCCAATAAGGAAATCGGCGCGCGCGCCAATGTGAGCGTCAAATCGATCGAAACCTACAAGGCCCGTGCGACGGAGAAGCTGCAGCTCCACACGCGGGCGCAGATTGTCCATTTCGCCTTGACCCACGGCTGGATGAGCGCCGTCTAGGCCGTGGTCGGGTCGGGCGCAGGCGGGATTGTCCGCTTGCCCCAATCGAGACAGGAGCCGCCATTGCGAATTGTGTTCGTGCTTTCGGGGCTTGGTGCCGGCGGCGCAGAAAAGGTCGTCAACATCCTCGCGCGCCATCGCTCGGCCCGCGGTGACGACGTGCACGTGCTCGCGCTCAATGCGGAAACCCCTGAGACCTACTTCGCCTACGACCGCTCCGTCCGCATCGAAGCGCTCGGCGGCGGCTCGTCGGTGCCTGTGTTCAGGACGGCCGAGCGTATCGCCCGATTGCGCGCGCGCCTGCGCGCCCTGTCGCCCGACCTCGTCATCTCCTTTTTGACGAAGGTCAACATCATGGTCGTGCTTGCCAGCCGCGGCCTCGGCCTGCGGCTCGTCCTTTCCGAACGAAACAACTTCAACACGCAAGACATGAACGGGCTTTGGCGATTGGCGCGGCCGTTGGCGGCCCGCCTGGCGGAGCGGCTGGTGATGCAGACGACGGAAGCGGCCAATTCGCTGCCGCCGGTCCTCAAAGCCAAGGCCGTGATCATCCCCAACCCGATCACGCTTCAGCATGTGCGTGACAGACAATCAGGCACCGGCACCCGGGTGCTGGCCGTCGGCCGGCTGGACAGGCAGAAGGGCTTCGACCTGCTGATAGACGCCTTTGCCGTTGTCGCCGGACGCGCGCCGAACATGACGCTGACCATCTTCGGCGAGGGCCCGGAACGGCCGGCGCTCGACGAACAGGTCCGACGTCTCGGCCTTTCGAACCGCGTTCGGCTGCCCGGCACGACGAAATCCCCGGTCGAATGGATCAACGCCGGTGATATCTTCGTCCTCAGTTCGCGCTTCGAAGGGTTCCCGAACGTGCTGCTTGAGGCGATGTCCGCCGGCCTTGCCAGCATCGCCTTCGATTGCCCCTGGGGACCGTCGGAAATCATCGACACGCCGGCAGTAGGCATGCTCGTCCCCAAGGAGGACACGCACCGGCTGGCAGAGGCCATAGCCCGCCTGGCGGCCGACGCAACGCTCCGGCAGCAGATCGGCGCCATGGGCGCGCGCGCGGTTGCCGCGCGCTACGCCATCCAGTCGGTCCTTCAGCAATGGGACGATGTCATCGCGGCGCCCGACGAGGCCCAGGCGCTTTACCCGGCAGCACGCGTATCGACCTGACGCGGCGCCGCCTAGGACGGCGACGCCGCATCGCCCGATCACGATCCGGGCGGCGTCGCTGGCTTCAGATAGAGGGTCGGGATCCCATATCTGTCCTTGAAGCCAAGTGAGGCGGACTGCACGTAGCCGTGGCTTTCCGCAAAGGCACGCATCGGCTTTTCCAGCTCGTCTTCAAAGCCAAGCAGAAACGCCGCCGGCGGGTCTTTCTCGAACAGCGCTTCGATCGTCGATGGCGATGTCATCTTGTAGTACTTCGCCAGATCGGGGCTCGTCATGTCGGCGGTGCGGTAGGCAAACGGCCCTGTCGCCAGCTCGGCATAGACATCGAGGCCGCCTTCCAGCGGATAGATGGGCGCGAGCGTCGCAACCTTGCCGGTGACGCCGGCAGCCTGCATCCTCTCAGCAATCGTCACACCTCCCTCATGCACGCGCATTGTCGTCCACTGCTGCGGATGGGTCGCCTTGCCGAGGTATTGGCCAAGGCGCGGCGCGTTGACCGCAAGGACGACAAGCACGGCCGACAGCAGGATCGGCCGCACCATGGGCAGCGCGCGCGGCCCAAGTGCCTCGAGCAAAAGCCCAAACGCCAAAGGAAGGCAGACGAGCGGCGGCGCAAAATATTGCGGGAACCCGGGCGTCGGAACGAAGCTCAGCACAAAGCTGCAGAAGAGCACGCCGGCAAGGACCAGCACCTCCCCCATGCGCAGCCTTGGTTCGGCTGCTGCATTGTCCGTGCGCCGGGCAAAGGCGAAGAACGCGATGGCGATGAGTGCGGCAAGCGCAACGGCCACGGCCGGCGCAAGCCATATGTCCTGCGCCATGACCAGTTTCTGGGCGAGCGACATCGCCCCGCCCTCCCCGTCGCCGCTCATCAGCCGCCAGTATTGCGGATGCGGACCGGTATGGTAGCGCACCACGTGCGCCAGAAAGAGTTGGGGATCCCTGACGAGGTAGAAAAGGATTGGCGCCCCGCCGACAAGTCCACCGATGAGCAGCGGCGCCGCGACCTTTACGATGCGATCCTTCATCGCCAGCGAGCGCGGCAGAAGGAATGCGGCCAGGGCGACGGCCGGGATGAAGGCGATGGCGCTCAGCTTGAAGCACACGGCCAAGGCCAGCAGAAATCCGGCGAACGCCACCATCAACGAACGGCGCTGTTCGTTACGCAGGGCGAGAAGAAAGAGACTGAGGCCGAGAAAGGCGAACGGCCACGGCAGGAAATTGTTGGTGGCGCCAACACCCGTCTGTGTCAGGAACAACTCGTTCACTAGCGACAGGATGCCGACGCAGGCCGTTGCCCAGGCCGAGCGCGTCAACACATACACCACGCCGCCGACGGCGACGGCCATAAGGATCCAGGCCAGGAAGACACCGAGGCGACCGCTTAGAAGCAGGTCGCTCGACCCCGTCAACTTGCTAATGGCGTAGAAGTACCAGGCGGAGGCGGGCGGATGATTGTAGAAGAAATCGGCGTAGAGCGCATGGTCGTTCAAGAGCCTGGCCGGCGGGACGTACAGCTGCTCGTCTCGGCGCATCTCGAAATTCATGATCCGAAGAAACAGGAAATAAAAAACGAACAGGAAGAACAGGGCTGCGGCAACTTGATAGAAAATCCCGACTGACTTTCCTTCAACGGAGCCCGGTCTTTCCGAAGAAACACTTGCTGGATAGGTCATGTAAAAACTCCGAAAAAAATAGACGAAGTATAAATACAGGCTGGCGACGGGAACGATGCGGTCGCACACGGCTTCAAATGGGTCACACAGGATCGTAATGCGCAGTGGCGCACGGCCTAGCGGGACAACCCCGACAAGCGTGCAGGGATAAACCTGACACGTAAAAAGGCTTGCGGCCCAGCGGAATATAAGGTATTTCTTGTATATTAGTTACTTAACATAACGGAAACCCTGGGATTTATCCAGACATATTCCGTAGCACGCAGGTAACCGCCTGCCTTTATTGACGTGCATTTTTATCAGTTATTGAAAACGCTCAAATCGCGCATTGGATCGCGATTGCTCATGAATAAAACCTGAGACGTCAACACTATCCCAAACATATCTTCTTGGAGACCGCTATGAAAGTCGTTCTCTTTGCGGGAGGGCTTGGCTCGCGCCTGGCCGAGGAAACCACGCGTATTCCTAAGCCGATGGTTGAGATTGGTGGCAAACCCATCATTCTTCACGTCATGGATATTTACAGCCACTGGGGGCACCGCGACTTCGTCGTGGCCGGCGGCTATAAATGCATGTCGATCAAGAGCTTCTTCCATAACTTCCATCTGTCGACCGCGGACTTTACCGTCGCGCTCGGAAGCGGCTCGATGGTGCTGCACCCCAATCATCCGCTCGACTGGAATGTCTCTGTCGTGGACACCGGCCTGTCGACGATGACCGGCGGTCGACTCCTGCGCCTGCGCGAATGGCTCGACAACGAGCCCTTCATGGTGACCTATTCGGACGGCGTCGGAAACATCGACATCGAGGCGCTGCTGGCGTTTCACCGCTCGCACGGGCGCCTTGCGACGGTTACCGCCGTTCAGCCTCCGGCCCGCTTCGGCAACCTCGAGATCGAAGGCGACCAGGTCGTCGAGTTCACCGAGAAGGTGCAGAAGAAGGAAACCTGGATCAACGGCGGCTTCTTCGTCTTTGAACCCGGCGTGCTCGACTACATCCCGAGCCTTTCCGAACCGCTGGAAATGTCGCCGCTGACCAATCTCGCCAGGGACGGTCAACTGTTTGCCTACAAGCATCACGGCTTCTGGCATCCGATGGATACGGTGCGCGATCGCGATTATCTGAACGGCCTGTGCGAAAGCGAAGATCCGCCGTGGCTGCACTTCGAACGCGATCACCTGGCCGCCGCGACAGCCGCACCGTCCACCCATCACGTACGGATGTAGGACATGGCATTGATCACCAGCGAGGCCGACCTTGCCGAGGCATTCCGTGGTCGAAAGATCCTGGTCACGGGACACACCGGTTTCAAGGGAGGCTGGCTCTCGCTCTGGCTGAGGCGACTGGGTGCATCGGTGGTCGGCCTGTCGCTGCCACCGTCGACGCCGTCCTTCTACCTGGCGACCGGCCTCGGCGACGTCATCGACGGCCATGAGGGCGACATCCGCTCTGCCGCCGACGTGGCGCGGGCTATCGACGGACAGGATTTCGATCTCGTCATTCACATGGCCGCGCAGGCTGTGGTGCGGGCCTCCTTCGAGAGCCCGGTCGACACCTATGCGACCAACGTCGTCGGCACCGCCATCGTGCTCGATGCGGCAAGGCGCATGAAGTCCCTGAAGGGCGTGATCGTCGTCACCAGCGACAAGTGCTACGAGAACCGCGAATGGGTCTGGGGTTATCGGGAGAACGACCCGATGGGCGGGCGCGATCCCTACAGTTCGTCGAAAGGCTGCGCCGAACTCGTCGCAGCCGCCTATCGATCCTCGTTCTTCAATGACCCCAACGGGCCGCAACTTGTCAGCGTGCGCGCCGGCAACGTCATCGGCGGCGGCGACTGGGGCGCCGACAGGCTCGTGCCCGATCTGGTCCGGTCGGTGGAAGTCGGCAGTCCTGCGCGGCTGCGCAATCCGGCGAGCATCCGGCCATGGCAGCACGTCTTCGAGCCGCTTCGCGGTTACATGATGCTGGCGGCGCACCTGCTTCACGGCAGAACGCGCTTTGCCGGCGGCTGGAATTTCGGGCCCGACCAGGAAGCGACCGTCAATGTCGGAACGCTTGCCGACATGGTCGTCGGCCAATGGGGCGACGCGCCACCGAAATACATCGTCGAGCCGCAGGTAAACGCGCCGGTGGAATCGACCATCCTGCGCCTCGACAGCACCAAGGCTCGTACGGAACTCGGCTGGAAGCCGGTGCTGCGCCTGCGTGACACCGTGGCCATGACTGTCGCCTGGTACCGCAGGTACCGGGAGGATCCGAGAACCATCCGGTCGTTCTCGGAGCATCAGATCGAGCAATACGCCGCCGCCTGGAAACAGGAAGTCGAACACGAAGCAAGACCATTGCCATTGCGCGACATCGGAGATTGGAAAGATGCGAGTTAATTACGGACAGTCCGTTTACGGTCAGGAAGAGATCGATGCCGTTGTGGCAGTCCTGCGCTCATCGACACAGATGGGCGCGGCCGTCAGGACGATGCAGGAACGTGTCGCGACGCTCTTTGCGAAACGGCATGGCATCATGGTGAACTCCGGTTCGTCCGCGAACCATCTCGCCATCGAAATCGCCGATCTTCCGAAGGGATCCGAGGTCATCACGCCCGCATTGACCTTTGCGACGACGGTCGCCCCGATCGTGCGCGCCGGCCTTGTCCCGGCATTCGTCGATGTCGTCGAAGGCACCTACAATATCGATGTCGACGCGATCGAGCGGATGATCACCAGGAAGACGAAAGCGGTGATGATCCCATCCCTGATCGGGAATTTGCCTGACTGGGATCGCATTCGCGCCATCGCCGACGCACACAAACTGCTGGTGATCGAAGACAGCGCCGACACGCTGGGCGCGACGATCAGGGACACCAGCACCGGCGCGCGGTCCGATATCAGCACGACCAGCTTCTACGGCTCACACGTCATCACCGCGGCGGGCAACGGCGGCATGGTCTGCGTCAACGACGACGAACTGGCGCGCAAGGCAATGCTCTATCGCTCCTGGGGCCGCACATCCTCGCTCTTTGTCGAATCCGAGACCATCGAGAACCGGTTCAACATCGATCTCGACGGCTTCGACTACGACGCCAAGTTCGTGTTCGAGGTGCTGGGATTCAACATCGAACCGTCCGAAATGGGCGCAGCATTCGGGCTCGTCCAGCTCGACCGGCTGCAGCAGAACATCGACGCGCGCGAGCGCAACTTCGCCAAGCAGCGCGCCTTCTTCGAGACCTACGAGGACTGGTTCGTGCTGCCGGAGCAACTGCCGCTTTCGCGAACCGGATGGCTCGCCTACCCGATGACTGTGCGCGCCGATGCACCGTTCACCCGCCGGGAGATGCAGATCTTCCTGGAACAACGCGACATCCAGACCCGTCCGGTGTTTACCGGAAACATCCTGCGCCAGCCGGCGATGAGTGGCGTTCACAGCAAGGTCGAACCGCGCGGCTATCCGGTCGCCGACGACGTGATGCGCGGCGGCATCCTGCTTGCCTGCCACCACGGCCTGACGCAGGCGCACCTGGACCATATCCACCAGTCCTTCCGTGATTTCGCCCAGCGGTATGCGAGCTCCGGCGCCACGAAGCGCCGGGATCATCAGCCGGCCTCGTTCTTCTGAGCGAACACGAAACGCGCCTCTCCGACCAAGGGGAGGCGCGTCAGACGGATCTTCGGTCCTCGGCGGTCACGCGTAGATGAGAAGAGGCGCATGTCGAGAATATTGATAACCGGTGCCGCTGGCTTCATTGGTTCGCATCTGACGCGAACCTGCCTCGACGCGCGCCATGAAGTGCATGTGGTGGTGCGGCCCGGCTCGGAAGACAGCCGGCTCGAGGCCGTCGACGGTGCGTTCATCCGGCACAATTTCGACCTTCAGTCCGACGATGCCATGCGCCGTTGCCTGCAGGACGTCGAGCCGGAGATCGTCTTCCATCTCGCCGCCCGCACGCGCCGGCGCGAAGAGGCCGAACTCAACGACGCCAAGGCCGGCATCCGCGAACACCTCAATGCATTGCTCGGCCTGCTCGGCGCGGCAAGCGCGCTGCGCCATCCACCGCGAAAGATCATCCGAACCGGATCGCTTGCCGAATATGGTGCGACACCCGCCCCCTACGAGGAAGACAGCCGCGAAATACCGGTAAACGCCTATGGGGCCGAACTGACGGCCGCGACCCATTTCATCGGCGGGTTGCAGGCACGCCTGCCTTTCCCGGTGATTACCGCGCGGCTGGCGCTTGTCTTTGGCCCGAAGCAATCGACCGAATTCATGATCCCGTCCTTCATCGAGCGTTGCCTTGCCGGCCAGCGCTGCCTCGTCCGCCATCCCAGCGACCGGCGCGACCTGCTCTATGTCGACGATGTCGTCGAAGCGCTGCTGCGGATTGCCGATGCGCCGGTCAGCACCCGGCTCGTCAATGTCGCAACCGGCATCGCCCCGCCGATGCGCGAGGTCGCACGCCTGATCGTCGAACAAACCGGCGCCGACCCCGCCCTCATCGAATACGGCTCGGCCACCTCGACAGGCGGCATCCGCGATTTCCGGGCAGCGCCGGGGCGCGCCAAGGATCTGTTCGGCTGGAGCGCCCGCATACCGTTTGCGGAAGGGCTGGCCCGCACCATCGCATGGCACAGGGCCGTCGTGCCGCCGGCCTCGAGCGACAGCCACACTTCGCGCAAGACCGTCTGAGGGTGGTGACAACGAGATGAAGAAGAGACAGAAAATCTCGATCCTGGTACCGGCCTATAACGAGGAGGCCAATGTCCGGCGCGCCCACGAGGCGATCGTCGACATGTTCCGCAGCCTGCCCGAATACGACCGCGAGATCATCTTCACGGACAATCACTCCACCGACAGAACCTTTGAGATCCTGTCGGAGATTGCAAGCGAAGACCCAAGCGTTCGGGTCATCCGCTTCAGCCGCAACATCGGCTACCAGCGCTCGCTGCTGGTGGCCTACAAGGCGGCGACCGGTGATTGCTCGGTGCAGATCGACTGTGACCTGCAGGATCCGCCGCACTTGATACCCGGCATGATCGATCTCTGGCTACAGGGACACCAGGTGGTCTACGGCATTCGCCGGACGCTCACCGACGGCTGGCTGACAACCCATATTCGCCGCGCCTTCTACTGGTGCATCAATGCGCTCAGCGAGGACGATCTGCCGCTCAACGCCGGCGAGTTCAGGCTCGTCGACCGATGCATCCTCGACGAGCTGCGCAAGGTCGACGACACGTCTCCCTATCTACGCGGCCTCATCAGCGCCATGGGGTTTTCCCAGGTCGGCTTCGAATACGACCGTCACGCGCGCGTGGCCGGCGAAAGCAAGTTTCCGTTCAGGGCGATGCTGTCGCTTGCGGTCGATGGCATCCTCAACCATTCGCTGACACCCCTTCGGCTCGCCTCGATGGCGAGCCTGGTGATGGGCACCGCCACGCTGCTGCTTCTGTTCGGCTACCTCGTCGGCAAGCTTCTGTTCGGGCAGGATTGGCCCGCCGGCTTTGCCACGACCACGATGCTGCTTTTGCTCTCCATTACCTTGAACGCGATCTTCCTCGGCATCATGGGAGAATATGTCGGCCGCATCTTCATGCAATCGAAGCACCGTCCCGCCCCGATCATCGAAGCTTCAATCAACAACGACGAACACCGGCGACCGACGCCGGCGATGCCGGATTGGAGGCGCGGCGATGTCGCTGCCGACAACAAAAGACGCTAGCTCCCGGCAGCGCGCCGGCGAAACGCTTGCCCGCTTTGCGGCCGTGGGCGCCGTGACGACCCTGCTCGACATGGCGTTGTTCAATACGTTCTATTTCGCAGGGGCGCCGCCAACGCCGTCCAACCTCGTCTCCTATTCCTGCGGCATCGCGGTCAGCTACTTGCTCAATCGCGCCTGGACCTTCCGCGCCGCCCACAGCCATGTGCAGGCGGTGAAGTTCGTCGCCGCCACCCTGACGGGCCTCTTGATATCGACCGCGATCGTCGCAGGCCTTGCCCTCCTGATCCCGGCACCGGTCGCCAAGGTGGTCAGCGTCCCGATCGTCTTTGTCTGGAACTACCTGGCGTCGCGACATTGGGTCTTTCGCGGTTCAGAGGCGCCAAGTACAGCCACTGGAAATAACACTTAAAACAACAAGCGCAGTTCGGTTTTGAGTCTATTTAATACACGACACATCGACTGAAACAAAAGATATAAATTTGAGATTTTAGAATTTTTATTTTGAAGTTTTGGAGTATTCGCACCGATGTCCTTAACTCATTTGCAGCGCCTGGAAGCCGAGGCGATCCACATCTTCAGAGAGGTCGCCGCGACCTTCGCGAAGCCGGTCATGCTCTATTCGGTGGGCAAGGACTCCTCCGTCATGCTGCATCTCGCGATGAAAGCATTTTATCCCGGCAAGCCGCCCTTCCCCTTCCTGCATGTCGACACCACCTGGAAATTCCGCGAGATGATCGAGTTTCGCGACCGCACTGCGGCCGAACTCGGCATCGATCTCCTCGTTCATATCAATCGCGACGGCGTTGAGCAGAAGATCAACCCCTTCACCCACGGCTCCAACGTGCATACGCATGTGATGAAGACGATCGCGCTGCGCCAGGCGCTCGACAAATACGGCTTCGATGCGGCCTTCGGGGGCGCACGGCGGGACGAGGAAAAGAGCCGGGCAAAGGAGCGCATCTTCTCCTTCCGCAACGCTCAGCACGCCTGGGATCCGAAGAACCAACGGCCCGAGCTCTGGAAGAGCTACAACACACGTGTCGGCCCATCGGAATCCATTCGTGTCTTTCCCCTGTCCAACTGGACCGAACTCGACATCTGGCAATACATCCTCAAGGAAAACATCCCGATCGTGCCGCTCTACTTCGCCGCCCGTCGTCCGGTCGTCGAGCGGGACGGCATGCTGATCATGGTGGATGACGAGCGCATGCCGCTCCATGCGGACGAGAAGGTCGAGCAGCGACTGGTGCGGTTTCGCACGCTCGGCTGCTACCCGCTCACCGCTGCGATCGAATCCAACGCCACGACACTCCAGGACATCGTTCGCGAAATGCTGACCGCCCGCACGTCGGAGAGGCACGGCCGCCTGATCGACGCGGACGAAACCGCATCGATGGAGAAGAAAAAGCGGGAGGGGTATTTCTGATGACCGCCAGCATTCCCGCAACACCGGGCAGCGTGCTCGAATATCTGGCCAAGCAGGAGAAGAAATCGCTTCTGCGTTTCATGACCTGTGGTTCGGTCGACGACGGCAAGTCGACGCTGATCGGCCGCCTGCTTTATGACAGCAAGCTGCTCTTCGACGACCAGCTCGCAGCACTCAAGCGCGAGACCAAACGCAACAGCGCAAACCACGGCGACATCGATTTCGCACTCCTGATCGACGGCCTGGAGGCCGAAAGAGAACAGGGCATCACCATCGACGTTGCCTATCGCTTCTTTGCCACCTCGCGCCGCAAGTTCATCGTGGCCGACGCACCGGGGCACGAGGAATACACACGCAACATGGTCACGGCGGCGTCGACGGCGGCCCTTGCCGTCGTGCTCGTCGACAGCCGAAAGGGCATTCTTCGGCAGACGCGGCGCCATTCCTTCATCGCGTCCCTGCTCGGGGTGCGCCATGTCGTTCTTGCCGTCAACAAGATCGACCTTGTTGGTTTTGACCGCAGGGTCTTCGACACGATCGTCGCCGACTACAAGACGTTTGCCGAGAACCTCGGTTTCGCGACGATCACGCCGATCCCGATTTCGGCGCGCTTTGGCGACAACATGACGAGCCGTTCGCCGAACATGCCTTGGTTTGGCGGCCCGACTTTGCTGGAGCATCTCGAGACGGTGCCGATCGAGGAAGAGGCGGCCGAAGCGGAGTTCCGTTTCCCGGTCCAGCTTGTCCTTCGCCCAAATCTCGACTTCCGCGGCTTTGCCGGCCAGGTGGCATCGGGCAGCATCGCTGTCGGCGATCCGGTCGCGGTGGCAAAATCCGGCCAACTCTCCAGGATCAAGGAAATCGTCACTTACGACGGCAAGCTTGCGCGTGCGGTCGAGGGTCAGTCGGTCACGCTCGTGCTGGAGGACGAGCTCGACATCTCGCGCGGCAACATGCTCGTGCCGCCGGAAGATCGCCCGCATGTCGCCGATCAGTTCATGGCGCATGTGATCTGGCTTCACCCGGATGCGATGCTTCCCGGACGCAGCTACATCCTGCGCACGGAAGTCGACAGCGTCAGCGCGACAATCACCAGCCTCAAACACCAGATCGACGTGAACACCTTTGCCGAGGAAGCGGCAAAGTCGTTGCGCATGAACGAGATCGGCGTTTGCAATCTCTCCACCCAGGCACCGATCGTCTTCGACAGCTACAAGGACAACCGGACCACCGGAAACTTCGTGCTGATCGACCGCTTCACCAACGCCACCGTCGGCGCCGGCATGATCGACTTTCCGCTGCGTCGCGCGCTCAACGTGCATTGGCAGGCCCTCGACATCAACAAGAAGGCCCGTTCCGCGCTCAATCATCAGACGCCGCGCGTGCTGTGGTTCACGGGCTTCTCCGGCTCGGGGAAATCGACGATCGCCAACACCGTCGAGAAAATGCTGCACGCTCAAGGCAAGCACACGTTCCTGCTTGACGGCGACAATGTCCGCCATGGCCTCAACCGCGATCTCGGCTTCACTGAGGAAGACCGCGTCGAGAACATCCGTCGCGTGGCCGAAGTCGCGAAACTCATGACCGAGGCGGGCCTGATCGTGCTCGTGTCCTTCATCTCGCCGTTCCGCTCGGAGCGCCGCATGGCCCGCGAGTTGTTCGGCCCCGGCGAATTCATCGAGATCTTCGTCGACACCCCGATCGAGGAATGCGCTCGCCGCGATCCCAAGGGCCTCTACAAGAAGGCGCTCGCCGGTGAGATCAGCAATTTCACCGGCATCAGCTCGCCTTACGAGCGCCCGGAGACGCCGGAAATCCATCTGCACACCATGGGCCGCGAAGTCACGGCGCTTGCAGGCGAAATCGAGGCCTATCTCGACAATCAATAGGCGCCAGTCCGGCGCGGTGAAGACAACGCCGCTTGCGGCAGCACGGAGAGTGATGATGATCGATACGCTCACGGCAGCAGCGATAGAGGCCGGCAAGGCCATTCTCGACGTCTACGCGCGTGATATCACCGTCGATGAAAAGGCCGATTGTTCGCCGGTCACCGAAGCCGACCGGTGTGCGGAAGAGATCATCCTAGCTATTCTGGCTCGAACCTTCCCCGATATCCCGGTGGTGGCCGAGGAAGCCGTCGCGGCAGGCGCCGTGCCCGAAATCGAGGGCCACCTCTTCTTCCTCGTTGACCCGCTCGACGGCACGAAGGAATTCATCAACCGACGAAGCGATTTCACCGTCAACATCGCCTTGATCAGCGACGGCGAGCCTGTTGCCGGCGTCGTCTTTGCGCCCGCCCGGCTGGTCGGCTATGTCGCCGAAGGCGGACGGGCGACGAAGTTTCAGGTGACGGCCGACTTTGCCGTCACCGAGACCACGGAAATACGGTGCCGAGAACGGCCGGAAAATCTGACCGCGGTTGCCAGCCGTTCGCACAGCGATGCCGAAACCGCGGACTTCCTGGAGCGCAACGCCATCCGCGACTGCACCTCGATCGGCTCATCGCTCAAATTCTGCCTGCTCGCCGAGGGGCTCGCCGATGTCTATCCCCGTTTCGGGCGCACCATGGAATGGGATACGGCCGCCGGCGATGCCGTGCTGCGCGCTGCCGGCGGACGCGTCACGACGCTTGACGGGCAACCGTTCCGCTACGGAAAGCGGCGCCAGGCAAATGATTGCGACTTCGCCAATCCTGGCTTCATCGGCTGGGGTCGTGAGTGCGGAACAGAGGTTCGCGAAAAGGAAGCGGACTAAAGGGAAAAAGGCTAGAGTGCCTGAAAACGAGGCTCAAGAGAGCAGCCTCGTATCGGTTGAAGGTGACGGCATGCCATGAACATGTTCAACCATACCCTTTCGGCCGGGCTGGCTCCTCGTCGCGAAGCCGCGCGCCGCGATGCGCCAGGCATCGTGCTCACCAAAAAGATCGAGTTCCTGCTGCTCGTCGGCGCCGTCTTCTTCTGCTCGATGAACTACTTTCGCTACGGCGATACCAACTTCACCGTCGCCGATTTCCTTGCCTTGCTTTGCTTCTGCTTTGCGCTGCTCAACCGCAACATCGATTTTCAACTGTTCGGGCGCGTCAGCAGCGGCTTGTGGTGGCTGGGGCTGACGATGCTGGTCTGCGGCCTGCTGGTCAGCAGCATCGCAGGCCCGGACCCGATGCGCGGCATCGTCGTCGTTACCCAGTATCTCTACGCCTATCTCTTCGTGGTGCTGTTGTTCAGCGGTCGTACGCTCGATCAGCTCGTGCTGCTCGCGAAGACCTATGTGTTCTCGATCCTCGTCCTGTGTTTCCAGGGCATCTATCTCATCCATATCGACGGCCGCACGAACACCAACTTCGTCAGCGGCAACGGCCGCTTCAGCGGCCTGATGGAGCGCGAAAACGAGTGCGCGGCGGTGATCGCGCTTGCCGTCCCGATCCTGCTTCTTCTGATCACGACGAAGCGCATCAACCGGATCTATGCGGTTTTCGCCCTGCTGATCCTGATATACGGAATCCTGCTGACCGGCTCCAACACCGGCCTCATCGCCCTCGTCTTCGGCATGAGCGCATTTGCCGTCATCGGCATCAACTGGAAGCGGCTGATGATCAACGTCGTTCTGCTCGCCGGCATGGTTCTCGCGGTTTTCACGTCCGCCCGCGACTATCTTCCGGCAGCCTTCCAGAAGCGCGTGCTCGGCGCCCTCGAAAGCGGCGACATCGGCCAGGCGGGCACATTCGATCATCGCGTCGAGCTGATCTACGAGGCGATGAACATGACCGACAGCACCTTGCTGCTCGGCGTCGGCGCGGACCAGTACCGGATCGCGAGCGCCATTCACCAGCCGGTTCACAATCTCTATCTGCTTTTGTGGACGGAAGGCGGTCTGATCTCGGCGCTCGGTCTTCTGGTGATGCTGCTTTCGGCCTTCGGCCCGGCGCTCGCCGTGGCGCGGCTTCCAGGCGGGCGACCGTTTGCGGGCTGCATCCTCGCCAACATCTCGATGATGCTGCTGGTCGCCAATGCCGTGCCGCACGCCTATAGCCGCTTCTGGCCGTTCCCGCTCGTGCTGCCTGTCGCCCTTGCCTGCGCCTACATCGCGTTCTCACGCGCGGCAAAACCGGCGCCGGACACTTTTGCCCAGCCCGAACCGGTGCCACAACCCGAACTGCGGCAAAGGGATCTTATCGCTCAGGCACGCTCTGGCGTGCCGCGCTGAGCCGGCGTTCGCTGATCCGATCCCCGAAGATCATCACCAGAACTGTTTCAGCGATGATCTTCAGATCGACCCATGCTGATCGGTTGGTTATGTACCAGAGATCGAGATCGAGCTTGTCGTCGTTCGAAAGAATGGCGTTGCCGCTGATCTGGGCCCAGCCGGTGAGCCCCGGCCGGACGCTGCAGCGACGAACCCCGCGCTCGCCCAGCGCGTCGATCGTCTCCGGGAGGATCGGCCGCGGGCCGATGAGGCTCATGTCGCCGATCAGGATGTTCCAGAACTCGGGCAATTCGTCGAGGCGCGTCCGGCGAAGCAGAAGCCCGAACCGTCCCGTGCGCTCGGCGTCGCTGAGAAGGCGCCCGTCAGCGTCCCGCGCATCGGACATCGACCGAAACTTCATCATGCGAAACGGGCGCCGGTCGAGCCCCGCGCGGGTCTGGTAAAACAACACGGGCCGGCCGAGCCAGATGGCGACCGCAATCCCGACCACCAGCATGATCGGCAGGCTCAAAAGGCCTGCGATCAACGCAAAGACGATGTCAAAGCACCGCTTCATCTCCAACTCCCATACACCGGTCGGGATACGGCCGGGCAGCCACGTCGCGGCGACGCGGCCGTATCCGAAAGGGCGGCTTTATGCCCGCGCTTCCATTTCAAGCACCGGCGCGTGCTGCCCCAGAGCGGGAAGTGACGCCTCGGTGACGACGGCATGCAAAAAGCGGGCGGCCTTGGTCATTGCCTCTTCGCTCTGCGCCGGATCGACGAGAAGCGCGATGCTGGTTTCACCCAGCCGTCGTGCGACCGGGAGCCGCTCGGCCGGCGAAAGCCCAAGATCGGTGAAGCACTTCTCGAGGTAGACCTCGGAGCAGCTTCCGGTAAAGCACGGCACGCCCGCCGCGTTCATCGCCGCCACGATCCAGTCGCGGTCGTGTCCGGGCTTCAATGCCTCCGGCCGAACGAAAGCGTAGTAGCGGTAGTAAGCGTGGCGATATCCCTTCGGCAATGTCGGCACGCGCAACGCTGCAAGCTCTTGGGCGACATCGTCGAGGATCGCAGCGTTGCGGGACCTCGTCGCGTGCCATGCCGGAAGGCGCTCCAGCTGCCGCGAGCCGAGAACCGCCGAAAGCGACGTCATTCGCCAATTCGTGCCGATCGTTTCATGCAGCCAACGGAAACCCGGCGGGTGCTCTCGCAGGAACGCCGCGTCATAGGATTTGCCGTGGTCCTTGCGGCTCCAGGCCTTCTTCCACAGCGCCTCGTCGTCAAGAGCGATCAGGCCACCCTCGCCGCCGGTGGTGATGATCTTATCCTGGCAGAAGGAGAATGCCGCGATATCGCCGAAACTTCCGACCGGCTTGCCGTCGATCTCCGCGCCATGGGCCTGGGCGCAATCCTCGATCACCCACAGTCCCTCCTGTCTGGCGAGGGCCATGATTTCCGGCATCTCGCAGGGAAATCCGGCCAGGTGGACCGCGATGATGCCCTTTGTCCGACTGGTGATCTTCGGTGCAATCGTTGCGGCGCTGATGTTCTGGCTATTTTCGTCGACATCGGCAAAGACGGGGATGCCGCCGCAAAACGAAACGCACGACGCCGAGGCGACGAAACTGCGCGGTGTCACGATCACCTCGTCGCCGGGTTCCAGACCAAGCGCGAAAAGCGCGAGCTCCAGCGCAAGCGTGCCGTTTGCAAGCGCGATGGCGTGTTTACGCCCGAGGGTGCGGGCGTAGGCTTCCTCGAAGGCCGCGACGTGCGACCCGGTCCAGGCATTCACCTTGCCCGACCTCAAGACCGCCGCAACATCCGCAATCTGTTCCTCGTCATATACCGGCCACGTCGCCACAGCTTGCTCCCTCGCTCGAGTGAAAACTCCGGAAATTCAGATGACCTGCCGCACCATCACGAAGGCCTCGGCGGCCGATTTGAGTACGGTTGCGCCGCGCAATGTGGCGAGCGCGTTCAAGGTCTCGAGGCTGCGCTCGTGCGGCGCCGCCCGAACCTGGGACTTGAACGCCTTCATTGCCGCAAGCTTTCGATCGATATGGTCGCTGATGTCGACAAACACGTTCGGTGCGAAGCCCGGCGTCACATAGGGCGCGTTCCAGTTGGTCTCCGACAGCGTCTCGTAGGCCAGGATCACCTTGGGATAACCGGGCTGATGCGGCCTTGCCGCCACCATCGACGACAGGAAGATCAACTGATGGTCGATATGCATGTCTCCGACGAAGGGGACGAACAGCGTCTGCGGCGCGATGGAGCGCACCAGTTCGAACAGTGCGGCATTGAGTGCCGAATGGGAGGTTTCGGAGAGGGCTGCAGCGGGGAAACCCAACCAGCGCGTTTCCTTGACGCCGAGAATCCGGTGCGCCTCATGTGCTTCCGCCTGAACGGCCTCGACCGAGGCCCGGTCATAGGCCGGTGGTTTTCCCTCCGTGACCACCGCCACGAAGACGTCGTTTCCTTGCGCCGCCAGCCGCGCCATCGTCCCGCCGGCGCCAAGAACCTCGTCGTCGGGATGCGGTGCGATGACCAGCGTGCGTCCGAGCGTTTCCATCAGGCTCATCTTGCCGCCCCCAACACGCCGATCGCCGCCGATCTCAGAACCGTTTCCCGACAAGGGCGGTCATCCCCGCCGCCCAAGCCCGACGTCAGCCCACATGCGAACTCGCCCCTCACGCAACTCTCCTTCTATGCACGGCCGAAGCCGCGAACATGCCGGCGCTACAGGCCGGCGATCGATACGAAGATGACATCGCCCGGCAGCACGGCGGTAAGGCTTGTCGCCTGGATACTCTGCCTGCCCTTGGTCTCGCCGCGCCCGGTCTCCCGGTCGATCTTGTAGAGAAACGATACCTGTTCCTGCTTGCTCGAATCGACCTCCGCAGCAGCCATCAGGACCATCTGCTCCTTGGTTGTCTGACGCTGCGTTTCGAGCTTCTTGAGCGTGGCCTCGCGCTCCTGGAGCAAGGTCAGGATCTCCTTCTCGCGGTTTGCCTTCAACGTTTCGAGCTGTAGCTTGAGATTGGCGAGCTCGCGGTTGGAGCGCCCGATCTCGGAGATGAGCTCCAGCAATCGCGACTTTTCGCTCGAGGTCGCCATCTTCACCCGTGAAAGCTCGGATTCCGTATTCAGCTCCCGCTTCCTGAGCGCGAGCGTCCTCGCCTCAACCTGTTCGTTGAGCGCGACGACCTCCTCCTGCTGCTCCTTGAGCTTGTCGAGGATCGTCAGGCTCGCCTCCGTCTGCATGATGCTCTGGTTGAGGATCTCCATCTGGTTCTTTGTCGACAGCAGGTCCGTCTTCAGGATCTTTTCTTCGATCGCGACCACGGGACCGACGGAAGCTTCATCGACATACATCTTGACGCTTTCCGGAATATCCTTGAGGTCGACCTTCTCGGAACCGCGCAATTGTGCGTAAAGCCGGGCGGTGTAGACCGCCTCCCGCACGATCTCGACATCCGTTTCCTCGATCGTGCCGCGCAGCTTCGCCTGGGCGATGATGCGATCGGCCGGATTGCTCATCGCTGTCTGCGGCCCACCGGCCAGGCCGACCGCCTGCTCGACCGTCAGCCCCGGATAGTAGGCGAAGGAACCGGGCGTCCGCACCTCGCCAAGGATCAGCACTGGGCGAACCGTTACGATGGAAAGCGACAACTTCGGATCGGTCAACAACTGGCGGGAAAGGTATTCGTTGCGCAAGGCGTCGACCGCCTCGGGAATGGTTCGCCCCTCGATTTTGAACGCGCCGATCAACGGAAAGGCGGCCGCTCCGTCGGTGCCGATCGTCAGGGACGTCGGCAGCTCGGCGTCATCCAAAATGTCGAAGGACAGCACGTCCCCGACCGAAACCCGGTAGGCGGCCGGCGCCGCCTGGATCGTCGGCATGGCGGTCGTTGTCGCAGCGCCCGATGCGGTGGCGCTCGGCGTACTGGCGGTCGATGCGCCGGCAGCGTGGAGGGGATCCGTCAGCGACAACGTCGCCGCCGCGACGAAAGCGATATGGCTGACGATGCGAAAGATTGTTTGAGCCGGAAACTTCATGCTTCCCTCTAATGAATAGATCCGAACTTCACGATGGTTCAACCGCACCAAGAGAAGCGGAAATTAAACTCCAACAATGGATGAATTTATTTTACGAGACCTCTGTAATTTCTTTAGGTCACTATGATATGCTTCAAAAATAGGTTCCACGGCACAATTTTTAATTGCATATGGATAAGTAATTAAATTTTCCCAGAAACAGGGAAACAAATTTTTCTCGCCCTGCGAGAACACTAAAACACATATTAGCATTCTTCCATGAAACAGACGTAATTGCAACCTCGAAGCAGGATGTAATTTTGTGATATTATTGGAATCACTACTAAAAAAGACAAGAAAGTATCGTTTAGCCTGGCAAGCCGAGGCAGACCTCCACGGACGGCTTAAGAACATAGCACACCTGCTGACCGGCAACTTCGCCAGCGCCTTCATTGGCCTCGCCGGCTTTGCCCTGACGGCGCGTGCGCTCGGGCCTGCCGACTATGGCCTCCTGGCCCTATCCTTTGCCTATACGCGCGGCATCGAGCGCTTCGTCAGCTTCCGCTCCTGGCAACCGCTCATCAAGTACGGGGCGAAGGCTCTTCAGGTCGGCGAGACCGACGACCTGAAGGCATTGTTCAAATTCGGGCTGCTGATCGATCTCGCCACCGCGCTTGCGGGATGGGGGCTGGCTGTCCTCATCGTACTTTTCGCCGGGCCGCTTTTCGGCATTTCCGAAGAGATGAGCCGCTTCGTGCTGATCTACTGCGCGGTCCTGCCCTTCCAGGTGACCGGCATGCCGACGGCGGTGATGCGGCTTTATGGCCGCTTCAAGATTGTCGCCTATGGCCAGGTCGCCGCCAGCATCCTCAGGGCGCTCCTGTGCCTTGCCGGCGTCTATCTCGGCTGGGGGCTGTTCGAGTTCATGCTTCTGTGGATGGCGTCGCAGATCTGCAGCAGCCTGAACAGGACCGCCTGGGCTTTCCGCGAGTTGCGCAAGCAGGGACTGACCGGCGTCATGTGGGTGCCGCTCGGCGATATCCGAACCCGCTTCCCCGGCTTCTGGAGCTTCTCGCTGTGGACCAACATGGCGCTGATCATCCAGGCCTGCGCCTTCGAATTCGATACGCTTCTCGTCGGTTACCTCGCCGATCCGGGATCGGCCGGCCTCTACCATATCGCCAAGCGGGTGGCGAAGATCGCGCAGCAGGCCGGCGAACAGGTCCAGGCCGTGCTCTATCCGGATCTTTCGCGCGTCTGGGCGACCGAAGGGATCGACGAGTTCAGAAAGACCGTCAGCCAGACAGGATGGCTGCTGTTCGCCTTCGGCGTCTGCGCCCTCATCGGCGCCCACCTGACCATCGAATGGGTGCTGCGCGTGACGGCCGGGCCGGGCTTCGAGGCGGCCGCCTCTCTCGTCATGGTGCAGTTCGTCGCCGTCATCATCTTTCTTTGCGGCAGGACGCTCTATTCGGCCCTGCTCGCCATGGGGCACGAGAAGATCCTGCTGCAAAGCGCGCTTCTTGGGGGCGCCCTCTTCCTCTTCACGGCAGTCGTCCTCATCCCGCGCGTCGGCGCCGTGGGCGCGAACGTTGCGCATATCGTGATGTCCGGCGTCTGGTTTGTGCAGATGGCGATCGCCTATCGCCGCAAGCTGGACAGCAAGCGCTGATCTTCGGCACGGCTTTTCAGTTGCCAGCCGCGGCTTCGGTCCGGCCGTCTATCGACGCGAGTATGTATCGAGCAGACTTCCGAAGAATTGTGCCGAGCCAAGGGAATATGAGCCTTGCCAAGGCGGATGCCTCGATCACACGACGCAGGCGGTAGCGCCACCACCACGGATCGAATGCGGCTACGACATGAAGCCAGGCCGATCGCTCGAACGGCGCGCAACTGACGCGGCTGTCGAGCATCAAGGCTTTCGCGATTTTAAGATGAGGTGATCAACAGACCGGCTGAATCGGTTTTGGCGATCGGCGCCCGCCAGTTGCGAGCGCCCATTCCCGACCGGCTTGACCGCGGCGCGCCTACTCCGAACGGTCGCAGTAGTTCATGACGCTGCCGAGAATAACCGCGTGGTTCAGCGACAGCCGTTGCTGAACATTGGCGAGCTGGCGATCCGTCGTGCCGCCCGAGCGGCAGACCAAAATGACGGAATCGACGTGCGATGCGAGCCAGATCACGCCTTCGTTTTCCTCGACGGCGGGTGCGTCGACGATGATGAGATCGTAGCTGTCGCGCAGTTCGGCGCAGAGCACATCGAGGTTCATGAGCCCCGGACGCACCGAAATGAACTCAAGGTGGGGATAGGCAGGCGACGTTGCGATCCGGCTCTTGATATCGACCTTGCCTTCGAGCGGCGCCGTGATCGCGGTATCCTTGGTGTTGGCACCGGCAATGTTGGGCGCGCTCTGCGCCGACATGTCGAGGTCGATGACGATCGGGCGCAGCCCGTCGACCTTTGCCATTGTCGCCATGCCGAGCGCGACCGTGGTCTTGCCGTCGCCAAGTGCCGGCGAGCACAACATCACCACCTTGCCGCCCGCCTCATGGTCGATCGTGAGCCAGGCCATGCACAAAGTGCGCATGGCGGTGGCCGCCGGCGACTCCGGATTGTTCAGCATGTAGTGGTAAAAGGCCGACGAGTTCCGCAGCCGCTTGCGCATGTCGGGGACGCTGGCAAGGTTCGGACGGTTGAGCAGTTGCTCGGCGTCGCGCGGCAGGTAAAGCCTGCTTTCCAGCGAGTCCGAAATGATGACCCCGACGACTGCGAGCAGGACGGCCCCGATGCTGCCGGCGACGATCACCAGCGTGTTGTTCGGGAATGTCGGCTTCGTCGGCACTTCCGCATAGGACGCGATCCGGGCGGTCGGCTTGTACTCGCCTCTTTCGGGATTGAGCGCACCGAGCCTGAGCACGATCTGGTCGTAGACCGCCTGTTCCGACTGAAGGTCGCGGGCAAGTTCACGCCGACGGATTTCGGCAAGGTTGCGACCTTGGACCTTGTCCTGCAGCGCGCTCAGTTCCGCCTGGAATTTTTCGGCGCGCACCGTTGCGACCTTGGCGTTGTTGGCCAGCTCCTGCACGAGGCGTTGGGCCTCGTTGCCGATCATGGAGCGCACGGACTCAAGCTCGTTCGTGGCGTCGAGGACAAGCGGATGGTTCTTGCCGAACTTGGCGCCGAGCTGCGCGCGCGTGCGCTCGAGCCGAGCCTCTTCACCACGCAACTGGTCAAGCTGCGTCGAAGTCAGCGCACTGCCGGCCAGCTCCTTGCCGTCGGCAGACACCAGTTGCTTGGCCTCGTTGTACTTCGCAACCGCGCCCGCCTCTTCCACGCGCAAGGTGACATATTGCTCGTTGAGCTGCAGCATGCGGGCTCTCAGGACGTCGTCCTGCGGATCGAAGGTCAGGTCGCTGTCACGGGCAAAGGCAGCGATATCGCGCTCCATGCCGGCAATTCTCGTAGCGCTGTTGGCCATCTCGCCGCGCAGATACGCAACTGTGTTGTTCGTGGCCTCTTCGGTCTTTTTCGCCGTCCAGGAGAGATATTGCTCGGCGAGCGCGTCAGCGATGGTGGCCGCCTTCAAGGGATTCGATTGCACCACGCGGATCGTCAGCGCGAGGCTTTCCCCGGTACGGGTGACGACATAGGAGTTCAGCAGCGTCGAGATGGCGCGGTTGCGCTGCACGTTTTCGGAGATCAGCCGCTCTTTCTGGGTGCTCTCTTCCGGCGCGCCGAAAATGAACTCGGAGATGTTGGCGAAGAACGACTGAAGGAACGTCTCGTGCTCGCTGCGGGTTTCGGGCAGGTAGGTGTTGAAATCGGGGTCGTTGACCAGGTTGAGCGCATCGACGACGACGCCGACGAAGACGCGCGAGCGGATCACGTCCAGCTCGGTTTCCATCACCGACCGGTCGCGTTCAAGCTTGCGCAACTCGACCTGCGCCTCATAGGGGCGAACGTCGTTGCGGTCAAAGACGATGGCGGAAGCTGCCGTATAGGAGCGCGGCAGCAAGGCGGCCGTCAGCAACGTCGCAAGCAACGCAAATCCCAGCAGCGAGAAGAAGACCACGCGATACCGGCGGAAAAGCTCGAACAGATCGCGGATGCCATATCCGCGCGGCGCAAGGCGCGCCTCCCGATACTGAACCGCAGGCATTTGGCCTCGCCCTGGAGGCGCTTCGACTTTGCGATCGATGGTCAGCATGAGAGCCCTAACATATAAATTTGATAGAAATACCTGACGTCAAAGAACTAAAGGCACGCTCGCACAGACTCCGCGCGGCAAGAGGCAATGCCACGCAGGCAAAATACTGACATAGAAATAACATTCAAATTTAGAAAACTATATTATACCGCATCCAGAAGAGCAATAGTTGCTTGCCGCCGAACCAAGGGAACGATTTGACCTCATGGTTGCGACGGACATTCTAGGGCACTTCCGACAATTGCGGGCCGCCGCAGAAAAGAGACCGTAGGCCACCCGTTAGTTCGGGTAGCGACCGGCAATCCGCTCCTGCGACAGCCATTCCATGAATTGATCGAAGCGCGTGCCTCCACCGGTCGAGGCAGGCTCCCAGGCGTCGTCCACACCGACGACGCCGCCAAATTTTTCCTCCACGCTGTCGGCCATGCCATCACCGTCCTCGTCCGCATAGGCGTGCGCCTCCTCGATCGCCGGAATCTCGCCCGGCGCAACCACCATGCGCCCTGCCCCCCTCTCGCCTTTCGCGCCCATATCCTTGATCCAGGCGACGTCCAGATCGTCACGGGGAAACGCGCCGGACTGGCCGCGAACCTCTTCATATGCCTCACCGGCGGCAAGGAGCGTATCAACCGCCAAGGGGCAAGGCGGACGGTTCACCACGAATTGGTCCGTTCCCGGCGAAAGCAGCTGAAGCGACTTGGAGGGCGGCGCCCACAACTCGTTGCCGCTCTCGTAGATCTGCGGCTGGGCGGCGCTTTCGACATTCTGCCACTTGATGGCGTAGGTCTTCTCGACCGTGCTCGGACCTGCCTTGAAGTAGTTGCCGACATAGGAAATCGGCGTGCCACCCGGATACTGCGAGAACACTTCGCCCCATTCGGACCGTGCATTGAAGAATACGTTGTTGATGATCTCGATGCAGGATTTTCCGTAGTGGTTGTTGTCGGGGTTCCGGTCGTTGTTGGAAATGCAGGCGTTTCGCCAGAAGGTAATGTTCTGCGGAACTCTGGGGTCGGCGCCGAGCAGGGTGCACTTGCTGTGCTTGTTGAGCCCCTCGGCAAAGATCGAGTTCGCGATGGTGATGTCCGTCGTGTTGGAATAGGTGCTGACGTTCTCGTCGGTCGCCCAGGACATCGACGTATGGTCGAAATAGACGCGCTGGCTGTTTTCGATCACCGCCGCATGGACGTTCTTGACGGAGTTCGGCAGCCGCGGCCGAATGCGCAGATGCCGGACGATCACGTCGTGCGTCTGCTTGGCAACCAGCGGGGTATGCCTCAGCTCGTCATTCGTCTGGTCGATGGTCAGCAAAATGCCGCCACCCGGCGCCGTCTGTCCGAGGATCGAGACCGAGTTGTTATCCTCGCCGATCACGAGCGAGGATTTGAGCCGGATGATCCCGGAAACGCGAAACACGCAATTTCGGGCCCCGGTCGCCTCGATGCATTCGCGCAGCGTACCGGGACCGGAATCCTCAAGGCTCGTTACCTGGATGATGCGGCCACCCCGGCCGCCCTGCGCCATCTTCCCGTGCCCTTCGGCACCGGGAAACGCAACCATCTGCGGCTCGGCGGCCGAAGCCGCGACACCGCAGAAGGCGGAAAGCAGGGCAAGCGTGCACGCACCATGCTGAAAAGCCTTTGCGCGCCGTGTCTGTTGCTGGATAGGCCGAGAACCGAAATGAACGGCCGGCCGCGGCGCACGTGGCGATGTGCGCGGCATGAAAATCTCAATCGGCATATAATTTACTCCCAAAGCCTTTTGGCGAGGCCCCGCTCCAGAAGCTTGAAAACGCTTGTGCAGGGCAATTCATCCCGCCCTATATCGTCAATCAAAAGAATATTTTTCGCGCAATTCGGGGCGAAGCTTTCCACTTTTGTTATAGTTCGTCAATTCGATTTATTTGCATCACCCGAAATAGGTATATAACTCTCGCTTTTGGCCTCTCGAAGTAGCAATAAGACGGTGCTATAGTTTCGCCATATTTAGTTTACTTTCGGGACCTCGTTTCGTGTCTCAAAAAGCAATTACCGTCGGATTTCCATTTTCGGGTGATGACATCGGGGGGAGCCATATTTCCGCGCTCAACCTCATATCGTCGTTCGACAGGGAACGGATCAATCCCATCGTCTTCGTGCATCATCCGCGCAAGGCGCTCTCCAGATATCTGGACGAGAACAAGATCGACTACGTCACGATCGAGGACATCGACATCCTCTCGCCGCAACGGGATCGGCCGCTCACGCAGCAATCCTTCTCGGCACTGCGCTATCCGATCTCGATGGTGAAAATCATCAAGCTCCTCAGACGACACAACATCGACATCGTGCACACCAACGACGGCGCGATCCATACGACCTGGGCGCTTCCAACCTACCTGGCCGGCGCGAAACTTCTGTGGCACCACCGCGGCGACCCTCGCGCCCGGGCCGTCAACATGCTTGCACCGATTCTTGCCAAGCACGTGGTGACGGTCTCGCGATTTGCGCAGCCGGCCAAGCCGTTGCTGCCGCTCGAAGGGCGTATCTCGGTGCTGCACAGCCCCTTCCGGCATCCGGACCAGATCCCCGACCGGGAGGAAAGCAGGCTGGCGCTGGTGCGCGAGCTCGGCCTGCCGGAGGAAACGCGGTTCGTCGGCTATTTCGGGCTTCTCAACGAACGCAAACGCCCTCTCCGCTTCGTCGAAGCTGTTCACGCCTTTCACCGCAGCAATCCGGATTTCCCGATTGCCGGCCTGCTTTTCGGCACGCCCGAACAGGCAGGGCCGCGGCTCGACCTTGAGACCGCGGAACGCGCGCGCGCTCTCGGGATCGCCGACAAGATCCACCTCATGGGATTTCGTCATCCGGTCGCGCCCTACATGTGCGCCGTCGACATTCTCCTCGTGCCTGCCATGAGCGAGCCGTTCGGCAGAACGCTCATCGAGGCCATGATGTACGGCACCCCGGTCGTCGCCACCAACCATGGCGGAAACCCGGAGGCGATCGAGAACGACGTCACCGGTTTTCTCGTCGAGCCGGAAAACCCAGAGGCTTTCGTCGCCCCGATGGAGCGCCTGCTGAAAGACAGAGGCGAGTGGCAACGCATCAGCGAAACGGCGCGCACCTCGACGCTCGCTGCCTATGGCATCAAGCCCCATGTCGACGGCATCGTCAGCATTTATCAGCGAATTCTCGGAAAACGGCGCTCCGACATCTCGGCACACGCCGCGCACTGAGCCCACCGACAGCGGAAAGAAAGAGAACGACATGCAGCTCTCGGATATCGATTTCCTGATCATCGGCGCTGCCAAGAGCGCGACCACCTGGCTTCAGCAGTCGCTGCAGCAAAACCCTTCCGTCTACATGCCGGATCCCGAGCTGCACTTCTTCAGCCGAAACTTAGACAAGGGCGACGCCTGGTATCTGGAGCAATTCGAGCCCAAGACTGAGCAGACCATCGTCGGCGAGAAATCCAACTCCTATCTCGACGAGCCGGAAGCGGCGGCCCGCATCAAGAAGGCGCTGCCGCAGGCACGGCTGATCGCGCAGCTGCGCAATCCCGTCGACCGCGCCTATTCCGACTACTGCATGCTCTATCGCCGCGGGGAAGTCGGCACCGACATCACCCGGTATCTCGATCCGCGCCAGGCAAAGGGCGGACGTTTCCTGGTCGGCGGCCTCTATTGCCGCCAGCTGGAAGCCTATCTCGATCTGTTTCCGGCCGAAAACCTGCAGGTTCTGCTTTACGAGCATATGCGCCAGAACCCGCAGGCGCATCTCGACGCGGTGAGAGACTTTCTGCAGCTGTCCGCGCCGCTGCATCCGGTCGTCAACAAGGTCAAGGACAAGACGGTGCCTGTCGTGCCGCCGAAGCTGCGCCGACTTCTTCAGCCGCTCAAGCCGATCGCGGCACCGTTCCGCAGCAATCCCATCGTGAAGGGCCTGCGCTCGATGGTCGCCCGCGAACTCGACTATGTGCCGCTGCCGACGGACCTGCGCAACCGGCTGGTCGAATTCTACGCGCCGGAAACCGAAAGGCTCGGCGCGCTTCTGAAGCAGGACCTTTCGGGCTGGCTGCAGGCGGCCGCCGGTAGCGCGCGACCAGCGGCCTGATGCCGGCCTAGCCCTCGGCGGGCCGCCCAAATCGTAGCGACAGAACGAGCGGCACGGCCACCAGATAGAGGGCGACGACCGACAGCCAGATGGCGCCTGGCCATTCCTGCCGGAAGACGAAATAGAAGCTTGAGAAAGCGAGCGGGCTGGCGATCGACGCCAGGCTCACAGCCGACGCCAGCACGCCCTGAAACTGGCCTTGCTGGGTCTCATCAACCTGGCGGGTCGCAAGGGACTGCAAGGCCGGCGCGCCGATGCCACCGAGCACGAAGATCGGCATGACGGCGAAGATCATCCAGCCTTCCGTCGCAAATGCCATGACGATCAAGCCGACACACGCGCCGGCAACACCTGTCAGGATCGTCGCGCGTTCGCCGAGCCGTTTCACCGCCGGGCCGGGGAGGAAAGCCTGGACGAGGGCCTGGCAGACCCCGAAGGCGCCAAGCGAAAGACCAATCCACAGCGCGTTCCATTGAAAGGCATCGCTGCCCCACAGGGCCCAGCAGGTGCTGTAGGCCTCGCCTGTCGCGCTCAAGACGATGAACAGAACGACGATCGGCATCAGGCCTTTTGTGGAGAAAGCCCAGCCGAGCGGACGCAGAGGATTGAGCGCGGCCAGATCGATCCTCTCCCGGCTGGGAATTCGCGATTCCGGCAGGACGAAGAGCGCCAGCAGCAGATTGCAGGCGTTGAGAACGGCGGCTGCAATGAAGGGCAGCCGCAAGCCATGGTCGCCAAGGATGCCGCCCAGCACCGGGCCGACGATAAAGCCAATTCCGAACATGGCATTGAACAGGCCGAAGCGGCGGGCGCGTTTGTCCTCCGGCGAGATGTCGGTGATATAGGCCGTCGCCACCGCCAAGTTGGCGCTCGTCAGGCCGGCGATCGCGCGACCTGCAAAAAGCATCCAGAGGTTGGAGGCGAAAGCCAGAAACAGGTAGTTGACGGCGGCACCCCCAAGGGAAAGCAGCAAGACGGGCCGGCGGCCGATGCGGTCGCTGAGTGCACCGAGCACCGGTGCAAACACGAACTGCATCACTGCATAGAGGGCTGTCATGGTGCCGATGAGCGGCGCGACGTCGTCGGTCTGCGTGACCTCCTTCAGCAGCGACGGCAGAATGGGGAAGATCAGCCCGATGCCGACGGCATCGAGGACAATGGCAGCAAAAATTACGATAAGTGGTTTCTTCATGGTAAGGGGTGTGGTCATGGCACGCTCCGGTAGACGCGAGCGTGCGGCACCGCCAGGCGCCAATGGCTCGCGAGCAGGGCTGACGAAATGTCAGATATCTGGTTCTGGGAGACGCTGGCCGATCCGCGCCGAAATAGGCGGGGATGGCATGTACTCGACCGCCTGGACGCCAATTCGTCCACCTGTTTACTCCGCCACTGAGCGGATCAAGGGAAGCGGTCGCTTTTCGCGACGGGCAATATTTACGTCAGATAGCCGCGCGCCGCAATCCCCATCGCCGCACACGTCTATAACATGAGATTTAAACTCCACTATTGCGCTCCGGTCTGTGGCCGGCTATCCCATTCCCCGCGCCGGCACCGGTGCGGGGATGGCAGGGGCGACTTCAATCCGATGAAAAGCCGTGACGACAAGCTGGCTTTGATCTTCATGCGCGAGCGTGCGGGCCTTTCACGCTATCTGTCGTCGCGCGCCGGTTCGACGGAGGATGGCGAAGACCTGGCCCAGGAAGCCTGGATCCGCTTTTCGCGCAACGGCGCGGCCGCGTTGAAGGCACCCGTCCCCTATCTGCGTCGCATCGTGCGCAATCTCGCCATCGACCACAGCCGCGCATCCACACGGCGGCGACTGACCTCGCTGGAAATCGAGGATCTGCTGGCGCTGCCCGACGAGAAGCCGGGGCCCGAGCAAGCGCTTAACGCCCGAAGCGAGCTTCTGCGCCTGACCGAGATCCTTGCGGAACTGCCGGAGCGCCGCCGGGCAATCCTGATTGCAGCTCGCGTCGAGGAAAAGCCGCATCGCGAAATCGCCGAAGCACATGGTGTTTCCACGCGCACGGTGGAACTGGAAATTCGCGCGGCAATCGAATACTGCTCCCGCAGGTTGAGCGAAATCGGCCCGGCTACCGACAAAAATAGACGGTGAATTTCGGCCTCGGACGTCACCAATCGTTTATTGTCCTATACGTCGGCGTCACCGGAACCCTGATCCATGCATATTGAGGATTCGCAAGAAGCGGAAAGACTGAAGCGCGAGGCGATCGCATGGGTCGTTCGCATCACGTCCGGCACCGCGACCGAGGACGATGCCGCGCGCCTGGCGGAATGGCGAGCCGTGGGGCCGGCCCACGAAGACGCCTATCGCGAGGCCGCGCGCCTTTGGAAGATCACCGGCCCGGCGCTTAAGGCCGGCGCAGCCCGATCGCGCCCCATGCTCTCCCGTCGCCGCTTTCTTGGGGGCGCGGCGGCAGGTGCTTCGCTGGCCGCCGGGGCCTCGTTCGCCTCCTATCTTGGCCTGCTTCCATCGCTCAACGCCGCCCTCGCCGACTACGCCACCGCAAGGGGGCAGCAGCGGCAGGTCACGCTCGACGACGGGTCCACGGTCGATCTAGACGGAGGATCAAGCCTTTCCGTCACGTTTTCAGCCAATGCCCGGTCGGTGACCCTGCACGAAGGCGCAGCCCTTTTTGCGGTCGCACACGACCCGTCCCGCCCCTTCGTAGTCGAGGCGGCGCAGGGCCGGACGGTTGGGCTCGGAACCACCTTCGCGGTTCGCCACGGTGCCGGCGACGTCGAAGTGGAATGTCTTGAAGGCACGGTTCAGGTGGAGTGTATCAGCGAGGCCCGGCTCTCGGCCGGCGACAGCATTCTTTACTCGGGGCAAGGCCTCGGCACCATCTCCCCCGGCAGCCCCGACGAGATGGCGGCCTGGAGGCGCGGGCTTCTCGTCTTCCGCGACCGGTCGCTCGACGACGTCGTGCTCGACATCAATCGCCACCGCAAGGGGCGTGTCGTCATTGCCAGCAACCGTCTCGGCGCCCGCCGGGTCTCCGGCGTCTTTCACCTCGATCGGCCGGACGAGATCATCGCCCATCTGGAAGCGTCGCTGCAGCTCTCCGCCAGCCGGGTCGGCGGTGGCGTCGTGCTCCTCTACTGAACCTCAGCGCCTCAGCCGCGCTCAAAAAAATCCGGAAAATCATTTCGGTCCCGCGACGCGGAGTCGTTCTTGTCATCGAAGGCACGCGATTGGCATGCCGATCTGAGACAGGGTTCGGGGACATGATGAACGGAAATCGGCCGCAGCGCACGGCGAAGGCTGCAATCAAGAGGATGCTGGCGACGACGGCATTCCTGGCGCTGGCAGGCGTAGTGGCCGGCACGCCGGCAGCAGCGCAGCAACCGAACCAGTCCTACGCCATCGCCAGCGGGTCTCTGGATACTGCACTTTCGCGCTTCGGCGCGACCAGCGGCGTCCAGGTGCTCTACAGCGCCGCGATCACCAAGGGCAGAACGTCGAGTGGCGCAAATGGCGCCCTGTCCGCAGACGCGGCACTCGCCCGGATTCTCGCCGGCACCGGGCTCACCTATCGTTTCACTGGCCCGAAATCGGTAACGATCTCCGATCCGGCAGCCCCCGCAAGCGCGGAAGTCGACGCCAATGGCGCAACCAAGCTGCAGGCAATCGTTGCAACCGGCGAGGCCAGCGAAAACAGCTACGTCGTTGCCGATAGCAGCACGGGAACCAAGACCGACGCGCCGTTGATCGAGATCCCACAGTCGATCTCCGTGGTCGGCCGCAAGCAGATCGAAGCTCAGAACGCACAATCCGTCACTGAAATTCTCCGCTACGTTCCGGGCGTGACGATCGAGACCTACGGACCGGATCCGAAGGGTTACGACTGGATCATGATGCGCGGCTTCAACGCCCAGTCGACCAGCTCCTACAGGGACGGCCTGCGTCAGCTTTCGAGCGGCTACACCTTCTTCCGCACGGACCCCTACCAGCTTGAAACCGTCGAGGTCCTGCGCGGCCCTTCCTCTTCGCTCTATGGGCAGAGCGACGCAGGCGGCATCGTCAACCGCGTCTCGAAGAAGCCGACCACGGACCGCCGCAACGAGGTTGAGGTCGAATACGGCAGCTTCAGCCGCATGCAGGGCGCCTTCGACCTGTCGGGGCCGATTGGCGAGGATCCGGCGCTGCTCTACCGGGTGATCGGCGTGGCCCGCAACAGCGACACGCAATTTACCTATGGCAACGGCGCCGATATCGGCGACGATCGCCTGTTGCTGGCGCCTTCGCTGACCTTCGCGCCCGATGCCGAGACGTCGCTGACGATCAGCGGCGATCTGCTCCAGGACAAGAGCGGCGGCAGCGCGATCAGCTTTACCCCGACGGGCGTGCTCATCGGCGATCCGAGCTTCAACAGAAGCGAGCAGATCCAGAAGACGATCGGCTACGAATTCGAGCACCGGCTGAACGAGACCTGGACGGTGCGGCAGAACGTGCGCTACGGCCACGTCAACTTCCTGCTCGACAACCTCCTGATCTCCGGCTCGGGCTCGGCCGGCCTCAACCGGGTGGCGCGCCGTTTCGACGAGAGCTTCGATGGTCTGGCGATCGACAACCAGGCGCAGGCGGAATTCGACACGGGTTCGATCGCCCATGACCTGCTGCTCGGTCTCGACTACGCCTGGTCGCGATCCGACGTGCGGCACTATACCGGGCCGGCGCCGTCCTTGAATCCTTTCAATCCGGTTTATGGCTTGCCCGTCACCCCGCCTGGGACGCCGCTTCAAAGCTACAAGGAGCGCTACCAGCAGATCGGCGTCTACGCGCAGGACCAGATCAGCTTGACCGACAGCCTGATCGCCACCCTCGGAGGGCGCTACGACTGGCTGGATCTCGACAACACCAACCGGCTGCGCGGGACCAAGACGGAAATCGACGTCGGGCATTTCTCGGGGCGTGCCGGCCTCACCTATCTGACCGATTGGGGCGTGGCTCCCTATGTCAGCTTCTCGCAATCCTTCGTGCCGAACTCGGGCGTGTCGGCTGACGGCGACACCTTCGATCCGTCTGAAGGCCGGCAATGGGAAGTGGGCGTCAAATACGAGCCGACCTCGTTCGACGGCCTGTTCACGCTCGCCTATTTCGACATCGTGAAATCCAACGTTCTGACCCCGGACACACGGCCCGGCAACACCGGGTTCAGCGTTGCGACCGGCGAAGTGCAGTCGCGCGGTCTTGAGCTCGAAGGCAAGTTCAGCCTCGGCAGCGGCTGGGATTTCACCGGCTCCTACACCTGGACGGATGCTGAAATCACCAAGGACAACAGCGGTAATATCGGCAACCGGCCGGCGCTTGTGCCCGAGCATCAGGCATCCGCCTGGCTTAACTACACGGTCACCGGCGGCACGCTCGAAGGGCTTTCGCTTGGCGGCGGTGCGCGTTTCGTCGGATCGAGCTTCGGCAACAACACCAACACGCTTGAAGTCGGCGGACGTACGGTCTTCGACCTTGGCGCAAGCTACAAGGTGACCGAAAACGCGACCCTCTCCCTCAACGCCACCAACGTCTTCGACAAGAAGTACTACACGACCTGCAACCCCGCCTACTCCTGCTACGAAGGCGACCGGCGCAGCGTCATCGGCCGGTTGAAGATCGGCTTCTAGGACGCGAACCGATATGCTCACCCGTCGTCGCCTTCTCGCCGCAACACCGTTCGCGCTTGCTGCCGTCGCCGCCCCCTTCCGGGCGGCGGCCAGCAGCCGTGCCAGACGCATCGCGGCAATCGACTGGGCGGCGGCGGAAGCGCTGGTGGCGCTCGGCGCGACGCCGGTTGCCGTTTCGGATACGCAATACTTCCGGCAACGCATGCCGGTTACCTTGCCGGAAAGCGTCGCGGATATCGGCCCGTTCTGGGAGATCAATCTCGAGCGCCTCGCAGCGATCGCCCCCGATGCGATCCTCGCGAACAGTTCGAGCCTGACCATGACACCCGCGATCGGCGAGATCGCGCCGGTGGAACAGGTTCCCGACAGGGCCGAGAAGGGCAAGCGCTTCGAACTTGCGGTCGCGATCATGACCCATGCCGCCCGGGTCGCCGGCGTGCCGCTGGCCGATGTCGATGCGTACCTGCTTGACGTCGAGGCGCGGCTTGCAGTCCAGCGTCAGCAACTGCGCGACACGCGCCGGCCGATGCTGGTGCTGCTGCCGGACCAGAATGGAAGACGAACGATGGTCTATGGCGAGGGCAGCCTGCCGGATGCGGTCTTGAAGAAACTGGGGCTTACGAATGCCTGGACCGGCCCGGTCAACGCCAACGGCCTGGCGCAGGTGGGTCTCGACGCCCTGATGCCGCTTGATGGCGCGACATTCGTTCAGGTCGAGATCCCGACGCTCAAGGTGCGCACGGCCCGATCGCTGGCGCGAAGCGCGCTTTGGCAACGGCTGGAACCCATCCGCGCCGCGCGCAGCGTAACCATACCGCAGTTTCACCCCTTCGGTGGATTGCCCTCGGTCACCCACTTCGCCGAAACGCTGGTTCCTGAGCTTGAGGGGTTGCCGGCATGACGGATGCGTCTCTGTCTCCGGCGCGCGCCGCCGTCAGCGGCGCCAGTGTCGGCATCGCCGCGCTCACAATCACCGCGGTCGGGCTCGCTCTTGCCAATCTCCAGGCCGCGGCCGGTTCGTCCGGCTGGCTTCACCTGCTGCTGTCCCCCGATCTTGCCGACCCCCGCCAGGCGGTCGCCTATCTGAGCGTGTTCCCACGGATACTGCTCGCTCTTGTCGCCGGCTTGGCGCTGGGTTTTGCCGGCTCGGTGTTCCAGACGGTGTTGCGCAATCCGCTTGCCGAGCCCGGCCTGCTTGGCGTGACGTCGGGCGCGCAGCTCGCGCTCGCCGCATCGCTGCTCTATGCACCGGCACTTTGGATCAACGGCTACGAGCCGGTTGCCCTTGGCGGCGGCATTGCCGTCTTCGCCATCGTAGCCCTTGCAGCCGCCGGCCGCGGCGCCACCGCGCCCGCCTTCGTCCTGACCGGCGTCGTGATCAGTCTTTATTGCAACGCCATCTACGGCCTACTCATCCTCTTCCATCATGACTTCCTGAGCGACCTGTTGACCTGGCAGGCGGGATCGCTGCAGCAGAGCGGCTGGCAATCGATGGCAAGGCTGACGGCACAGGTCGGCACCGTCGGACTGGTCATGATCCTGCTTCTGCGCCCTTTGCGGCTGCTCTCGCTTGGCGACGGGCCGGCCCGCAGCCTTGGGCTGTCGCCGGCCGTCGTCAAAGTGTCGCTGCTCGGGCTCGCATCCGCGCTGGCAGCGATCGTGACCGCCGAAATCGGCATCATCGGCTTCATCGGACTTGCTGCACCCGCACTGGCGCGGCGTCTGTGGCCGCGACGGTCCCACAATCCGCTCCCGGCCGCTTTCGTCGGCGCGATCCTGCTGCTGTTCATCGACCAGACACTCGCTCTGCTCGCGCCCTATGCCGGCGACATTCCCGCCGGTGCGGCCGCCGGCCTCTTCACCGGTCCGCTGCTAGCGTTCCTCGCCGTTACCGGGCGGCAGGCGGAGCGCCCGCGGACGGACCGGACGCCGCTTTCCGCGCGCCGGCTGCGCCGGCCCATGGTCGGCCTGGCGTTGCTTCTCGTCCTCCTGCTTGTGGCCTCGGCGCTCTCGGTCCTGGCCGGCGTCAGCGATCACGGGTGGCAGATCCTCTCCCCCTCAGATCCGGCCGTGCCGTGGCACTGGCGTCTCCCTCGCCTGCTCGGCGCCGCGGGCGCCGGGACGTGCCTCGCCGTTGCAGGTCTGCTTCTGCAGCGCGCCTTGCGCAATCCGCTCGCCAGCCCCGATCTTCTCGGCGTCGGCCATGGTGCCGGCCTTGGGCTGATCATCGCCTTCATGATCGTGCCGGCGGGCGCGGTCTGGTCCAAGCTTGCCGTCTCGGCGATCGGCGCCGCCGCGGTGCTCGCGCTCGTCGCGACGCTGGCCCGGCGCGCCTCTTTCCAGCCGGAACGAACGCTTCTCGTCGGCGTCGGCCTCGGCAGCATGGTCCATGCGCTGCTGGTCCTGTTCCTTGCAAGCGGCGGCCCGAACGGTGCGGCGCTTCTCAGCTGGTTCTCCGGATCGATCGGCGCCGTACGCCTTACCGACGCGGTCATGGTCTGCGTCGTCGCCCTTGCCGCAACGGCTGCAGCGCTCGTTCTTGGTCGCTGGCTCGCGGCACTGCCGCTCGGTGATACGGCGGTAACAGCGATCGGCATTCCCGACCGTGCGGCGAGGACCACCCTGTTCTTCGCCGCCGCCATCGCCATTGCCGCCGCAACGATGATCGTCGGGCCGGTCAGCTTTATCGGGCTCATGGTTCCCCATCTCGTCGCCCAGGCCGGGTTCCGCCGCGAACGCGATCTCGTCGCTGCCTGCGCCCTCACCGGCGCCGCCTTCCTCGTTGGAGCGGACTGGATCGGCCGCAATCTCGCCTGGCCATGGCCGATGGCACCGGGACTTATCTCGGCGCTTTTGGGCGGACCGATCTTCCTTTGGCTGATCTGGCGAGGTCGCGCCCAATGAAACCGGCCTTGAACAGCCTATCCGATCAAATCGAAACGCGGTCCGATCTCGGTCCGTCGGCAGACATTGCAGGAGCCCCGATGACGGACGCAAAACCACTCTTTGCGGTGCGCGACGCCAGCTTTTCCGTCGGCGATCGCGTGCTTTTGCACCCGACGAAGCTGGAAATCGCCAAGGGCGAAATGCTGGCGCTCGTTGGCCATAACGGCTCGGGCAAGTCGACCCTTCTGAAGATGCTGGCCCGACAGCAGGCGCCGTCGTCCGGCGCAATCGCGTTCGATGGCAAGCCTCTCGACGCCTGGCCGACCCGCGACTTTGCCCGCCGGGTCGCCTATCTGCCGCAGCAGATCCCCGCCGCTCCGGCCATGACGGTTCGGGAACTGACGGCGATGGGCCGCTACCCGTGGCACGGCGCGCTCGGCCGGTTCGGACGTGACGACCGTGAGAGCGTCGAGCGGGCGCTGGAGCGCACGCACATGCTGCCGCTTGCCGACCGGCTGGTGGACACGCTTTCCGGCGGCGAACGCCAGCGCGCCTGGCTCGCGATGCTGTTGGCGCAGAACGCGGCATGCCTGCTGCTCGACGAGCCAACGGCCGCTCTCGACGTCGCCCACCAGATCGAGGTGCTTTCACTCGTTCGCACCCTGTCACGCGCCAGCGGCCTGACTGTCATTCTCGTGCTGCACGACATCAACATGGCGAGCCGCTTCTGCGACCAGATCGTTGCGCTCCATTCCGGCGGGCTCGTCGCCAGCGGCCGGCCGAACCAGATCATGGAAAAGACGACCCTCGAACGCATCTACGGGGTGCAGATGGATATCCTCGCCCACCCCTCGGCCGATCGTGTCATCGCCGTCCCCTGTTGATGAAAGCTCACGCCCGGACCTGTCGCTGATTTGGGGGCCGGGAGGCCGCACCTTTCCCGGCTCGACTGCCGCTTAGGCAACCTGCGCGTCTGGCTCGGCGTCCTTGGCCAGCACGACCGTATTCCTGCCCATGCGCTTGGCTTCGTAAAGCGCGTCGTCTGCCTTCTGTAGCAGCCGCTCGAGCGTGGTATCCGCGGCGATCGCCGTCGCTGCCCCGAGGCTCGCGGTCACGCAGCCATCGGTCAGTCCGCGATGCGGTAGGCGCAGCCCTTCGATCGCCACCCTGATCCGCTCTGCCATCGCCAAAGTCGGCAGCGGCTCCCGTCCGGGCGCCAGCACCAGAATCTCTTCCCCGCCGAAACGGAAGACGAAGGCAGCCTCGTCGACCGTGGAGCGGATGCATTGTGAAACAGCGCGGATGCAGGCGTCGCCTTCGATATGGCCGTGAACGTCGTTGAACCGCTTGAAGTGGTCGATGTCGAGCAAGATCGCCGAAATTGCGGTATCGCCCGGTGCGTCGTTCCACAGCATGCCGCCGATCCGCGCCAGCGACCGGCGGTTCAACAGACCCGTCAGTTCATCCCGTTCAGCGTTGCGTTCGAGTTGCTGGCAAAGGAGGCTGCCTCTCAGCTGATTGAGAAAATTCTGTCGGTCCTTCTGCTCCAGGAAATAGGCGCTCACCGCCAGGAAGATCGACAGCGTCAGATAGAAGGTGATGATGCCGGAATAGGTTACGTCGTCGAAAGCGCCGGTCAGATGCGTCGTGGTGAAGTGCGACGCGCACATCAGCGCAAGCCCCGAAACGACGGCCAGGAACCGCGGCCGGAGCGCGATGACGAAGAATAGGAAGGCGGCGGAATTGCCGTTCTGGTAAACGAAAAGGTAGGGACTGGTGCTCTGCGTGGCCACCGCCATCGGCAAGGTGACGCCGAGCACCGCGATCGCCACCGCCAGGACGTCGTAAAGGCGGGCGTCCGGCCAGCGGCGCACCGCCAGGATGCAGGCAATGACGAAGGGCGTGAACACCAGGAAGCGAACGGTGAACAACCCGGCGAAGACATCCGGCAACATCGTGTGGTCGCCGAAATAGACGAGATCGTAGATGAAGATGCCGATCACGCCCCAGATTGCGGCGAGCCGCACGCGCTCTGCCGCATAGTCCTTGCGGAAGAGTTCTTCAATCTCCGGCGAAAAATGCAGATAGCGAAAGCCCCGCGCGATCTGGCCTTCTACCTGGTCTAGCGTCACAACGCCCATCGCCCATTTCCCGAACTGCGGAAAGACTCGGTGCAGACTAGCAGAGAAAGCTGAACATTCGTCTAAAGTTAGAACGGTTCATTGCATCGGGCGCGCGAACCGGTCTGAAGCGACGTCACGCTTCGGGAACCTTGATCAGCACCGTTCCTGCCGCGTCGATCGGCTTGCCATCCTGTGTGCGGATATCAAGCTTGACCGGCAGGCCCGTTTCCTTCTCGACCAATTGGGAATGCTCCTCGCCCGGCTGAAACAGATGCTTTTCCCCGAACTGCCGCAAGGCGACCATGACCGGAAAGAGGTCGCGGCCCATCGCCGTCAACTGGTACTCGACCCGGGCCTTCGCCTCGCCGGCCGGAACCGTTTCGAGAATGCCGCGCTCGACGAGCGTTTTCAGGCGGTCGGTCAGGATGTTCTTGGCAATGCCGAGGCTTTTTTGAAAGTCGCTGAAGCGGCGCACGTCATCGAAAGCATCGCGCACGATCAGCAGCGACCACCAGTCGCCGATCGCATCCAGCGATCGCGCGCTCGGGCAATAGTCTTCCTTCAGCCGTCTGCGGGCCACCATGCATGATCTCCATTTGGAATTTTGGTTGCATTATGAAACCAAAATGATATCCATTTCTTGGTTTCATTATTAAACCAAAACAAGGAACACGTCCAATGGATGGTAAAATTGCTGCGGCGCCGGCCGGCGCTGCAAACGATGTCCCCTGCCCGGTCGGCAAGGCCTGCCCGTCATCGCCGCTGACGCGTCCGATGATGACACTCTTTGCCTTCGCCGCCGGCCTCGCCGTCGCCAACGCCTATTTCGCTCACCCTTTGCTCGACGTCATGGCTGCCGATCTCGATCTGTCGGAAACCCGCGCCGGCCTGATCGTCGGCGCAACCCAACTTGGCTACGCGCTCGGGCTGATCCTGCTTGTTCCTCTCGGAGACCTTTTCGATCGCCGCAAGATCATCGTCTTTCAGTCGCTGCTGTCGGTCGTCGCCCTCGGCTTCGTCGCTTTTTCGGCAACTGTCGAAATGCTGATGGTTTCCATTGCCGCAGTTGGCATGCTCGCCGTGCTCACGCAGGCGCTGGTCGCCTATGCGGCCAGTCTCTCCCACCCTTCCGAACGGGGCCGGGTGGTCGGATTTGTCACCAGCGGCATCGTCATCGGCATTCTGTCGGCTCGCGCCGTCGCGGGATTGCTGACCGATCTGGCCGGCTGGCGGGCGGTCTACTTCGTATCTGCCGCGCTTACCCTCTTGATCGCGCTACTGCTTTACAAGCTGCTGTCGCATCAACAACGGGAAACGAGCAAGCTTAGCTATCTCCGCCTTGTCTCCTCCACCTTCACGCTGATTGCCCAGGAGCCGGTTCTGCGCGTCCGCGGCATCATCGCGATGTTGATCTTCGCCAACGTGACGACGCTGCTCACCCCGCTTGTCCTGCCGCTGAGCGTGCCGCCCTTTTCGCTGTCGCATACTGAGGTCGGCCTCTTTGGACTGGCAGGGATTGCCGGAGCGCTCGCCGCCTCGCGCGCCGGACACTGGGCCGATCTCGGATTTGGACAGAGGACGACGGGGATATCGCTCGCGCTGATGCTCGCCGCGTGGCTGCCGATCTCGCTTCTGGAGCATTCGCTCCTGTGGCTCGTTGCCGGCGTCCTGATACTCGACTTCGGCCTTCAGGCTGTGCACGTGACGAACCAGGCTCTGATCTATCGCGTGCGACCGGAAGCCCAGAACCGGCTGACCGCCGCCTATATGCTGTTCTATTCGCTCGGCAGCGGGCTCGGATCGTCCCTCTCAACCGTCGCCTACGCGCATGGCGGATGGCAGGGCGTCTGCTTGATGGGCGCAGCGCTCAGCCTCGTTACGTTGCTCTTCTGGCTGGCGACGAAACCTGCAGATCAGCAAGATGGCACAATGCTGAACGGCTAGTTTCGCACCACCCGCATCGCGCACGGCCGCTCTCGGCAAGGGCGGTCATGCTTTTGCACCATTTCCATCCCCCTCCTCCCCCAAAAAAACGTCCGACATCGTACCGCTCGTCGCTAGGGAACCGTTACCGAAACCGAGCGTTTACGTTGCTTGAGCGTCATCTATCGGGGATCAACGCCATGTCAGACGCCGAGAACACGTCCGACAGCGCAGTCGCAGCCAAGGAAATGGCGTGGCCCGCGGCACACGACGAGATGCAGTCGCTGATCGACGACTTTGACTGGTCGCAGACCTCGCTCGGGCCGATGGGAAATTGGTCGCCGACGCTGAAGATCATGATCCCCTTCCTTCTGCGCAACCGGTTTCCGCTCCTGTTGTGGTGGGGACCGCATTATGTCTCAATCTACAACGAGGCCTATCGCCCGGTGCTCGGCGCAAAACACCCCTGGGCGCTCGGCAAACCGGTCAGCGAATGCTGGAGCGAGATCTGGCATGTGCTGAAACCGTTGATCGACACGCCTTTCAACGGCGGGCCTGCGACGTGGAACGACGACATCGAGCTCGAGATCAACAGGCACGGTTTCCTGGAAGAGACGCATTTCACCATCGCCTACAGTCCGGTGCCCGACGAAACCGCAGCAAATGGCATTGGCGGCGTGCTCGCCACCGTGACCGAAATTACCGAGAAGGTGATCGGCGAGCGCCGCATCGTCGTCCTTCGGGATCTTGCTTCCCGCTCCGGCGATGCGCGAACGCCCGACGAGGCCTGCGCGATCGCAACGGAGACATTCAGGAAGCACGAACGAGACGTGCCCTTCGCCCTTCTCTATCTCGTGGAGCCCGGCCGGAGACGAGCCCGGCTTTCCGGATTGGCAGGCCTTGAACCGGATCACGCGCTGTGCCCGGCAAAGGTCGAGTTGGCGCAACAGGACAGTTCCGCCGGCTGGCAATTCGGTGCCGACCTGAAGCCCTTCCTTGTCGATGATCTCGCAAGCCGTTTCCCGAGCTCCGCGAGCGCATCCGGCCTCGACCTGCCCCACACGGCAATCGTCCTCCCGTTGCCCGCGGCCAATGCCCGCGATGCCGCCGGTTTTCTCGTGGTCGGCATCAATCCCCGCCTGACGCTCGACGAGCATTACCACGACTTCCTGCATCTCATGCGGGCGCAGATCGCCAGCGCCATCGGCAACGCCCAGTCCTATGAAGACGAACGTAAGCGCTCCGACGCACTGGCGGAGATCGACCGCGCAAAGACCGTCTTTTTCTCCAATGTCAGCCACGAGTTCCGCACGCCGATCACGTTGATGCTCGGCCATATCGAGGACCTTCTGGCCCGCAGCCAGGAGCGGCCCGATGATCGTGATCGCCTGCTCGTTGCCCATCGCAACTCGCTGCGCCTGCTCAAGCTGGTCAACACGCTGCTTGAATTCTCACGCATCGAAGCCGGACGGCTACAGGCACGCTTCGAGCCGACGAACCTTGCGACCGCAACGTCAGAGCTTGCCAGCGCTTTTCGATCGGCGATGGAAATGGCGGGGTTGCGTCTGACCGTCGACACACCGGCGTTGCCGGAGCCGGCCTATGTCGATCGCCAGATGTGGGAAAAGATCGTTCTCAACCTTCTCTCGAACGCCTTCAAGTTCACGCTTGAGGGCGAGGTCACCGTTAAACTCGCGGCCGAGGACGATGATTTCGTCCTGACCGTCCGCGATACCGGCATCGGCATTCCGGCCAACGAGATGCCCAGGCTTTTCGAGCGCTTCCATCGCGTTGAAGGCGCAAGGGGTCGCAGCCAGGAGGGCTCAGGCATCGGGCTCGCCTTCGTCCAGGAATTGGTGCAGCTTCACGGCGGAACGGTCACCGCCGAAAGCCGCATCGACGAAGGCACGACCATACGCGTGGCGATCGCCAAAGGCAGCCGCGCGTCCGCGCAACACCGGAACGGCAATGGCGAAGATCGCCCGTCAACGTCGACCGGCGCCGCACCCTTCGTGGAGGAGGCACTGCGATGGCTGCCGGATCATCCGTCCCCGGATACGGGCCTGCCCGAGGTTGATCCGGCTCCGCATGTGACTGAACAGCGAGATGGCGGCCGTCGGTCCCTGTTGATCGTCGATGATAACGCCGACATGCGCGACTATCTGCGCCGCCTTCTCAGCGCACAATACGATCTCAAGGTGGTCGGCAATGGCGAAGACGCACTCGCCGCCGTCGGATTGCAGAAGCCGGACCTAATCCTCACCGACATCATGGTGCCAGGCTTCGACGGGATCGAGTTGCTCAGGCGCTTGCGCGCGGATGCGCGCACGAACACCGTGCCGATCATCATTCTGTCGGCGCGCGCCGGCGAGGAGAGCCGGATCGAGGGCATGCAGGCCGGCGCTGACGACTACCTGATCAAACCCTTCAGCGCGCGCGAACTGCTGGCCCGGATCGAGGCGCACCTGAAGATCTCACAGTATCGCACCGAAGCTGCGGAAACCCTACGCGCGAGCGAAGAGCGGTTCCGCGCGCTCGTCACCGCGAGTTCGGATATCATCTACCGCATGGGCCCCGACTGGCACGAGATGCGGTTTCTGCAGGGCAAGGACTTCGTTGCCGATACGGACGAGCCGAGCGGCAGTT
Source organism: Ensifer sp. KUDG1 (assembly GCF_050434285.1). NCBI lineage: Bacteria > Pseudomonadati > Pseudomonadota > Alphaproteobacteria > Hyphomicrobiales > Rhizobiaceae > Ensifer > Ensifer sp. KUDG1. Next base: position 87,435 of record NZ_JBNDIG010000017.1, read on the forward strand.
GGCTCGAAACCTACATCCCGCCCGAAGACCAGACGCTGATGCTCGCGCGCATCGATGACGCCATCGACAACAAGGCCGTTTTCGAAATGGAGCACCGGGTCATCCGCCGCGACGGCGGCGTCGGCTGGACCCATTCGCGCGCCGTACCGATGCTCGACGGCAAAGGCGAGATCGCCGAGTGGTTCGGCGCGGCACGGGACATCACCGACCGCAAGCGCGCGGAAGAGACCCAGCAACGCCTGCTCAGCGAACTGAGCCACCGCGTCAAGAACATGCTCGCTTCGGTTCAGGCGATCGCCCAGCATACCTTGCGTTCGGCCAAGACCCCGGCCGACTTTGCCGCCAGCTTCAGCGGACGCCTGCAGTCGATGTCGCGCATGCACTCGCTTCTGACCCGAACCGCCTGGGAGGGGGCTGACCTCGACGACATCATTCGCGACCAGCTTTTGTGGGGCGCTGCCGACGAGCGCCGGGTCACGACCTCCGGTCCACCCGTTCGGTTCGACGCGCAGACGGCAACACATATGGCAATGGTCTTGCATGAACTTGGGACCAACGCGGCAAAACACGGCGCGCTTTCCTCGAACAAGGGATCGGTCTCGATCGATTGGAGCGTGACCGGCAATGCCCTTTGTCTCAACTGGATCGAACGGGGTGGACCACCGCTCAAAACCCCGATTGGTCTAGGCTTCGGCACGCGGCTGATCGAGAAGGTCGCGACGGGCGGAGGCGGAAGCGCCCACCTGAAGACCGAGGCCGATGGCATGCGGTGGGAGGTGTGGCTCCCGCTTGAAGCCGATGTTCCGCCGATCACCGAGCACGACGCGGAGGAACCTTTACCAGAAGGGCCGGCGGCCGGTGCCCAGGTTGCATCGACGACGCTCAAGGGAAAGCGCATATTGGTGGTTGAGGATGAGGCGCTGATCGCCTTCGAAATCGCCGCGATCCTGGAGGAAGAGGATGCCGAGGTCGCCGGGCCCGCAGCGACACCCGGCGATGCGTTGCGCCTGATCAACGAGATGGCGTTGGATGCCGCGCTGCTCGACGCCAATCTACGCGGCCAGCCGGTTGATGCGATCGCCGCAGCCTTGACCGACAAAAAGGTCCCGTTCGTCTTCGTATCCGGCTACGGTCGCGAGGCTCTGCCGCGCGGCTTTGCCGACACCGCTCTGCTGGCAAAGCCGTTCAACCCTCGGCAATTGCTCGAGGCCGCGACCCTGCTCGTCGCCGAGTCCAAATCCGTCTTGCGTTTCCGGCACTGAGGGAGGACGCTTGATAGAGCCTTCTTCCCCTCGGACACCGTTGCATTTCGGCGCGCTTGCGGTAGTTTTTCAGAACGCCCCGCCAAGCAGCGGCGGCCTTTCGCAACGTGTGGCCATCACCGATGCGGTTCCACTTCGAGTTCGTGGGAGCGGTCAATATGCTGGTCGACAATAGTGGCGCAAACGCCTCCGAACAGCCCTATCGCGAGAGCGAGGCGCGGTTTCGCGAGATTTTCGAGAACGCCGGAGTCGCAGTCTGGGAGCAGGACTTTTCCGGGGTCTGCGATCTGCTGGATCGGCTTCGCTCGGAAGGTGTCGAGGATCTGCGCGCCCATCTGAAGGCACACCCCGAGCGGCTGAACGAAGCGATCGCGCAGGTGCGTATCGTCGACGTCAATCCTTTCACCGTGGAACTGTTCGAGGCCACCGAAAAGGACGAGTTGCTCCGGTCGCTCTCCAACGTCTTTCTGCCGGAAACGGCGCCGATCTTCCTCGAAGAACTGGTGACGCTCTGGCAGGGTCAGAGGCGCTTCGGCAGCGAGGCCGTCGTTCAGACGTTGCGCGGCCGGCGGCTGCATGTGGTCTTCACCGTCACGTTCGAAGGCCTCCGCTGCGAGCGCACCTATGTCAGCATCCTCGACATTTCCCAGCGCAAGGCAGCCGAGCGCCGGCTGCAGGCGGTCGACCGGATAGCCAAGGCAATCGCCGGCAATCTCGATCTCGATCACATCGTGCAGACCGTGACCGATGCCGCCACGGAGCTGACGGGCGCAAAGTTCGGCGCCTTCTTCTACAATCTTACCGACCCGGACGGCGAGCGCTACACGCTCTACACCCTCTCCGGCGCGCCGCGCGCGGCCTTCGAAAACTTCCAGTTGCCCCGCAACACCGCCGTGTTTGATCCGACCTTTCGCGGTCGCGGCATCGTGCGCTCCGACGACATCCGCACTGACCCGCGTTATGGAAAATCCGCGCCGCATTTCGGCATGCCGAAGGGTCACCTGCCGGTGGTAAGCTACCTCGCTGTTCCGGTGCTCTCACGGTCCGGTGATGTCCACGGCGGGCTTTTCTTCGGCCATGATCTGCCGGGCGTCTTTACCGCCGAGACCGAAGCGACGGTGACCTCGATCGCCGCGCATGCCGCGATTGCCATCGACAACGCCCATCTGCTCAAGGCGGCCGAACAGGAACTGACGGTCCGCCGCGCGACGGAACGCGCCGCCCAACAACTGGCGGCGATCGTTGAATCCTCGGAAGATGCGATCCTCTCGATGGACCTGAACGGCGTCATCACCAGCTGGAACGCCGGCGCTGAGCGCCTCTATGGCTATACGGTAGAAGAAGCGGTCGGCAGCCCGGTCACGCTGCTGATCCCGGAGGATCGTCTCGGCGAAGAACTGGAGATCCTGGCAAATGTTCGCGCCGGTCAGCGCGTTGACCACTTCGAAACCGTCAGACAGCGCAAGGATGGCGGGCTGATCCCGATCTCGCTGCGGATTTCACCGATCCGCGACAATACCGGCGTGGTCGTCGGTGCCTCCAAGATCGCTCGCGACATCAGCGAGCGCCGGCAGGCCGAGCAGCAGAAGGATCTGCTGATCCAGGAGATGGCGCACCGGGTAAAGAACCTGTTCATGGTTTCGAGCAGCGTCGTGTCGCTGAGCGCCAAGGCCGCCGCATCCGCCGAAGAGCTGGCGTCTGCCGTCGTCGCACGGTTGGGGTCGCTTGCGCGCGCGCACGTGCTCACCTTGCCGACTCCCGACCGTAACGGTGCAGGCGAAGGCCGCGCCAATCTGCAGGCGCTGCTTTCGACATTGCTCTCACCCTATGACGGCGATACGCCCCAAGGCCTTCGCCGGGTCACGACCCGAGGCTGCGATCTTGGCATCCCGCGCGCCGCGATCACCGGCTTTTCCCTGGTCGTGCACGAGTTCGCCACCAACGCCGCCAAATACGGCGCCCTGTCGACCGCCAGCGGTTCGCTCGACATCGAATGCATCGATCGTGGCGATACCCTGGAACTGAAATGGACCGAACAGGGCGGCCCTCCGGTAACCCGAACCGAGACCGAAGGCTTCGGTACCAAGCTCGCCAAGCTGACGATCGAAAGGCAGTTCGGCGGCGAAATTCTCCGCCAGTGGCGTCCGGAAGGCCTGATCATCCACCTGATTGTCCCCAAGGACCGCCTGCAGCCGCCGGAGTGAGGCGCGAGCCACCTGCCTTGCCTATTGCCGCCGGCGGCCGTGTGCACATTCTCCCGGCTTGCGGCCATTACGTCCCGCTGGAGCGACCGTTGGCGCTGAATGCCATTCTGCGCGATGTCATTGGGTCACAGGAGCGAGGTTGAGTTTCGCGCCGGCGTTTGCTCGGTTTCCTGTGCCTTAGAACACCAAAAGCCCGCGGGATTTCTCCATGCGGGCTTTATGATTTGGTTGCGGGGGCAGGATTTGAACCTGCGGCCTTCAGGTTATGAGCCTGACGAGCT
>NZ_JBNDIG010000018.1:0-61815 GCF_050434285.1 Ensifer sp. KUDG1
TCCGGTAATTGATTGGAATGCTGTCCGGCTTCAGATCGGAACGCTGTCCGGATTTTGATCGGAATCCCGTCCGGTTAATTCCTGGAATCCGCAATCCGGGAGCTCGATCTCGGGTCGCGTCATGGGTCAGATCAGAGCATATTTTGCCGTGATCCGCCCGCGGTTTCAGGCACCTGATTCACTTCGCCGCAGTGGTTTTACCCAACAATCTCGGGAGGCTTGACGGGCGTCGACCGCACCCGCTTCCAGTCCATACCATCCACCAAAGCCAGAAGCTGGGCATGATTCAGCTGGACGCGGCTGTGGCCGATACGTGGCCAGCAGAACTGAGCTTTCTCTAGCCGTTTGGCATAAAGGCAGACGCCCGAGCCATCCCACCATACGATCTTGATCCGGTCCGCTCGTTTCGCCCGAAAGACATAGAGCGCTCCGTTGAACGGATCACTGCCAGCATCCCGCACCAGCGAAAGCAGGCTGTCCGGCCCCTTGCGGAAGTCGATCGGATGGCTGGCAAGGAAGACCTTCACGCCTGACGGGATCATGCCGAGCGTACCGCTCGGATAACGCGCTGCAAATGCGCTTCGTCGATCTCAGCACCGGCCCGGATTACAACGTCGCCGATGACCACCTCGACGACAGAGCTGACCCCGATCATCGATCTCTGTCCACTTTCAGCCGACGCCACATGGTCCGGCTCGCTCTCGTTCAGAAGGTCTCGCCGCCACCGGTAGAGTTGAGAGGGCGTAATGCCGATCCGTCGTGCGATCGCCGAGATATTCACTCCAGGCCGGCAAGCCTCCTCAACGGCCTCGACCTTAAATTCGTCAGACCAGAAACGTCGCAACTGGCGGGGAGAACCCTCAAGTCGATCCGTTACCGCCTCAATCATATGGATCATTCTAGGGCTAGCCGTAGGCGTAGACATAGATCCTCACAGTCAGAGAAATCAGATGCCTGCCATAGCGCGACGTCCATCACGCCTGCCAGATGGGGTCTCCTTGTCGCTTACGAAACTTCCATATGATCGAAGCCGTTCCGGAACGGCTCGAGGGTGCGCCGCGGCAGTTTCGGCGGCGCTGGTCGGATGAAATCAAGGAGCGGGCTGGCTGAGGCGATGGAGCCCGGTGCAAGCGTTTCGGCGATTGCGCATCGCATCGGCATACATCCGTCACAACTATTTGGCTGGCGTCGTGATGCTCGTGCCTGACTAGTATCCCGAACCGGAATCGATACGCACATCGTCTGACGTTATGAGTTCAGCGGTCTGCGAGCGAGAAACACTTCGGTGTATTCTCCCAAAATTCCATGCGTCGCATCGGCAAAGCGATACACACGGACATCGAATGGCTTCCACTCCGCTATCTTTTTATGGATATCGTAGCCATAATCGACCGTCACAAGTGCACCCTTGTCGCTGACAGGATTGCCGTGCCACTCCTCGGGCTTGAGGTGCGTGAGCGTTCCATCGTCGTTGAAGACGACACGCCGTTCGACGGCGTCAACCTGATTGTTGCGGACGGGCCACGTGCTGATCATGGCGCCGCCAGGTTTCAGGGTACGCCAAATTTCATTGATGCACGCCTCTGGATCCGGAATGTGTTCCAAAACGTCCAGCGAAATGAAAAGGTCGAATGCCCTATCCTCAAACGTGAGTTTCTGTAGATCCTCGTTTCTGAATTCGCGTTCGGTCGATCCCCGTGGAAGATCGGGATAGAACTGAGTTTGAACTAAGTGTCTCGCTTCACGGGCGAGCTTGACCGAAATCCCCCGGCTTATCGGAGACGATTCGTGAATCTGCAAATATCGCCAATGTGGAAATGTTTCCTCCAAGACGAGCGCCAAAGCACGCTCTCTGGGAACCGACCCATTAGGACATGTTGAGCAGATCAATCGGCCTCGAAACCACTCGCCGGACGCCTGGAATGATGCGTGCTTTTGGCATATAGGGCAGAAGCCCTCGTACTTCTTGAAAAAACCTGACAAAAATCCATGTCCTCTACCGGGTCCGCAGCGCACGTTATCTTGCACAAACACATGTTGCAAACTCTCGCTAGCATGTCCTGCTAATGCAGCGCCTAAACGAGATAAACTTCCCGGTTTCGGTAGAGATTTGAACAGATTCGGCTCTTATACCTACTACCCTTACTCTCTCGAGCGTAATCCATCTCAAACTGCAACTTCTATTGTTCGCCCCAATCCAGTGCCTGCGAGCCGCCTCCGTCGCCACTGATTTTCGCGCCATAGATAATGCCGCCTGCACTCTTGGTAGGTTGGGAACGACACCGCGACAACAAGTCGACATTAGACATTCCCGTAAATTCTTGAGCTCACAAAAACGACATTTGCACGCCGCAGAATGGGTGCCTTTGCAATCCACTCCATCGTTTGTTCAAATAAATGAAAAACACCAAAGCCGAATGGCTCGAGGAAGCCATTCACATCATCGTACAAAACATGGTATTTGTTGTATCTATTGAGACTAACCTCGCATTCTACGAAGTCGGTATTTTGGAGCATATGCGACGCCCCTCGCAATACCTCCAGGTCATGCCCTTCCGTATCAATTTTGAGATAGCTGATGCCGGAAATCTGGCGACCCGAACAAATATGATCAACCGTGCTCATCTGCACCACATGATCGCCCCGACGCCGATCGACTCTGTTCATCTCAGAGTTATCTCCGATCGTCATGTGAGCCGTCCCCTCTGACGCGCCGAGCGCTAAATTTAATATGGTCACTCCGCTACAATCTATGGTCTGCACACACGCAGCCTCATATGTTGACAACACTGGTTCGAACGCAAATATTCTCGCCGACGGGAGTTCCTCATGGAACTGTTTTGTTAGATTTCCGACGTTGGCTCCAACGTCGAAAACAACTTCAAATTTGTAGCCTGGCACATGTTTTCGGATTTTTGCAAAGGGCTCGTACATTGGGATCACATTCCAAGAGTGGGCATTAAGCACCCGCAACTCTTATACGAGGTATCTCCGCTGATAAAATAGCCTCCTAGATTTACCGAGTCTACAATTTAGACGGAGCTTGCAAAGAAATCCCTTGAGTAAGCGCCGAAAGGTATGCCGTACCCAAACTTTCCGTTGGCTCCAGCACGGCACCCTCGGCCCATTCATTCCAAGCATTAACGAACAGAAGCGGCGCATCAATACTGCCAGATTGGAACTTTTCGCGGCTCACATCGCTGGCCCTTCGGACCCAGGCTGCAAACTTTGCCGGCGTGCTACCAACAACGACATGCGCATTCTTCGACCTGCGCGGAGAGTTATCCCAATCAGGCGTCACTCCGGGATACATCCTTTCAAAACCGTCCACGCGCGTTAGCGCGGCCTCAACGATGGCGTCATAAGATTCGAAATAATCTTCGCGAGACGTATCGAAGGGGCTGACCGTTTCGACATCAATCAATTTGCGAGGGAGATTGCGAGGTAGACGATGCGGCGGGAACTGTACAACTGAATCGACGTCCCGCAACATTTCGAGTCTGAGACCAGGCGAGAAGACACATCCTATCGTCAGTTCCTGCCCAGTCCGAGACCAAACCGCCTGCCTAAGTTCTTCTAACCAAAGCTTACGGTCAGGGATCCGCTCAACCTGGTAGATGAGCACGAATGGCTTCTCCTTGATACGAATATACCGCGGATCCTTCGTCGCCTCGACAAGGTCGGCAATAAGCCCCTGTTTCGTGACGTCGTCGTATAATTGTTCGAGCAGCAAATCGTCAGACTTACCATCCCACGCTCGCGTCCAGCTTTCATTGGCCCAACAAAACATAAATGGAAAATCTGGGCGCCCTCCGTCTAAATACGAATGAAGTGGCCGCTCTAGAAGGCGCCGGCTTCCCATCCGATAGTAGTAAAAGCAAAAGCCGAAAACGCCGGCAGCACGGGCTAAGTCAGCTTGCTCCTCAAACACCTCCTGACTGCGGAGATCGTAAAAACCTAACGCACCGGGCAGACGTGGCTGGAAGTGTCCATCGAACAACGGTTTAGCTTTCACCACACTCCGCCATTCACTGAAACCCTGTCCCCAATTGATATCATTGATGGCGTTCGGATAGAACTGAGGAAGATAAAATGCAATTGGCTTAACATCTGTCATAATAAGAAACTCTACACTCAAGCTTTGGCCAAGTATTCTATAATCTGCCGCGCGCGCGTATCGAACGAATGATTTGATAACAGCTCAGCGCTCATTTCGCGTCTTTGCGATAGAGTTGGCGCCCACTCGTTAACACTCTCTGTCAAAACTTCCAGGTCTCGCCGACCAGAGTATGCTTTCACGTGTTCACCGAATATCTCCTGAACGCCCGCTATTTCATCTGTAATCGCCACTCCGCCGCAGGCAATCACATCAAACAATCTGTTCGAGATAATCCCTGCACGCGCCATGCTAGGCCAATGATCGTTCAAAACACACAGCGCTGATCTATACCAATGAGCAAGATTGGAATTGTCGATGTGCTTCCCACGAATATAGGACGCGTCGACAAAAAACTCCCAATCCTGCCCATAAATATCGAGCGGCAAGTTCATCTTCACGGAATCCAAAACGATTTGGCGTGGCTCGCGCCGCGAATTTCCGATGAACAAAAAGCGCTGTGAAATCGACGTCACAGTCCCTTCATCCAGGAATGAGAAGCGATGAGCATCTGTCGCCTGCGGAAGGATAGACGAGCTGACCCCATACCTTTGACGGACGTCCAGTCGCGATTTTTCCGAGCAAACAAAAACCCCGGACATGCCCTCAAGCTCGGACGCTCGCAGTTTATCGGGGTGACTTATAAGCCACAAAAAGTTAACGGCGCCCGGCACCGCCTTGACGTCCACAATCCCGCGCAAATGAAGCACGACATCTACGTCATGCGTAGGATAGTTCCAATGATCACGCAGACGCACCTCGCAACGATGTCCTAAGCACTCAAATGCGGTTTTCAAAGAGAGAGCGAAATGATAGTCTCCCCAAGCTTGGCTAGCTGGTCCAGCTGGCGCCGGGCACCGGATTTGAATCGACTTAGAACCGGAACGAGTGATGCGCAGATTGGCTGGCAGGGTAATAGGCGCCGCCTCAAGCAACCCATGGGACACATGATACTTCTGCGGCACAGCAGAAGGCTTCGTTCGGACCTTCGTGAACGAAATTTCGATACTGGGCAGCGGACCAATGTTTTGCATGAACCATTCTTGCTCGCGCGCCTGTGCAACACTCGTTCCGCACGTACTCCTCTCCCGTTCGGCGGTGAACCGCGAGCCAAGGTGCATCACTACCTTATGAGTATTTTGGCGCCACGACGCGACGACGAAACCTACAAGTCCATTGTTTAGGCAAAGATTCGAGCTAAAGCCATTCTGCCTCTCAAAGGCGCTCTTGCTTATCGCGACAGGAAAATGTCGTGCAGCAACGCCGAACGCATCTCCGACATTTCTATCGATAATCTGCATGCCGGCGATGGCCTGGAGACACGCCGAATCATGGGATACAGTAAACAGCCCTTCGACCGCCTTGCCCTCATTATCGACCACTAGGGGAAAGCAGACGTCAAATGAAGGGCTAAATGCCGTCATCAGTTTATCAATTTGATCCCCGTCATATCGCAGCCTACCATCCCAAAAAAACAATCTTTCGGAACATGCCAGTTTCGCGCCTAAGTTGGCCGCGGGAAAGAACATAAACGTTCGCCAAAGGTGGATCACCCTCAAGCCACGTACCGACATTGAAAGTTCCGCCAGAAGCGCGGTCATGGCGTCGGGCAAGGCATTGTTGATGATGATAAGCTCGTGCTCACCCTTCGACAAATGGCGCACAGCATCCCACACCTGTGTCGCAACCGAGTGATGTTCGCCAGGCTGTATAGACCAGATTATCGAGTATTTCGGCGGGCGCACCATTGTTTGACCGGTGACCTGGCGGGGGAGCGCCATCTGCTCAATTGATAATTTATAGAAATCTCCCACCAACTCAGTATTGGTAATTCTCTTTAGCTCACCGCTATCATCCACATAGTTGCAGCCAGGAAAGGCGACATAGTAAGATGGTGATTTTAGAGAGAGCCGCCTAATCAAGTCCCAGTCTACGCACCGCGCAAGTGATTCATCAAATCGGATTCCCTCGTCGACGAACCGACGGTGATGTCCGAACACGTTCATATCGATATAGTTTTCACGATCCATGGCGAGCACATCATACACATCGCCACGGTAATAGATTTGACCGCGGTCATTATAGACCCGCAGCGCCGCATGCGCAGCATCGACATTCTCAAGGATCATGGATTTTACCATAATCTCGAGGAAACACCGCTCCCAGTGATTATCCGTATCAAGGTAGAATATGTAGGTGCCAGTTGCCGCCTCCAGCCCCTTGTTTCTGGCCGCTGAAACGCCGGAATGCGCTTGTTCAACCAGTTTAACGCGGCTGTCCGAAACTGTAGCTAAGCGATCGATCGTACCGTCGGTCGATCCATCATCAATCACGATTAGCTCAAAATTGTCGTACGTTTGTCTCAAGACTGACGATACTGCCCGCAGAATCACGGACTGCCGATTTCTTGCAGGCATAATTACGCTGACCAACGGAAGGGGCCGCGCCTGTCCTTCTTTCTCGAATCGGCGCCGAACCTCTTGTTGCAGCTTGTTGGCAGCTGCAAGGTCAAAATATGGGTAGCTTCGGACTATCGTCTCATTCAGACGAAGCTTAGAAATTTGCAGCGGATCGAAATGCGTGACCGAATCTTCGAATTCATCAATCGAACGGCCTAATGCCTTAGCATAAGGAAAGCTAGCTTCCGATTGCCCACTGCCTACCTCGAATACTGTTCGCACGCCAAATGGTGACCTCTGGGCTCCCCCTTCAGGCTGATCGTGTAGCCACTCCCGCAGTTCGCTGGCACTTGCCCTATCACCCACAACAATCGCGGGATGGGGAGATGCGGCAAGGGGCGAATTCATGAACCGCCGAAACGGGTCCTCGTTTGGAGTAAGTTTGACTATCTTGTCGTACCAAAAAGGATCAAAGCGCTTATGAGGTCTTCGGCGCTCGCGATCGCCGCTGGAGAGAAAGTGCTTCAGCAAGTGCATTCCCGCCAAAGCGACATCCTTGTACATGAATAGGTAGTATCGGGTCGAAAAATACCTGCTCGGATCGCGCAATTTTGCTTCGCCTGAGGCTAAATAATCCAGCAACGGCCCTCGAATGTCCGAAACAATGTGGTATTTTACACGATACCAGGCGGGATCGAAAAGATAATTCGGTTTTAACCCGTCAATCTCACCTTCAACCAAATAGTGAAGAAGTAAGTTTTGCAAATTTTCTACAGAAACGCCTGCATAATTTTTGTAATAATCCAAATCTATAAGGGGACTATATACACTAGACAAAGACCGACGACTGCCCAAAAAAGAAAGATAACGGTTAAGTGAATTTGCGTCGTACTTCTGACCACATGACAGCACCTTGGAATTGCAAAACAGGTGGTGAGGAACGAGATCTCTCTCTTCTTTTTTGTCAAAAAAGACACATAGTGGCGTCTGATCCTGCTTTAAGGCAGAGCCAAACTTTGCAAAGAACAGCGTACTATCGAAGCCTGGGTTTGGTTCACGCCCGAAATGCCAACCGCCACTGACGTAGTCGATCCATGGATGCAAACGGCTGGGAAAATGGTACTTCGCACGATACCAATCCATCCAGAAACCAAGGTGCGGATCGGCGTCGACCACAGCCCCGAACTTTAGGAAAAAGTAGAAAGGATCAGATTCTGCGAGATGCTTCCTCTCGTCTCCTAGCAAACTAAGGCTTGCAATATAAAACTTGGCATCAAAAAGCGGGTGGGGATTACGGTTCTCTCTGCAGCCGGATCGAAGATAGTGCTCGAGTGGGTCGATGTTCGCTGCCTGTACGTCCGGGTACTGCCGAAGATAGTACTCGCGATCGAAATACCTCTCGACAATCTCCTGGCGACTCAGCTCTGCGAAATCAGCATGCCCCCGCCAAATCAAAGATGTCGCAATGAGTTCTGGCTCCTGCTCCAAAGCAATTGACTTGAGACCGGTTTCCGTTTGATCAATAGTTAACGCAATACGCGAGTAGACAGACTTCCGAGAGTCGTAAATGTCCTCAACTAGTTGCAAACCAGTATGCTCGAGCCACTCCGCGAAGGTCATTCGCAAAGTCATAACTAGAGTCGGACTAGCCGCATTGCCACTCAACTTCTGACCCAGGCCAGCCGCATCGGCAAAGACCCGCAACGAAACCATCCTCGACATTCCCGGCTCTGTCCGTCCACCTGACGTCAACCCTGAGACGAGTGCCGAGCGATTAAATTTCAGTTCAAAACCAAAATTACCGTCTGTATCTAGTGCTGCCGAGACGTCAGGGCGCTTGAGATTAGCCGAAACCTGTCCGAGCCCCACGCCATCAAGTTCAACCGAAAGTCGATCGATAGGCTTGCAATCGCCATCAGCAATCCACCCCCGAATGCCACTTGAAGTCAATTCATCAACAGACCCGCGATACGGCACTTCATTGATCGCTGTATTTAAGCTTAACGTATTATTATTCAAAATATACTTCTCGTCGAAAAAGCTTCATCGTGAGCTGTTAACCTTAGCATGTACTTTAGATAGCAGCTTCGATGCACGCCCGCAATGTCGTAAACAGTTGACCTTTCGATCTAAAATCATCCGATTACAATTCCGGATAGTTGTCACGGTCCCTCGCGCGCTAAACTGATTCCAATCGGTCGTCCAACAATGTCTAAATGAACCTCCTATTCATTTTCGGCGAAAGTGGTGAAGATGGAAACTGCCCGGCTACGCTCCGAAAGCCCCTCCCATACGGTGAAGCCATCGCATCGCTTCGAGCGAGGGCGCTCCGAGCGAAAAATCGCGCCTACTTAGAGCGTAAAATTGGACCCTTTGTCAGGTTTGAGCGACTCAAGGCCCGGAACAGCTGCCCATGCCAATTGCATGACAGCCTGGTGCGTGGCGGCAGCTACTGTTTCACGCAACTCCGAGTCGTCAACCAGCCTCAGAATAGTTTCACGCCACAAACTCGCGTTGTAGGGAAGTCGCAGCTCAGTGCCCTCATTGGAGCGACCGTATGCCGCCCCCTCGGAAAACACCGCAGCCGCTTGGTAGCGCGCTATGTCAATACGCTTGGTAGCCGCGCGGCAGTCATTTACTCGCGAAGGCGCCAGCGGTACTAGCATAATGTCAATTTTCTGGGTGTTCGCGTCCGCCAGGTATTCAATCCAAGCCATTGGTTCCCGGATCTCCACGCATTCGAGGCCTCGCCAAATTGATTTCGCACGCCGATCTGCAAACACCTCAAACCGAACCTGTGGTCTTTCGCGCAGAATCTCCGCAATCACGGGCCTGAGGAAATGGTGCTCCTCCAAGTGCACTCCGGTTGCATGATACCCAATCAAGATCTCCGAACCCGGCTGACTCTGTCTTTCACGATCGCTTCGCGCTGCCTGACTTAGCGCCAACGGCGGCGCTGGCGGCAGTACCACAGCCCTTGCACACGCCAGATTTGCTGCGAGGTTTGCCGTTGACGCCCAGACGATGTCTAGATGCCTATTCAGACGGCGAAGGGGCCAAAGAGCGCGATACCAAAGGAATAGCCGATAGAAGAAATCCGCATCATTGCCCGTCACAACAGCAGGTATGTCATCATCTACGAACAGTCCTACGCCGGCAAGGTGTTCTGCGTTGATCTCGATCCAACGCAGCACGGAAGGTGACGCGTAGCGGCACAGAATGACAAAGGTTCCTTCGGCTTCCAGCGCAGTTGTTTCACCACTACGGATGTCTACCACCTGATACGGCGGCATTTCTTGCGCCTCTAGGCGCGCGGCCAGATAGTAGTCGAAGGTCGGGTTCGGCATCCGACCGAAAACGATAATCCGCTTCACCAGCCGTCTTGGCCGGTTGGTGGCACCTTCCCGCAGCCGCGGCTGAGGTAGCCGCCGCTCGATCCAGCGCGCCAACCGTTCGCGCAAGCGGCTCAAGCACTCGACCTCGCAGCAAGAGTTCTCGGATGAGCTTCGAGAACGAATTCTTCGGCAATGAGCGAGAGGTTCGGATTGTAGTAAGGGTCTGCTTTCAAGGCATCACTCCAGCGCTCGTGCATGGCGCGCTCCTCCTCCGCGAAGCGCTTAAGCTTCTGCGGCGTGTCGTCGGCACCACGCGAGACGCTCTCTCTATGCAACATAGCCGCTGCCGGCGTCCAGATAATACGGAAGCCTGCTTCCCGGAGTTTCAGGCAGTAGTCCACATCGTTGAATGCGACCGTCAGATTTTGTTCGTCCATGCCGCGAAGGCGGTGCCACAGGTCCCTGCGCGTCAGCAAACAGGCCGCAGTGACAGCTGACATATCACGACGTTGGCGCAAAAGCCCCCTGTCGCTACCGTCCTTTGGATCGCGGAAGTGAAAGCTGTGTCGCGCGACTGTCCCCGCACCGAGCGTCACTCCGCCATGTTGAACGAAGCCATCGGGAAAAAGGAGCAAATTTCCGGCAGCTCCGACAGTGGGATCATCGAGCTCACCTGCTAGACACTCGAGCCAATGGCAATCAATAGGTTCCACGTCATTGTTCAGCAAAAGTATGAGGTCGTGCTGGGCTGAATCGACACCAATGTTACAGGCGCGAGAGAAATTAAAAGCTCCGGGAAGAGCTATCCGACGGATGAGCCCTGACTGCTGATACCGCGAGAACAGCGCCAACGTGGCTGGTTCGGTGCTTTCATTGTCAATGACGATGACATCAAGATCTGCAGGGGCGGTGTTTTCGAACAGTCCCTTAAGGCAAGCCTCAAGCAGCTCAGCCCTGTCCCGCGTCGGAATAATTATACTGACCGCTGGCCGCTCGCGCCTCGGCTGAACCTCGGCGTGGGTCGGGGATGAATAGCACGATTGCCCACGGTGCAGTAGCACCCGTGGCAAATGCAAAATATCGCCTGTCCGCGCCTGCGCAACTGCGAGCGCAATCTCTGCACTGGAGGCACTTTCCACAGCAACGCCTCTCGGTATGTGGACCACGCGAAAAACCGCACCCTCCAATGGAAGCCAGCCCGAGCGCACGAGTGGCGCGTTCCAAGCGGGCTTGAAGAAGGGGGCAAAGCGCTCACCTCGAGCGCTAATACGGTCTTCGTCAGAATAACATATCGCAACATCTTCAGAGAGGGCGAATGGCTCAACCAATCTCTCGAGTGCGCGCTCAGCAAGGCGCACGCCGCCCGGAAGCCGTATCCAGAGTGTGTCTTTATCCGCCTTGTTGAATTCAATCAGCTTCGCGACATCCGCCGAAGTGGCTTCCTGAAAGCACCGCCAAGACTGGGCATTCAACGAATCTCTGGTTTCTGCGACGCCGAGCGCGTCACCGCCATCAATAGAAACAAGTACCCGCAGGCTCCTTTGGGAGACTTGTCCATCCATGCGAGCTTCATTCTTCTCGGCGAGTGCTTGGGCTTCTATCCAATCGCTGTAGTCAGGAGCGGAGAGCGCATCGCATTGCCGAACGAACCGAAACGCTGCACCCTTCTTATTGCCGGCGAGGAAAAGACGAATGATTTGAAAGAAGATTAGGGTTCGTCGACATGCGATCAGAACAGCCAGCTCAATTAAGCATAAGCGCCGAATCCTTATCTCCGGCTCGACAGTAGATAGGTGGTTCGCGGTTTCTGGATCAATGGCCAACGCAATGGCATCCAACTGCACCGGTGTCCAACCGTAGAAGCGTCCGCGACCGGTGCTATCAATCAGGAAGGAGCGAAGAACGGTGGACGGCGTCCGATCACGTCGCTTGAAAAGAAGCTGTGGGCGGCGTCCAAACCGGTGGTCGGGATCGTGCACAGAAACGACAATTGGCCGATCAGCGTAAAGGCTCGCGGCCCCTACAAGCGCGACATGACACTCGCCTTCGTCAACCTCTCTCATTATGTTCCAATCAAACGGTCGCCACCACATTTCAGATGAAGCCATTACAAGAATGTCGACGCGAAGCAACTACATGCGCGTGAGGAAGGACCTTCCATGTCTGTTCGACGCGTCATCGTCGAGACATATTTCCCGCCGAACAGCTCTATCCAGGCACTCTGCATCCGCTTCACCTAAGAGACAAAGGCGCCATCAGCGTGTCGTGTGGCCATTAATAAGACGCGGAGTTACTTACGTGAGCGAGAAATTATCCTGGTTTTCATTCGCACCTAACGCTAGGCGCCAGACAGGGGTAGAATAATGAGATTGGTAAGATTCACTTTGGTCGGAGACAACAACGCTCCCGTGTACGTGAATCCCGACCACGTCGTATCAGTGACGCCATTTGCCAAGTACACGTCGATCTTGACCACATGCCAAAGCTCGGATGCTAAAGAAGCGCGAATCAACGTGAGAGAGGCACTCGATGCGGTGGTGAGCAACCTTGTTACATAACCTCCAAAAGTACGCGGGCTTCTCATGAAGGAGCCCGCGTACTAACTGTAGCTCAAGGATCCACGATCCAGTCCGTAACTTGTCGGCAAGAACGCTTAGTGAAATCGTTGATCCGTCACCAGTGCTAGTTGGCGTTTAACCAAAAACTAGTCGGCCACACGCCGTTCCGCGATGTCTTTCCCGGCTAACGATCGTCGCAAATTGAGCGCTGGCGCCTCACCTTCGAAAATCTCCACCCTCTGATCATAGTTCGGCGCGACGGTCCCCATCACGCGGTCCCAGAACGAGAAATAGTTCGCGTAGTTGTACTTGAACTCGGCGTGGTGCTGGTCGTGATAGGTCGTGCAAAGCATCGGCGAGGGATAGCGCGCGGTGCGTGAGGCGAAGTATTCGAAGCCGGCATGGCCGAAGGTGCCGTTGATCTGGTCGAAGAGGCGGTGCGCCAGAAGGATGATCGGCGGAAACGGCACGAGGAACGTGATCACGGCGTAGTAGCCTTGGCTCATGGCGGTATCCACCAAGCCGATCGAATCGTTGCTCCAGGCCGTCGGCGCGACACTGCGGTGATGCAGGAGATGGTACTTATAGAAGAGTTTGGTGTGCAGCAGCCGATGGGCGAAATAGAACCAGGCGTCGAAGAGGATCATGCAGAGCACGAAGAGGGGGACGGCCGTCCACCAGCTGAAGTCCCAGGGCGAAAACAGGGTCCATCCCTTGTACTGGACGAAAAGGCCGATCGCGACCGACGTGCAGGTCACGAGGATCGAGGCCATGCTCTGGCGGATCTCGATGGCCTTGCGCTTCTCGCCGCGCCGCCCCTTCTGAATGCGGCGCTCGGGGTTGCGGTCGTTGAGCCAGGTGATGCCGTAGCCGAGGATGAAGTACAGCGCCACCGTCGCTGCATAAATCACCGCCAGCAAGCAGACAAAGGTGAGACTGTCCTGAAGAAGGGCGCTCAAATCGTAATCCGTCGCGGAAAGAAAGTTGAATTGGCGCGTGGACTATACCAAGCACCCTCTCCCGCGCAAGTCATACGGCTCTAGGCGCGCTCGATGTCGGCCAGAAACGCGCGCAGTTCAGCTCCGTCAATGCCGACGAGGTGCCCCTCTTGCGGGTAGCTGCCCGAGTGCACATCCTCGGCAAACTCCGAGAACGCGGCGATCCGTTCGCGCTGAAGCCGGTCGTATTCGGCGGCAAAGTTGCGATAAGTCTTGGCGTGGCGCGGCACGTGGCCGCGATTGCTTCCGAGCACGTCGGCGGCAAACAGGTATTGGGCGTCGCAACCTGACCCCGCTCCCATCGAAAGCATCAGCATCGAGGTTCTGGCACTGATCGCCCCAGCGACATCTCCCGGAACGACCTCGATTTCTGCCGCGAAGGCGCCGGCCTCCTCAAGCGCCTTGACCTGTCGCCAGATTTCCAGAGCGCTTTGCGCGGTCTTGCCGACCGCGCGGAAACCGCCGGTCCAGGTGGCCTTGGAGGGAATGAGGCCGACATGGCCGCAGACGGGAATGCCCTCCTCGCGCATACGCCGGACGGTGGAGAGCCCTGCAGCACAATAGACAGCGTCACCGCCGGCCTTCAACGCCTCGAAGGCTGCACGCATGTACTCTTCCGCCGTAACGTAGTCGCCATATTCGAGGCCCGGAAAGGCAAAGCAGGTCGGCGCAACCTCCCGAAACTCCGGCCCTAAAAGCGTCGGGGGAACGGAAACGAGATCGATGCCGGCGGTTTCGGCCGCTTCGGCCTCATCCAGCGTTTCGACGCGCAGCATGGTGAGCTGGCGCTTGCCTTTCATCGACAAGAGATCGGCAACGGTCGGACGGTGGCTTTTCATGAGACGGCTCCGGAAATCATGGAAACAGGACGAGATTTGCTTCTCACGCTAGGCGGCGAGGAGTGCTTTAAGCTTGGTTTCGGGCGAGATGAGCGCCTGCGGATCCGGCCGCTTTCCGGCTGCAATCAGCATTTCTGCAAGCCGGATGTCGCGCGCGACCGCATTGCCCGGTCCGATGCCGGAGGCCGCAAGCAGCCGACCGGTATCGTCGAGGTGGAAAAGAATAAAAGCGTCGTCACCGAGTTCACGCCGCACGATCGTCGCAGCGCCGTCGGCAAGCCCTGCGATCTGCAGCGTCAGATCATACTGGTCGGACCAGAACCACGGCACGCTGGTGATTGCCTCGCCACCGCCGAGCAGATTACCGGCAACGAGCGTTCCCTGATCCTGGGCATTGCGCCACGCCTCAAGACGTATCCGACGATCACCATAGTGACAGAGCGGGAAAGAGCAGCAATCGCCAGCGGCATAGATATCCGGATCGCTGGTTTGAAGCGTTGCGTCGACCGCAATGCCGTTCTCGATTGAAAGGCCGGCGACGGCTGCAAGCTCCGTGTTCGGGACCGCGCCGATGCCAACGACGACGAGATCGGCCTCAATTGTCTTGCCGCCGGCGAGAACGACCCGCGCACGGCCTTCGTCCGCTTCGATGCGCTCGATCTTCGCGCCGCACCGTATGTCGACGCCTTCTGCGCGATGCCGCGCGGCAACGATTGTGGCGATCTCCTCCGGCACACCGCGCGAAAGGATGCGCGGCAACCCTTCGATAAGCGCCACGGCAGCACCGAGTCGGCGCGCCGTTGCGGCGAGCTCCAAACCGATGAAGCCACCGCCGATGATCGCAAGCTTGCGGCCAGCCGCGAGTTCGCGGCGAATCTCTTCAGCATCGGCATGGGTTCTGAGGGTGCGGATGCGGCGTGACGCCTCATCTATACCAGCCATGGTTCGCGCCCGCGCACCGGTCGTCAACAACAGCCGGTCATAGGCGATGCTGCTTCCGTCTGCGAACGTCACGCGCTTTTCGGCGCGATCGATGGCCATCACCGGGATATCCGTCAGCACTTCGATTCCCGCTGCCGCGTAGCGCTCGGCATTAGCGACATACTTCGGCGCGACCTCTGCCTTGAGCCCTTCCTTCGAAAGAGGCGGCCGCTCATAGGGAAGATGCGGTTCCGCGCCGATCAGTGTGATCGTGCCGTCGTATTCCTTTTCCCTGAGGGCAAAGGCGGCCCTTGCGCCACATTCGCCGGCGCCCACGATGACGATGGAACCCATCTCAAACCTCCCTGCTCGCCGCGGCGAACCCAATCCTATCGGCAGCGGCTTCAGCCGAGCGCGATGAACACGCTTCCCGCCTCGACCTTCACCGGATAGGTCTTCAGGTTGACGCAAACGGGAGCGCCCTTGGCCTGGCCGGTCTTGTAGTTGAAGCGGCCGTTGTGCTTCGGACATTCGATGATGTCGTCCATGACGAGGCCATCTGCCAGATGAATATGCTCGTGGGTGCAGAGCCCGTCTGTGGCAAAATACTCGTCTTCCGGGCTGCGGTAGACCGCAAAGGTGCGCCCGTCGTGATCGAAACGGATCACATCTTCCTCGTCGATTTCGTCCGCCGAACAGACTTCAACCCAGTCTCCGCTCATGATTTCCTCCCATTTCCTGGCAATCGTTGGTTATTCGGCTGCATGCACGATCTCATCGCTGTGAAATTCTTCCCGGTAGGGCTTTGCCGTTACCGGCAGCTCGCGCTTCAGGAAGTAATCTTCGTTTCGCAGTTGCCTCAGAAAGGCCGGGATCATTTCTCGGTAGCCGTGCAGCATCGATGGGTTCGGTCCCGGCAGATCATGCTTGATCATGGCGTGCAGCTTCGGCAGCGCGTGGTAAGGCACCATCGGGAACATGTGATGCTCCACATGATAGTTCATGTTCCAATAGACGAAGCGGCTCACCGGGTTCATGTAGACGGTGCGGCTGTTCAGTCGATGGTCCGTCACGTTGTCGGCCAAGCCGCCGTGCTGCAGCAGCCCGGTGAGCACGTGGTGCCAGGCGCCATAAAGCCTGGGTAGACCGATCAGCATCAGCGGCAGGATTGAGCCAAGGTAGAAGCAGGCGGCAACGGTGGCCGCATAGATCGCAAACCAGATGCGTGCGACCAGGATCGCCTTCGGCTGCTCCATTTCAGGGATGAAAGTCGCTTCCTCGGCGCTGATGATGCCGAACGTGTTGCGCACCATGTCGATCAACGCGTGCCAAACGTCGAGCACGCCGAAGAAATTGAGGACGAGGCGAAGGAGATCCGGCGGCCGCATGACCGCGATTTCGGGATCCCGGCCGACGATCACCGTATCTGTATGGTGGCGCGTGTGGCTCCAGCGCCAGGTGACAGGATTGCGCATGATCATGAAGCAGGCGATCTGGTAGACGGCATCGTTCATCCACATCGTCTTGAACGCCGTGCCATGGCCGCATTCATGCCAGCGGCTATCGGAGGCGGAACCGTAGAGAACGCCATAGGCAAGAAAGAACGGGACGGCCCACCAGGTGGCCCAGAAGGTGATGCCGAGTGCACCGAACAGAACGAGACAACCGAGCCAGATCGCAGTGTCGCGGATGGCCGGCCCATCCTCACGCTTCATCAGTTCCTTCATCTGCTTGCGTGGAATGTCGGTGTGATACCACTCTGCGGCCGAGAGGCCGTTGGCGACGGCCGCCTGGGCATCTCGGCCAAGCAGGCTGTAGTCTCGCTTCGTCGGCATCATCGTCATTTGGTCTCCTCCCCGCGGTCCGACCCGATCTGGCCGGCGACGTCTCATGTCGTGCAATGACGATAGGTTGACTTTTGCCAGGCCTCAATGCAGCAATGATATATTCTCTCAAATGATGTCATCACGTGCATTTCATGCGTGATACAAACCTATCAGGAGCCGCGATGAGCAACCGTCCGACCATTGCCGATCTTGCGCGCACCGCCGGCGTCAGCGTCGCCACCGTCGACCGCGTACTCAACGGGCGCCATCCCGTGCGCGAGGAAACCGCGCGCCGGGTCTATGAGGCCGCTAAATCAATCGGCTATCACGCGGTGGGCTTGATCCGACAGCGCGTCTTTGAGGACCTGCCGCAATACAGGCTTGGCTTCGTCCTGCAAAAGCCGGAGCAGGCCTTCTATCAAACGGTTGCGAAGGAAATCGAAAGCGCGGCATTGTCGCTCTCGCATGCGCGCATCTTCGCCCAGGTCGATTTCGTGGCAAATTCCACCCCATCGGCCATCACGGAAAAGCTCCGGGCCGCTGCGGCGCGCAACCAGGCCATTGCGCTCGTCGCGCCCGATTACCCGGCGGTGACCACCGCCATCGAGGAGCTCAAGGAGCGCGGCATTCCGGTCTTCTCCCTGCTTTCGGATTTTGCCGCCGGTGTCCGCGAGGGTTATGTCGGCCTCAACAATCACAAGGTCGGCCGCACGGCCGCGTGGATGATCACCAAGGCCGCTAAACGCCCCGGCAAGGTCGCTGCCTTCGTCGGCAGCCACCGTTTTCTAGGCCATGAGCTGCGCGAAATTGGCTTCCGTTCTTATTTTCGCGAGCATGCACCCGACTTCGAAGTGCTCGATACAATGGTCAACCTCGACACCGCCGAGATCACCCATGAGGCGACACTCAATCTGCTGCAGCGTCACCCGGACCTGATCGGCTTTTATGTCTGCGGTGGCGGCATGGAAGGGGCGATCTCGGCGATCCGAGAGGAAAAGCTTGAGGGAAAACTGATCGCTGTCGTCAACGAGCTGACACCAGATTCCCGTGCGGCCCTTGGCGACGATGTCGTGACACTGGCGATATCGACCCCAACGCCCGCGCTCGCCCGGGAAACGATCAACCTGATGATCCAGGCGATCGACAAAGGCCCGACCGGGGCGCCGGGGCAAACTTTCCTTCCCTTCGACCTTTTTACGCCGGAGAATATCTAGCGGATCCTGATGGAATTCCATCATTGACGAAAGGCAATCTTGCAGGGATGCAAGACCTTTGAGCGTTGCGCGCTTTGACTGCGCTCCGACAGTTGGTCAATTGTCCGCAAGGCTATAAATGGAATGAACGTTCCATTTATAGCCCATAGTCACCCCACTGGAGGAAATATTCCCGTGACCGCCCTGCCCTTCGCCCTCAATCACATGACGACGCCGAACCTACCACTTGGCGCCTTTTTCGAACTCGCCAGATCGCTCGGCATGACCTCTGTCGAAATCCGCAACGATCTCACCGGCAACGCCATCCTCGACGGCACGCCAGCGAAGGATGTCGCCGCCCTCGCCGGTCGTCACGGCATCACGATCATCTCGATCAATGCCCTTCAACGTTTCAACGAATGGAACGAAGCCCGTTTGGCCGAAGCCGAGGAACTGATCGCTTATGCGCGCGACTGCGGCGCCAAGGCCCTAGTCCTCGTTCCCGTCAATGATGGCACCGGTCGGGCCGATGGTGAACGCCAGGCAAATCTTCGCAAGGCGCTGTCGGCACTGAAGCCGATGCTCGAGAAGGCCGGGATCATCGGACTCGTCGAACCACTCGGCTTCGAAATCTGCTCACTGCGCTCGAAGACGGAGGCTGCTGAGGCAATCAAGGCAGTCGAGGGTATGAAGACCTTCCGCCTGGTGCACGACACGTTTCACCACCACCTCGCCGGTGAGCATGCGGTCTATCCCGAGATGACAGGCCTTATCCACATTTCCGGCGTCACCGACGAACGCGTGGCCGTGTCGGATTTGCGTGATTCGCACCGCGTCCTCGTCGACCGGAGCGACCTGCTCGACAATGTCGGACAGATTCGGCGCCTGCGCGCGGCGGGGTATGCAGGACCACTCTCCTTTGAGCCCTTCGCCGCGGAAGTCCACGGACTGGCGGATCCGGCCGCAGCCGTCAGGCAGAGCGTGGACTACATCCAAACCCAGATCTGAGCACCCGCGGCCCGAGGCCGTCAAATCAACAACGGGCGCCGTATCAGGCCTTGACGGCGCCCGCATAAAATGGAATACATATTCCGTAATCGCAATTTACTGGTTCGTTTATTCCGTTTTATTCGAAAGCGCAGCGGGAGTGCCGCTTTCGAAATGAATGAGCGCAATCGGCCATTGCGTCCCCGGCAGGAGAAGGTGGCGCCGGGCACCATTGTGGAGGAGAAAGACAATGAAGAAATTCGTGCTCAGCACAGCGCTGGCCGTGATGATGTCGACGGCGGCCCATGCCGAGACCATCGGCGTATCCATGGCCCTTTTCGACGACAACTTCCTGACGGTCTTGCGCAACGGCATGTCCGACTACGCCAAGACGCTTGATGGCGTCGAACTGCAGATCGAAGACGCACAGAACGACGTCTCCAAGCAGCAGAGCCAGATCCAGAACTTCATCGCCGCCGGCGTGACCGCGATCATCGTCAACCCGGTTGATACCGATGCAACGGCTGCCATGTCGAAGATCGCCGCGGATGCCGGCATCCCGCTCGTCTACGTCAACCGCGAGCCGGTCAACGTCGACACGCTGCCGGAAAAGCAGGCTTTCGTGGCATCGAACGAGCAGGAATCCGGTACGCTGCAGACGCAGGAAATCTGCAAGATGCTTGGCGGCAAGGGCAAGGCCGTCGTGATGATGGGCGAACTGTCCAACCAGGCCGCCCGCATGCGCACCAAGGACATCCACGATGTGCTTGGGACCGACCAGTGCAAGGGCATTGAGATCGTCGAGGAGCAGACCGCCAACTGGTCGCGCACGCAAGGCTCAGATCTTCTGACCAACTGGCTCTCGGCCGGCGTTGAATTCGACGCCGTCATTTCAAACAACGACGAAATGGCGATCGGTGCGATCCAGGCGCTGAAGGCCGCCGGCCGTTCGATGGATAGCGTCGTCATCGGCGGTATCGACGCGACGCAGGATGCTCTTGCAGCCATGGCCGCAGGCGACCTCGACGTCACGGTGTTCCAGAATGCTGCCGGCCAGGGCAAGGGCTCGGTCGACGCCGCGCTGAAGCTCGCCAAGGGCGAAGCAGTCGACAAGAAGGTCTATATTCCCTTCGAGCTCGTGACCAAGGAAAACCTCGACAAGTACCAGGCGAAGAACTGATCGCCGCAATCGAGAGCGCGGGAAACCTCGCGCTCTCGTTTCGAAAATGCAGGTCCGACCGCAAATGTCTGCGTCCAATGGATGCCGTACGCGGTAAAATAGGCTGGTCACCCGCCAGCGATGAGGACTTTCCGCGACAGCCGGAAACGACGGGGAGGCAAGGAACATGACGCTCAGTCCGACAACGATGGCAGCCGTGCGCGCCAGCGGCGCGGTACCCAAGGCCGAATATCTTCTTTCTGCGGAAGGGATCCGCAAGGAATTCCCCGGTGTCGTCGCACTTGACGATGTCGAGTTCAAGCTGAAGCGCGGTACTGTCCACGCACTGATGGGCGAAAACGGCGCCGGCAAGTCGACCCTGATGAAGATCCTCGCCGGCATTTACACGCCCGACAAAGGCGACGTGAAGCTGAAGGGTGCCGAGATCCGGCTGAAGTCGCCGCTCGACGCCCTCGAAAACGGCATCGCCATGATCCATCAGGAACTGAACCTGATGCCGTTCATGACGGTGGCGGAAAATATCTGGATCCGCCGCGAGCCGAAAAACCGCTTCGGGTTCGTCGATCATGGCGAGATGAACCGCATCACCGCGCGTCTCTTCGACCGCCTGAAAATCAAGATCGATCCTGAAATCGAGGTGCGTCACCTGTCGGTGGCCAACCGGCAGATGGTCGAGATCGCCAAGGCGGTCTCCTACGAATCCGACGTGCTCATCATGGACGAGCCGACGTCTGCGCTGACCGAGCGCGAGGTCGCCCACCTTTTCGAGATCATCCGGGACCTGCGCGAACAGGGGATCGGCATCGTCTACATCACCCACAAGATGAACGAGCTGTTCGAGATCGCCGACGAGTTCTCAGTGTTTCGCGACGGCAAATTCATCGGCACGCACGCGTCGAGCGATGTTACCCGCGACGACATCATCCGCATGATGGTCGGCCGCGAAATCACCCAGATGTTCCCGAAGGAGGAGGTTCCGATCGGCGACGTCGTGCTGTCGGTCAAGAACCTTGCGCTTGACGGCGTGTTCCGCGACGTTTCCTTTGACGTCCGCGCCGGCGAAATTCTCGGCATTGCCGGTCTCGTCGGTTCCGGCCGCTCGAATGTCGCCGAAACCCTCTTCGGCGTGACCCCGGCAAGCTCAGGCACGATTTCGATCGACGGCAAGATGCTTTCGGTCGACAGCCCGAACACGGCGATCAGGAACCGCATGGCGTTTCTGACCGAAGACCGCAAGGATACAGGCTGTCTCCTGATCCTCGACATTCTCGAGAACATGCAGATCGCGGTGCTCCAGGATCGTTTCGTCAAAGGCGGCTTCGTTACCGAAAGACTGATCACGGCTGCCTGCGAAGAGATGAGCCGCAAGCTGCGGGTCAAGACGCCGAACCTGCAGGAGCGCATCGAGAACCTGTCGGGCGGCAACCAGCAGAAGGTGCTGATCGGCCGCTGGCTGCTCACCAATCCGCGCATCCTGATCCTCGATGAGCCGACACGCGGCATCGACGTCGGCGCCAAGGCGGAAATCCACCGCCTCGTCACTGAACTCGCCCGCAACGGCGTCGCGGTCATCATGATCTCTTCGGAAATGCCCGAAGTGCTCGGCATGAGCGACCGCATCATGGTCATGCATGAAGGCCGCGTCACCGGCTTCCTCGACAGGGCGGAAGCAACCCAGATCAAGGTCATGGAGCTCGCAGCCAGCTGAGCGAAGTGCCACCCGACGAAAGGGAGGAATGAAAATGGACACCAACATCGCCGCACAGGGCACGAGCGCGCAGCTCGCCGGCGCAAAGCGCCGCCTGCCCCCCGAATTCAACATCTTCCTGGTGCTGATCGGCATCGCGCTGGTCTATGAGATCCTCGGTTGGATCTTCGTCGGCCAGAGCTTCCTCATGAACCCGCAGCGCCTGACGATCATGATTTTGCAGGTGTCCGTGATTGGCATCATCGCCGTCGGCGTCACCCAGGTCATCATAACGGGCGGCATCGATCTTTCCTCCGGCTCCGTCGTCGGCATGACGGCGATGATCTCGGCAAGCGTCGCCCAGGCCTCCACCTGGCCGCGTGCGCTCTATCCGTCGCTCACCGACATGCCGGCGATCGTCCCGATCGGCCTTGGCATCGGCATCGGCCTGCTCGCCGGCTTTATCAACGGTCAGCTGATCGCCCGCACCAAGATCCCGCCCTTCATCGCCACGCTCGGCATGATGGTCTCGGCACGCGGCATTTCCAAGTGGTACACCAAGGGCCAGCCGGTCTCGGGCCTCACCGAGCAGTTCAACTTCATTGGCACCGGCATCTGGCCCGTCATTGTCTTTCTCGTCGTCGCGATCATCTTCCACATCGCGCTGCGCTACACCCGCTACGGCAAATTCACCTATGCGATCGGTGCCAACGTCCAGGCCGCCCGCGTTTCCGGCATCAATGTCGAGGCGCATCTCATCAAGGTCTATGCGATTGCCGGTATGTTGGCAGGCCTTGCCGGCGTCGTCACTGCCGCCCGGGCCCAGACTGCACAGGCCGGCATGGGCGTGATGTACGAACTGGACGCGATCGCAGCGACCGTCATCGGCGGAACCTCGCTGACGGGCGGCGTCGGCCGGGTCACCGGCACAGTCATCGGCACCATCATCCTTGGCGTCATGACCTCAGGCTTCACCTTCCTTCGGGTCGACGCCTACTACCAGGAAATCGTCAAGGGCCTGATCATCGTCGCCGCCGTCGTCATCGACGTCTATCGACAGAAGAACCGCAAGAAGGCCTGACTCCCAAAAGCAGTACTCTCCTCCCAGTGAAGCCAACTGGCCGGGATGACGAAGGTCATCCCGGCGTTTTGTTTTTCGCGACCAAGGTATCTCGCCTATCTTGGTGAGATTCTACATATACTGCGGCCCGCAGATCGCGCAGTCATACCCAACTGTTCGCGGTCTAGGTTGGTCTTTCAGCGACCTCGCGTTCGAAGCTACCACAGCATCTACCCGGGCTCTGGGTTGTCGAAGCTTTCGACCATTGTTGTGGCGACGGTAGCCGTTTCTGCGGATCGGTATAATCGAATGGCCGATAGCGGAATGACCCGGAAATGACAGTGGCCGCAGCATTTCAGCCAAGATCATCCCCCAGCACGAAGCCGACACGCCGGTATACGCATTCATGGCTCAACGAATCGCCCTGGCCGAAGCGGTGTGGATGATTGCTCCGTTCCTGTGATGCTCACCGGGATCGCATAGAATTCCGCCGCTCCAACCCATTCGGTCGCAGGAACGCGCCAACTTGTTTTCGTAGCGTACCTGCCCATTTAGCGATAAAGGGATGCAGACGATATATGGAGCAACTCCATTTTCTTGAGGACGCCAGGAATGAGACGCGCTGCGACACCGGTCGGGACCAGTGACAGAATCGCTTTAATCAGGATGATAAGCGTGATGCACGCGGTGGTCCTGCGCGACATCCGGAGCCGATACTTCAACCATGGACTAGGGTTTCTGATGGGCCCGATTATGCCAGTCGCCCATATGTTGATCCTACTGCTTATTTACTCTTTTACGGGCCGCAACGCCGTGTTTGGAGAGGATCTTGCTCTCTTTTTTGCGACTGGGTTGGTTCCGGCTCTAACGTTTAGTTATATCTCTCGCTACATGTCGATCTCAGTTGTTGCAAACAAAAACATGCTCGCCTTTCCAGCAGTGAAATTGATTGACATTATGCTCGCCCGATCATTTCTTGAAATCATCGGTATTGTTTTGGCCACTCTTTTCATTGGGACAATCCTCGTGGCAACGGGGTCGAATGTCGTACCAAGATCACCTGAG
This sequence comes from Ensifer sp. KUDG1, assembly GCF_050434285.1. Classification (NCBI taxonomy): domain Bacteria; kingdom Pseudomonadati; phylum Pseudomonadota; class Alphaproteobacteria; order Hyphomicrobiales; family Rhizobiaceae; genus Ensifer; species Ensifer sp. KUDG1. Next base: position 24,205 of record NZ_JBNDIG010000018.1, read on the forward strand.
CAAGCTTTACTCGCGATGGCTTGCACAGCTGCTTTGTCGATTGGGGTAGGCATCATAGCAAGTGTCATAGCGGCTATATTCCCATTCTTCGCTATGATTTACTCACTATTTATGGTTGTGGTATATCTGAGCTCTAACGCCCCGATATACATTACATCGTTTCCTGAGGAGGTTATTTATTTCTGTAGCTTCAATCCTGTATTCCACTTAGTTGAGTGGATGAGAAGTGCGTACTATCTAGGGTACCCTACCCAATATCTGGATAAGACCTATGTAATGATGTGGTGCATACTTACGCTGCCGATCGGTCTGCTTTTGGAGCGTCTACTCAGGCCGCAAATCATGAATTGATGTCCAGGCATCGCAGATAACCGTCCATGCACGGCCATGTCCGCGCGTCAGGCGATGGATTTCGCTTAAGGTGTGAGCAGCACACGGTTGCATTCCAGCGCTCCCCTGGCATTAGCAAAAACCGGTTTACCCTCTCGCGCTATCGTCCGCCAAACGGCAAGGTGGTTGCCTACAAGCCATGGCGCTCTCCGACTTCTTTCACCACTGCGCCGAGCCGAAGGATCTCCGAGATCATCTGCGCCTTGACCTTATCCGGCCGGTGCCGGTGAACCACACGCCCAGACTTCCCGATGATGAACTGCGGCGTTCACCGGATGCTTGGTAAGCCCACGGTGAAGGCCGTCTTGCGATGACGGGCTGCTGACTGCCAGTCCTAGTGGTAACACTAGGAGTAGTCATATGACGAAGCATCCAATTGAGTTGATCACATCCGTAGAGCGCCGTCGGCGCTGGTCACGCGAGGACAAAGAGCGCCTTGTTGCGGCCTGCTTTGAGCCGGATGCGGTGATCTCGGAGATTGCCCGCGCGGCCGGCATCCATGTCAGTCAGCTCTTCCGCTGGCGCAAGGAGCTGTGCCAAATCGAGGAGCCGAGGATCGAGTTGGCCACCACTTTGGTGCCGGTTATCGTGTCCGAGACCGCTCCGCCAGGCTCGCCCGCTACACCGGAGCCGCCCACCCCATCCCATCCCCGACGCAAGCGCAGCGATGTAACGATCGAACTTGGTCGTGGCCGACGCATCCGCGTGGATAGTGACATCGACACCGAGGCGCTGGGCCGCATTCTCGACGTCGTGTTGGGTCGTCGATGATCCCGGTCCCTGCCGGTGTAAAGGTCTGGCTGGCGACAGGCCATACCGACATGCGCAAAGGCTTTCCGGGTCTGTCGCTTATGGTGCAGGAGGCACTGAAGCGTGATCCGATGTGCGGGCACCTGTTCGTGTTCCGCGGCCGCGGTGGTGGCCTGATGAAGGTGATCTGGCATGACGGCCAGGGAGCCTGCCTGTTCACGAAAAAGTTGGAACGGGGACGCTTCATCTGGCCCTCGGCAGCCGATGGAACGGTGGTGATCACACCTGCGCAGCTCGGTTATCTGCTGGAAGGCATCGACTGGCGGATGCCGCAAAAGACCTGGCGGCCAACGTCCGCCGGATGAGCAAAAACACTGGAATGGCAGGGTCGAATATGATTCCATCCTGTCATGAGCGATGCGACTGAAGAGCTTCCGGACGATCTTGCCAGTGCGCTTGCACTGCTGGCTCAGGAACGTGCCCGGCGCGTTGCTGCCGAGGCGGAAGTAGCGACCGCGAAGGCTGAAGCTGCCAGCGCAAAGGCGCTCGTATCGCATTCCGAGGCGTTGATTGCGCGGTTGAAGTTGGAGATCGACAAGGTTCGCCGTGAACTCTACGGCAGCCGGTCCGAGCGTAAAGCGCGGCTCCTCGAACAGATGGAATTGCAACTCGAGGAGCTTGAAGCAGACGCCGGCGAAGACGAACTGGGCGCAGAGATTGCAGCCAGAGCCTCAGCCTTCAGGTCCTTCGAGCGCAAGCGCCCATCACGCAAGGCGTTTCCTGAACATCTGCCGCGCGAACGCGTCGTCATCGCCGCCCCGCCGAATTGCCCTTGCTGCGGCTCGGCCAAGCTATCGAAGCTCGGCGAGGACATTGCCGAGACCCTGGAAGTCATCCCGCGCCAGTGGAAAGTGATCCAGACAGTGCGGGAGAAGTTTACCTGCCGGGAGTGCGAGAAGATTGCGCAGCCGCCAGCACCCTTCCACGTAACGCCCCGTGGCTTTGCCGGGCCGAACCTGCTGGCGATGATCCTCTTCGAGAAATTCGCTCAGCACCAACCGCTCAATCGCCAGAGCGAACGTTATGCCCGTGAGGGCGTCGACCTCAGCTTGTCGACACTGGCCGACCAGGTCGGAGCATGCGCTGCGGCGTTGAAGCCCATTCACTCTCTGATCGAGGGGCATGTTCTGGCGGCCGAGCGGCTGCATGGCGACGACACAACCGTGCCGATCCTGGCGAAAGGAAAGACCGATAACGGGCGGATCTGGACTTACGTCCGGGATGATCGGCCGTTTGGAGGGCTTTCGCGGCCCGCAGCTCTCTATTATGCCTCGCGAGACCGGCGGCAGGAGCATCCCGAGCGCCACCTGAAGACCTTCGCCGGCATTCTGCAGGCGGATGCCTATGCCGGCTACAATCCGCTGTTCAAGGTAGATCGCGATCCCGGTCCTCTGATGCAGGCACTGTGCTGGGCGCATTCGCGTCGCAAATTCTTCGTGCTCGCCGACATTGCTGCGAATGCCAAACGCGGCAGCCGCGCCGCGCCGATCTCGCCGATTGCATTGGAAGCGGTCAAACGGATCGACGCTCTGTTCGATATCGAACGGGAGATCAACGGGCTTGCCGCCGACCAGCGCCTGGAGCGTCGCCGCAAGGACAGCCAGTCACTCGTCAAGGAGCTGCAAGGCTGGCTTCAAACCGAGCGGGCAAAGCTATCGCGCAGTTCTCCCGTCGCCGAGGCGATCGACTACATGCTCAAGCGCTGGGATGGCTTCACGTCATTCCTCGAGGATGGCAGGATTTGCCTGACGAACAATGCGGCCGAGCGAGCGTTGCGAGGCTTCGCACTCGGCAGGAAGTCATGGCTCTTCGCCGGATCCGATCGCGGTGCTGACCGTGCCGCGTTCATGGCGACACTGCTCATGACCGCCAAGCTCAACCACATCGATCCGCAGGCTTGGCTTGCCGACGTCCTGGCGCGCATCGCCGACACGCCGATCAGCAGGCTGGAGCAATTGCTGCCGTGGAACTGGCAGCCAGACGCGCTGAACGCTAAAGCGGCATAAGCTGCGGTCTCCACCGGAGGCTTACGATGCTTGAATTCTTACCGGTTTATAGTTTACGCGCCCCGGCGCAGATCCGCTCGATGCTTGTTTGGGCGGAAGCAGACAAGTGGAGTGGCGAGGCCGTTCGGACGGTAGAGCTCCATGGCTTAGGTGCAAACTTCCAAAGCTCGCCTAACCGCCACTAATGAACTAATGCCCTAACGACTACGGGCCAGCGGCATAGAGCGTAGCTTCATACCCTCCTTGTCGAACCACCTCGGGAAGCAATCGCTCGAAAGCATGTGCTGCCGTGCCATCAAGCTGCCCCATCTCCTGTTCGAAGAGGTCTTCCAACCCCTCAGAATCGAGGATGCCGACAAGCGCACTCACCCTATAAAACCCCATAGATCCGGCAGGATACGCGCGCGGTGATAGAAGATCATACTCTAATCCAAGCTTTTCCGCGACAGAGCGGATAGCGCAATGATTCTGCTCCTTCTCGGTGAAGTACCTGATCATACAGTAGTTTTCCGGATAGATCAGGCCGGTGGATGGATGGTTACTAAAATAGTCAATAGCCCATCCCAATATCTCTTCCCCACCGATAGTTCGATCGAACAAATATCTGCGCCAACTATCGCCCCACGATATATGCGGGCTTTTTTTTGTATGAAGATGCAAGACCAAATCCGACTTCCGCCAAATGGCGCTGGCATCAATCAAAAATGGAGCGATATCTCGCCCTCTATTTTTTACGACGATAATGTGAAGTTCTCGATGAAGCATGATATCGGCTAGCAGATATTGCGCCGCCGCGGCATCAACCTCACTACAAACAGTCACAACAAGAGGAAATGGAATGGTGATCAACCGGATTCGGTCTATCACTTCGTGCAACAGGTCAACATAAAAGCAGTGAAGGTGAACGCATAGACTTGGCCGCTCACGGTTTTCTTCAAGATATGACCCAAGAGTGTCAGTCGTTACGTTTCGATCTTCAACTGAGTCAACCCGCAGGGCGAGCCAATCGTGACTATTGGCGGGAAACGCGGTCGCATCTCTTAGGCTATCTACACAGTGTCGGAAGGGATTTTCTCCGCGTGACAGTCCATGCCGTTTGCGATAGCGGTGACCGTCAAAATCCCGTCGCGGGTTACGATCCTCGGAAAAACCCCGGTGCATGTAATGCACGAATGCTTCATCCGTAGTTATAGCCGCGTCAGGATATTCCAAGAGATAAAAGTTGGCATCGAAAAAATGTCGATACTTCTGCCAGACGTTGAACAGGCGGGTACGCTCACGCAACGAAAAGCCTTTTCGTGACATTTGTGCATTGCGGACTGGCACGATCTCCCCATCAACCTTCCACGCATAGGAACCGTACAAACGCAGACACACCTCTGCAAGATCGTGACGTTGGCCGTTGATATGCGGATGGGCTGCGGAGAAACCGGCCGCATCGAAATACTGCGAAGGTGACCGGAGTTCACGCCATCCATGCTCCAAATAATGTGATATTGGCTCCAGCCCTGCATCTCTTACGTCGGGATTGGCCTGGTAATAATTGCGGCAATCAAAAAAAGGCGAATGGTAGTTAGCCCACTCACTTCTATTTCGCAGATACAGCGCTACATTTAACACCTCCAAATAGCGCGCGCGTTTGTTTGAACGTCCACCAGAAAAGTATATTGCGCCCGACAACCTGAGAACGTTGCGAAGATACCTAAAACATCGAAGGATCAACAATAGGGAGCCATCCCGTCTACATAATGCGCGAACAACAGAAAAAAGCTCACATTAACTTAATCTCAAGTTCGCGGCAACTTTTCGTTACCGCGAATTGGGTTCACGATTGATGTGGCATTCTCGGCGGCAAGTCGCCGTCATGCCGACCATGAGGGCCGCTCGCCCGATTTCTAGCAAGTGCTAACAGACGGCTAGCGACCGAGGTAGCATCAAAATCAGGTAGGTCACATGGCTGGTCGCGAATTTCTCCTAATGAAAAACTCTGGCCAATATTCGCCTCTGCCTTATCGATCGCATCTTCTATTGCTTGTGCTAATACATCTACGTCTAGGTATTCCAAGCTTATAAAATTGTCGCTCCGCAAACCCATTCTCTTATTCTCGTAATCATTCGTCACCGTAACAAGGCCAGCTGCAGCCATCTCGAGTGGCGGGTAACTAGGATGGGGCGAGATCATCAATGAGACACCAACCGAACATACGGAAAGCAACTCAGCGTATTCGTCCAGCAATAGCTTACCTCGGACTTCGGCATTGAAGATGGGTTTCGCTAATTCAGGGTCATAAGCTTCTCCGGCTGACACGATTCGCCATTTTGTGGCCAACTCGGGATTTCGCCGTTGCCAAGTGGCGATGGCCAAGCAAATCAACTCGAAGCAGTTTCGAGAGGCGCTAGGTCGGCCGTAAAATAAAAGTATGCGTTGCTTCGGTTTCGCTGAGACGGCCTGACGAAGTGTATCGTTCATTGAGTATCGGACAACATAGCCCTCACAGTTCATCCCCTGAGTTGCCATGAACTGCGCCAACTCCTCTGAATTGATAAGCGCAATCCCATCAGTCAAGTTATTGTAGGTCGATCCTGCTAAAGCAAACCGGGTCGACCAAGGATAAAAGCCAACCTCGAAGTCCTGAATAAAATATAGCTTAGGCTGGGATACACCAAAAAAAGTCCTTTGCAGTTCCAGGATTTTTTGAGTGTATTTGTCGGTCCACCAAGCTGTCGTCATAAATACATCGCCAGAGCGAACGCCTATACTCCTCGTAGACCGCCTGTCAAACACATTGACGATAGTCTTGTTCATATGATCATAGGGACTATCCGGCAAAACTACGCTGTAGTCCGGGAAGTTCATTGAGGCATGCATATCTACCGGGCTATGTGTAACAATAATCCTGAAGTCGACGTCATGGCCCATCTTGCCACAGATAGTTTTGAATATTTTTACAGCGGTTGAGATCCCGCCATACGTCTCCTCAGGCTTAATGGTAGGCAATACCAAGTTAAATCTAATACGTGTATTTTGATCCTTGCGACCCAATGCAGGAACTACCTCTCCGTATTTCTCGAAGTAGTTTGCGCGACGATACTCGTTACCCAGCAATGCGTGACTAGTCCGCATTATACAGAAATTGAGTTCATCTGCAGAGAGCACTGGGACCAGACGGTCTCCAGGTACATGTTTCGCGATCCCGACCTTTGACCAGCCAAGCCCAGCACTTTCGCAGAAGTAAAGCAACGACCTCTCAATCGCGTGTGCAAGCGTGCCATCAAACTGACCCTCCTCTGGTGGAAAATCTGTCCAGCCAAGCTCAAGGTCCAAAAGCGGCCTTATGGCATCTGACCTACCCCAGAAGAACGAACTTGAGGGAAACTCGAGGATGAAACTGCCATCAAGCTTGATCCCTGCTCGGTTGAGCAACGACTTTGCGGTAGAGTAATTATAGCCCCAGTTGAGCAAGTTCCTGATACCTGGGAAATGGTCAGCGAATACAATACCAGTAGTGGTGTTTTTTAGCAGATACAGTATCGAATGTATGTTCTCGCTTTCCCCAAGAATATTCTCTAGGAGATACTCTCTCCACCCTTCGTGTGCAGATCCATATGGAGACTTTTTCGAGTGAACGTGCAAGAAGTAGTCATAAATTCTGAATACGTCTCTAAATCCAACGAGCATCGGAGCAATGTCACGACCAACATTTGGGAAGACTTCGACGGTGACACTGCCATTTCGATAGCTTCTCAGTAGTTTTAACAAATCCTGCTTCTTATCCGCACAATCAGTTGATATGAAAAGATCGGCGGGGACAGGGATCTTCTCGAACTCTTCCATGAGCTCGGCGGCCAGATCTACGTAATACATGTGCGCTATCACCGCAACACGATCGGGTAAATCTTTGATGTTCGTGCGGAACTCGAATGGCAATTCGAGAACGTAATCGGTGGAGTCAGTGGGGCGAATGGCTGTTACTGCGCCAATATCATTGGTCAGGTTGGACGGAATTTTGTATCGGTTAAGGCCTTTTGGGATTGGACGCGACGATCGCATAGAATCTTCGGATTTAGACGCCAGCGCCACCAAATGTTTATCAATGTCGGCAACCAAATCCGGTGACTTCTTTAAGGCATATCTCCAATCGGACACGTCTACATTGGGCAAATTGTCTCTGAGAGCTTGCACTTTGATAAACGGGAAGCCGCGCTTCAGAAGATCCTGCCAGTGATGTAGAGTCGGGTTATCCCCGGGGGAATACTTTTTCGATGGAAATGCTATTTCAATATTCAATCCACTTTTGAGATAATGATCGTGCGTTGATAACTCGTACTGGTGTATCACATGGTTCTTATCTTCATAGCTGTTGACACTCTTCCAGTAGTTTCGAACAGCGGGAGACGTCAAACCTTCTTTCTTCAAGCCAATAAAATACGACATCATGTGATGCCTATTCTCGTAGCTATCAGTTAGCGCAAATATGTCGCCGGTACCGTTCAGAAATTGGTCTACAATGTCTTTCAGTTTACGAACGGATGTAGGCCCGTAGATACTATCGTTCGTGAAGATGATCGATTTCGATTTCCACAATCCGGGCAGCGCAGCGAGCGCGGTTGCCCAAGCTGCGAAATCCCAACCATGATTTCTGCGGACAATGAGGCCGTCGCTCTGCAATAGGCTGTTCGGCAAAGCGACACTTAGTCCCTCTGTGACAACGATGGCGATCATGGATAGACCGCAGCTTTTCAGAGCATTGAAGTATCTCAGTACATGATCGGCGATGTGTCCGTTCGCGCTAAAAGTCACGAATAGACAAAAATCCTTGCCCTCAAATCCCTGGGGAACGCGGCGTACCTCGTATGGTATCTGAAGGACGTGGCATAACTCCGACCTCGGCCCAGGCTCCGATGGGGAGCGCCCTTCATGGCGTCCTGCCGTAAGATAGTGCGCGAGCGGGTTTTTTTTGGCCGCCTTCACGTCCTGATTGTTGAGGAGGTACCATTCGGAATCGAAATCTGGATGCGGATCGCGCCCTTCATATTGCCCTTGGGTGACGTAGTCCAGCAAAGGATTTTTGTTGCTTTGCCTCAGGATCTCATGCTGGCTGATATACCAAGCAGAATTGAAGTACGGGTTTGGGTCCCTTCCAGAAATTCCACCGACTTCGATATAGTCGAATAGGGGATTGACACACGCGCGACGATTGGTCGGATATTTTTCTGCGTACCACCTTGCATCAAAAAGAGGATGTGGACTTCTCAACTCCGCGGCGCCTATCGACAGATAGTGCGAGAATGGGTTCAGGCCAGAATCAGCCACACTGGGGTTGGTCTCTAAATACCACTGTGCGTCAAAAAGTGGATGTGGGCTACGCCCTTCCTCTGCGCCGTGATTGACGAAATGCAAGAGCGGCTCTAATCCAGCATCCTTTACATCGGAATTGGTCTCCCGATACCAGCTTACGTCAAAAAGAATATGGGGATCTCGGCCTTCGGACCAGCCGTGGGAAACATAGTGCTTCAGCGGATTCATCCCCGAGGCGCGGACATCGGGGTTAGCGTCCAAGTAGAACAGCACATCAAAATAGATTGACGGATTTCGACCTTCTCGCCAGCCATACCGCATGAAATGCAGCGCTGGATCCATCCCCGATTGCATGACATCCGGATGCTGGCGCAGATACCAATCACGATCAAAGTACCGCGTGATTGCTTTCTCGAGCTTCATGTTTTTTAGAAGTGGGACCTTTTCGGAAGCCTTAGCAATAATCTTCTGTGCTTGGTTCATCGCTTTTTTCAACACATTCTTCCATTCAACAGACATTGCAATGCACCTACCGCCATATCGAACGGGTCTCAATAACGATCAGCTAGTCACACTACCTAGCTTGTAGTGTCGTCAAGCCGGTGTGATAACGAAGACACGAGCGATGCTGCAACCAGACTGCGCAACGCGAGTCATTGCCTCCTCCAACATGACGTGCTGATGCGCCCTCGTAGGCTGACAGACTCAGACCCCAGTTTTGCCGCACGGCCGTGCCCTTGTACCGAGACATAGGAGGCTGCTGACAGCTGCCCGGCAAGGATAGAATGGGGAGCGATCCGACGGCAAGAGTTGTTTGTCAAGAACGCTTCGTCGGCGCATAGATAGTCTGCCAATGATATCTGCGCTCGCTTCACTCACACGCTCGCATGAGTTGCTATCAGCTCCGCATTAGGTTCGGCGATGAACCCGCAGCCCGTACCTTTTACAAGCATCCCAATCCTACGGCACGGATTGAAACTCATGGCAAACGCCCTGAGCGGCTGCTTTAACAAAGAGCCAAGGGCAAATGCAAAACCAGTGCCCTGTCGTTACAAAGCTTAGACGAGGATGCTCCATCACCGAGAATGCTTGTCTAAAATGCTTGTTAGAATCTGCTGCACCGGCCTTACGAACAAGGCCTAATGCGCCAACACCTTTTCTCTCAGGTATTTGCCATAGTCGCCTTTGCCGTACAATTCGGTTAGCTTCGCAAGCCCGTCACGATCGATGAAGCCTTTGTGGAAGGCTATCTCCTCGGGGCACGAGATCTTGAAGCCCTGCCGACGTTCCAGCGTGGCAACGAATTCGGACGCATCGAGCAAACTGTCCGGCGTCCCCGTATCGAACCAAGCATAACCACGGCCCATCTGCTCTACATGCAGGTCACCTCGCTCCAAGTAGGCGCGATTAACGTCGGTGATCTCCAACTCACCTCTCGGCGAAGGCTTAAGATTGGCGGCGATCTGGACGACATCCTTGTCGTAAAAGTACAGTCCCGTAACGGCCCAGCTGGAACGTGGTGTAGTGGGTTTCTCTTCGATCGACATGGCCCGCATCTGCTTATCGAATTCCACGACGCCGTAACGTTCCGGATCGTTGACATGATATGCAAAAACCGTCGCACCCGCTGGGCGCTTCATGGCGCTCGTGAAGAGATCCGTGATACCATGACCATAGAAAATGTTGTCACCAAGGACCAAGCACGATGGACTGTCACCGATGAAATCTGCGCCAATGATGTAGGCCTGAGCCAGACCGTCGGGTGAAGGTTGAGCCGCGTAGCTTAGGGCAACCCCCCATTGCGAACCGTCCCCTAAAAGGCGCTCGAACATTGGCATGTCTGCAGGTGTTGAGATGATCAGAATCTCGCGAATCCCAGCCAACATCAGCGTCGAGAGCGGATAAAAGATCATTGGCTTGTCGTAAACCGGCATCAGTTGCTTAGATATGACCCTGGTCATTGGATGAAGGCGGGTACCGCTGCCACCCGCAAGAATTATGCCCTTCATACGTAGTTTTCCCTAGTGTTTAGCTTGAGCTAACCGCTCGACAATTTTTGCAGTAGAATGCTTCCAGTCGGGAAGCCTAACACCGTGGACGTCCGCAAGCTTCGTACAGTCGAGCCGCGAGTTTGCCGGGCGCTTTGCGGGCGTCGGATAGGCACTTGATGGAATTCGGCCAACCTCTGCACTCGGACCTCCGACGAGCGTTGACTGTGCAAAGATCTCCACCGCGAAATCGGCCCAACTTGCCTCTCCCGAACCGGTCATGTGAAAGATACCGCGCAGAGCCAGATCATCGTTTGCAATGAGGTTCGCCGCAACGTCGAGCACAGCCTCCGCAATATCGAGTGCTGAAGTCGGGTTTCCAAGCTGATCATCGACAACGTTCAAGGATTTGCGGGTTTCAGCGAGCGTTAACATCGTCTTCAGAAAGTTCGCGCCGAAGGGACTATAAACCCAAGCTGTACGCAAGATTGCGAAGTTTGATGTTGCGGCAACCACAGCCTGTTCACCGGCAAGCTTCGAGCGCCCATAAGCGCCAACGGGTGCCACTTGATCCGTCTCCAGGTAAGGCGAGGATTTTGCACCGTTGAAGACATAATCGGTCGAGAGATGGACGACCGGTACGCCCAGCGTCGCCGCCACTTGCGCAATTCTACCGGCTGCTAAGCCGTTGACCACCGTCGCGGCTTCTTCATCGCTTTCCGCCTGATCCACCGCTGTATAGGCAGCGGCAGATACAATCACATCCGGCTGGGCGACGCGCAGGACGGCCTCAATTGTACCCGGCGCTGAGAGATCCAACTCCGGGCGTCCGAGCGGGATCACCTCAAAGCGTCGATCATGGCCGCCACGTTCCAATAGCGATCGCACGACCTGGCCCTCCCGGCCCGTCACAATCAATCGTTTACGACCCGTCATACGGAGGCTTTCTTTTCGGAAAGTAGACCGAGGCGAGACCCGGAATAATCCTGCCTCAGCGGAGACCACCACCATTCGTTCTCTAAATACCAGCGCACTGTCTTCTCTATCCCGGTATCGAAGTTCTCTTCAGCTTTCCAGCCTAATTCAGTTTCGAGCTTATTTGCGTCGATTGCATAGCGAGCGTCATGGCCGGGACGGTCTGTCACATAGGTTATCAGACTGGAATGGGGTTGCGCTTGTGGACGCAGACGATCCATCAATTCACAGATCCGGATGACTACATCGATGTTGCGGCGCTCGTTTCGGCCGCCGACATTGTAGGTTTCGCCGATTTTCCCGCGTTCCGCAATGATATCTAGTGCACGAGCATGATCCTCGACATACAGCCAGTCGCGAATATTGGTGCCGCTACCATAGACCGGCAGCGGTTTTTGACCAAGGGCGTTGAGGATGATCAATGGAATCAACTTTTCTGGGAAATGATAGGGGCCGTAATTATTCGAGCAGTTCGAAACTACTACTGGCATTCCATAGGTACGCGCCCAAGCTTTGGCCAAGTGGTCGGATGCCGCTTTGGAGGCCGAGTACGGAGAGCTTGGATCGTAGGGGGTCTGTTCAGTGAACAGCCCTTCGTCGCCTAACGAGCCATAGACCTCGTCAGTGGAGACATGCAGGAAGCGGAACGCCTCTTTTTCCTTGGAGCTTAAGGTCAACCAGTACTGGCGAGCACATTCCAGCATTGTGAAAGTGCCCATCACGTTGGTGTCGATGAAATCTTTGGCGCCAGTGATCGAGCGGTCGACATGGCTTTCTGCCGCAAGATGCATGATACGCTCTGGGCGGAAGTTCGCAATCACCTGTGCGACCGCTGCGCGATCGCACACGTCAGCCTGCACGAAACGATAACCTTCACGATTGCTCACCGCTCTTACCGACGTCTCTGTGCCTGCATACGTGAGCTTATCTAAGTTCAGGACCTCGTCACCCTTATTTAGAACGAGGTGTCTCACGACGGCAGACCCAATAAAACCTGCCCCACCCGTTACAATTATGCGCATCTGAAAATTTCTCCGTACATTATCGTGGAATAGGTCCTAGTAGAAACCAACGTAGCAAGCGGACGGCCGACCTTTGAGGAATGCAGCATGAAGAGCCTCAATAAGTGAAAACCGAGCCCAGGTCGGCGAGCGACGGCTGTCTTTTATCCTTGTCAGAAAGGGCCGCCTTTTCGACATCGACAGGCCAGTCGATTCCAAGTCTCGGGTCATTCCATAATAGTCCGCGATCATGCTCGGCGCTGTAATAGTCCGTCACCTTGTAGCTAATCTCAGTATTCGGCTTGAGCGTGCAGAACCCGTGAGCGAAACCTGGCGGTACCCAGAGCTGTTTGCCGTTTTCCGCAGTCAACTCCACCGCAACATGCGCGCCATAGGTGGGTGACCCAGAGCGGATATCGACCGCGACATCGAGAATAGCCCCAGCAATGCAACGTACCAATTTACCTTGGGATTTGGGCTCCGTTTGGAAGTGTAATCCCCGCACCGTGCCGACTTCGGCGGAAAATGATTGATTATCTTGGACGAATTCGAAGGTTCCGACATGCTCCGCAAACAGCACCTGTCGAAATGTTTCCATGAAATAGCCTCGGGAATCGCCAAATTTCTTGGGCTCTACGACGACAACATCCGCGATACTCGTGCGCTCAAAATTCATCCTCGCCCGCCTACAACGTTAGCATCCAAAACTTCGACATCACTAGCGAGCCGATCCATATGTGTAAAGGTAGAAGGCATTTTTTGCGCTCTTATCGCTGAGCGCTCCAGCCCTTCGGTTACTGTTATACGGTTTCACCAGCATCGCAGTATCGGCCATATCAAAGGATAGGCGTGGCCAACCATCAAGACCTTACGGCGTTCCAAGCCCCCGCTGGGGTATTGCTTATCATGTCCTCGTCCCGTAGAGCGTGGTGGCAACGAGGTCAATAAATGCACAACGTAAGCCGATGCGCCGTCACACGAGGCCGAGTGTGTGAGTCTCAGACCCAGCTCGCGAAGACCTCACTTCTGGATGTATTTGTCAGAATCTGTCTTTTGAGGCACCATTTTTCGATAAACAAAGGGTAGTCTGTGTCATTGCGCTCTTTAATGCGGTGGGTCTGGGGTATGTTGACCCCGGGCCGACCGAGAAACACCCCTCTCGAACGCCGCATCGAGCACCTCAAGTCATTTATCGACTACGCACCTTCCGGCGGTACGCCGCCGCTCGACAGTATGGAACTATCGCGACTGCGCATCGCCTGGGTCATACCCGATTTCTTGCCCGGGGCCGGTGGCCACATGACGATTTTCCGAATTGCGAGTTATCTTGAGCGATTTGGCCATGATGTCCAGTTTCTTGTTCAAAACCCGACAATACACAAGACAGAGTTGGATGTCCTCGAAGCAATTAACACGCATTTTCAGCCTTTTCAGGGTAAAGTACAGCTTTTCACGGGTGTCGCACCGGACGTTGTCGGTGACGCATTGATCGCAACTGATCGCTTCACCTGTTATCCGGTAGAAGCAATGCGGGGTTTCACAAGGAAGTTTTACTTCGTACAGGATTTTGAGCCAGCCTTTTATCCTGCTGGCGCTGAAGCGTTATTGACCGAAGCAACATACCATTTTGATTTCGACTGCTTGTGTGCAGGTGACTGGCTGCACAGAAGGATGTCGGAAGGTTTCGGAAGGTGGTCAATGTCATGGCCGCTAGCCTATGACAGGCAAATCTACAGCCTCGGCGCATCTGACCAGGCTCGACATAAATCGCGAATCGCGGTGTATGCGCGTTACGTTACACCGCGTCGCGCCGTGGAGCTTGCCTTTCTAGCACTTGAGGTTCTGCATCAGCGCGGCGTTTCTTTTGAAGTCGATTTTTTCGGTTGGCAACTCGGCAAATTGAACGTGCCGTTCCCATACCGCGACCATGGTGTCTTAAGCGGCGATGAACTCGCTACGCTTTACCGCGAGGCGACGGTCGGCGTTGTTTTCTCGGCGACGAACCATTCGCTGGTCAACAAAGAGATGATGGCCTGCGGTCTTCCGGTCATAGACCTCGATCTCGACACGGTGCGGTCCATCTTTCCTCAGGAGGTGATGACTTTTGCCAAACCAACGGCTGATGGGATAGCTGACGCGCTGGAGCGACTCCTGAGTGACCCACGAGAGCGCCAGCGACTTCAAGAGCAGGCTCTATCTTACGTTCAGGAACTTTCTTGGGAGAAATCAGCGCGCATGATTGAGGCGGCGATCCAAGAGCGTATTGAGCATGCCGCCAGCCGGAAGATCGCCGAATGACCAGATATCGTTGTGCGGTAGTTATACCAACGAAAAATGCCATGCACGTCTTGCCGACAGTGATGGACAAAGTTCGGACTCAACGGACGCCGTGGCGCTACGAGATTATCGTGGTGGACTCGGGCTCTACGGATGGAACATCTGACTACCTGCGAGGGCTGAGTGACGTTCGGCTAGTTGAAATCGGGCCGAGTGAATTCGGCCACGGCAAGACCCGCAACCTTGGCGTTGGGCTCGCCGACGCTGAGTTCGTTGCGTTCCTCACCCACGACGCGGAACCCGTCGATGAGTATTGGCTCCTAAATCTGGTTTCCTCTGCTGAACAAGACCCCGCGATTGCCGGGGTGTTCGGTCGCCATATTGCTCAACAAACCGCTTCACCTTTTACGAAAAGCGACCTCGACAAGCATTTTGCGGGTTTCCTAGCTCATCCACTGGTGGTTTCACGCGACCTCGATCCAATCAGGTACAAGGCCGACGTGGGCTGGCGCCAAATGTTGCATTTCTACTCGGACAATAACTCCCTTTTGCGAAAATCGATTTGGCAGCAGATACCATATCCCGATGTCGAATTCGCCGAAGATCAGATCTGGGCAAAACGCATTATTGAAGCCGGCTACAGCAAGGCCTACTCCCCGAACGCTGTCGTCTACCACTCACACGACTACGGTTTTTTCGAACAGCTGTGCCGCGCGTTTGACGAGTCACGGAACTTTTCCAAGTATTTCGGCTACCAGCTGTCGCCTAACCCAGGTCGGGCCCTGTGGACAGCCGGTGAGTTTGCGATTCAAGCCCTTTGGCAGCAGGTGGATGAGAGCTACGGAAACCTAACACTAAGGCACCGCTTTGCGAGGGCGGCCCAGCGAATTGCTCTCGTTGCAGGACACTGCCTCGGTGCAAACCACCAAAAAATACCCGCTGCTGTTGCATCACGCCTGTCGTTGGATCAAAAGCTGTTTGAGGCCTGATAAACCAGATGCGGGTCGGGTGGCCATTATTGCGCCACACCAATCGGCATATCGGTGAGAGACGAGACGCTGTAAGGACGACGAGCTTCAGCAGAAGCCATCAGACGTCACAGGGTACATTTTGGAAGTTGAATGTAATCGTGGGATGTGCCATCTGGAAGCGTGTCTGACGCGGTTCGGGCTGCTACACCTAACGTGCGTTTGAGGACGAAGAATGAGCCTTCAGATAGGGCATGATCCTAAGGATCGTCTAGCTGTTTCATTTGAAGCCGATGAAGCGATGCGGCTGTCCGAGATTGGCATCGTGTCGCGTCTCTTCGGACTACTTTTCACCAAGAAAAATTCGCTGCTGTTCTTCGTCGTCTTGCCCAGCGCACTTGCCGGTCTCTATTTCTGGCTAATAGCCAGTAACCAGTATGTCGCGGAGATGCGTATGATAGTGCGCACTATCGGCGTCAGCGAGAAGTTCGATACGTCACAGGCTCGCGAAGGACGTTCGATGATTGGTGGTGACTCGTTGACACAGGATTCCTACATTGTAGCGAACTATCTAAAATCGCCGGAAATCGTAAGGAAGCTGGATGTAGAGATTGGCTTACGTCAATATTTTTCCCGGGAAGATGTCGACTGGTTTTCACGACTATCCCTGAACGCTACATCTGAGGAGCTTTTTCAGTACTGGGGACGGCATGTTGATACCTATGTCGATGGTCCCTCTGGTATTATTGTATTCACCGTTAGGGCATTTTCCCCTGAGGCCTCGGTGTTGATAGCAAACGCTGCACTGGGTAGCGCCGACGCAATGATTGACAAAATCTCGGAGAAGGCCAAGGGGGACCTTGTCGCAAGGGTCGAGGGTGACGTAACGGCTAGCTTGGCTGACTATCGCGTGGCGCTCGACGACTTACGGGATTACCAAAACAAAACTGGGATCCTCGATCCCCTATCTTCAGCCAAGATGTTGAGTGAGATCATTGGTAAACTCACCGAGCAAAAATTGCAGTTGACGGTCAGCTTGAAGTCTTTGGAGGCCGCTGGTGCGGACAAAACCGCTCGTGGCAGGGAGCTTCGTCGCTCCATTCAAGCAATCGATGATCAGATCAAGCTGCGTCAAAACAATATGGCTGGCTCGCTTG
The DNA here is from genome assembly GCF_050434285.1 of Ensifer sp. KUDG1. NCBI lineage: Bacteria > Pseudomonadati > Pseudomonadota > Alphaproteobacteria > Hyphomicrobiales > Rhizobiaceae > Ensifer > Ensifer sp. KUDG1. Next base: position 41,076 of record NZ_JBNDIG010000018.1, read on the forward strand.
ATGGGGCGGATACGCAGTTATCGAGCAGTTTGACGGAATTCTCACGCTTGGAGACGCGACGAATCGTCACACAGGCAATTTATGAGGCCAACGTACGGAACCTTGATACTGCCAAATCGACGGCACTGAAACGGACAACGTTCATGTCGATCTTTTCAAACTCGAATACTCCGGAAGATTCAGAATACCCTGATCGATTCTCTAGCTGGATTATCTTGTCTGTCGGACTGCTCACGCTCTGGATGACCGCAACGCTTCTCTGGATGTCTATTGAAGATCATCGGGTGTAGTGATGATTACGCTGGATAACGTTACAAAGTATTATAAAACGGCTGCACATCGCCGTTATATCTTACGAAATCAGTTCATGCATTTTGCATCCGGAAGGTCGTACGGATTGCTCGGAGTGAACGGCGCTGGGAAATCGACCACTATGCGCCTGATCGCCGGAGCGGAACTTCCCAACAAAGGGCGCGTCCGGCGTCAAGTGAGGGTCTCGTGGCCGTTAGGATTTGCAAATGGATTGAACCCCATGCTGAGTGGTAAGGAGAACCTGAAGTTCGTTGCCCGTGCTTATGGCGAGGATTTTAATCGCGTACTGCGGTTCGTTGCGGAATTCGCGGAAATCGGTAGCTACCTAAACGAGCCTTTGAGGACCTATTCTTCTGGGATGGGCGCAAGATTCGCATTCGGTCTTTCCATGGCCATCGAATTTGATTGCTATCTGGTAGATGAAATCACAGCCGTTGGCGATTCGAACTTCCAGCGGCGTTGTCGAGAAGCGTTTCGGGCACGCCGAGCCAAGTCGGACGTTATTATGATCTCACATGACATGGAGACAATCAAAGATTATTGCGACGTCGCCATAGTATTGATCGACGGCCAAATGGTACAATTTGATAACGTTGAAGATGGAATAGCAACCTATATGCGGCTCAATCGTTAAGTAGGTGTATAGATATTGTCGGAAAACATGCAAAAAGACGACGGCCGTTTGATCGAAGCGAAACCGGTGACCTCGCTGGAGCGAAGCCAAAGGGTGGCCGCTGCGTTGAGTTCCTACGCTCGAGCGTTGACCTTTGAGAACCGCAGCCGCCGCAACCTATACCGACTTGCCGGTTTGGCACCTCGTGCCCGCGATCGTGTTTTCTCGATATTGATCATGTTTCTCATTGGCACAACTCTTTTCCTGCCAATGATCGCAAGCATCGGATACTTCGTATTCTTGGCGAGCCCAGGGTACGTGTCAGAGGTCCGATTCATCGTTAGGTCGTCCACGCCGCTTCTTTCGCGTGATAGATATTCGAGCAACAACGTCGAGCCTAAGGAAAAGATTGTTCAGGACACCGCAATCCTGCTGAACTACCTAGCAAGCCCCGCAATTATTCAAGACATGCAGAAGCAAGTGGATCTTCATAGCTTGTTTGGCGGTTCTAATATCGACTTCCTATCTCGGTTGTCAGCCGACGCCACGCAAGACGACATGCTGGAATACTGGAAGAAGCATGCCCATACTTACGTGAACCCTAAGAGTGGTATCGTTGAGCTTGAAGTTACGGCCTACTCCCCGCAGGACGCCCGGGACTTGGTACAACTTGTACTCCGCCTCTCGGAGGAGCGAGTTAACAAACTAAGTTCTGGTATGTGGCAAGATCTCCGCAGTTCCACCGAACGGGATGTTGATCTTGCTACGAAGGATGTCGCTGATCTCAGAGGGAAGTTTCGTGATACGCAGAATCAGACAGGGGTTTTCGATATCGCGCTTTCAGCGCAGCGACTCGCATCTGTCTTGACTTCGGTCGAGTCCAATATCGCAGAGTTGAGGAGTCGTCGGCAGGCTCTGAGCGAGACGGTCGCCATCAACACCCCGCAGATTGCTGACCTGGACAGACGCATTGCAGCGGCCGAGGATCAGGCAAATGATTTGAGGGCACAGGCTGCCGGAAGCACAGATCGGGAAGGCACAAACCTCGCGGAATACTCAACACTATTCGAAAAGTTGAAGCTAGATTTGTCATTGGCGGAAGCCCGGCTTAAAGCAGCTCTTGAGGACCTCGAAAAGGTGAAGCTAGTCAGCTCGCTGCAACTGATCTATGTCGATAATTTTATTGAGCCTACGCTCCCTGATAGCAATGAGTATCCTAACATTGCGTTATCCCTTTTCCTCAGTCTACTCGCGTGCCTCGCGACGTGCGCCGTTGCTTGCGGAGTGGTGGTGATGGTACGCCAAAAGCTCGACTGAGTGACGCGTAATTGCTTAGAACTCCCGCTCTGGAATAGCCAGCGGACGGTAGGTGTAGCGTCTGGGGAAAACCGCAATGTGGACGAGACTTCGGCCCCTCGGTAGTTTCGCACGAGCCAACTCGTAGTTGACGATTCGATTTGGCATGTTGTTTCGATGACACCGTCTGCAGCTTAAGATAGCGTACTCTCGTAACTAGGCCTCAAGCTCTCGCCGGCCGCAGGCGCGCAACCGGCGAGTCCTTGGCAGCATTCTCGCCGCACCTGCCCCTTCTTGGAGGTATTGGTTGCGGCGCGCACGTACCCAGGACTGGCGCCTGCGGACCAGGATCGCAATCCACCTTGAATAGTGGGTCCAATTGACACAGACGTCGGCCTGCAAAGTCACAGCAGAGCTCTGCAATGAGGCGCGGGAGCTCCTGCCGCGGCGATGTTCGCCCGCCCAATCACGATCCGTGTGCCGCGCGTTCACCCGCTTTCTGTATGAAATGATACAATAGAAGATCGGCCTCCAAGATATGCTGTATTTGACTAAACCCTCGGAGCATATCAGCCAGTTGGTGCGCCGCCTGAAACTGGGGCCGCATCCGCACTGTCCCAGGCGGCACTCCAAGTAAATCCTCTATGTTTTTCGGAAATACGTCGGGATCCCCGCCGACATCGAATAATGTGAACTGCGATAGCGCGTCCAAAGCCTGGGACACTTCATTGAGCGTCGGAGTTTCGGAGGGGTTTGCTGCTGTCAACTGTTGCGTGAATGGCGAAGAAAGCAAATTCATTGCGTCTTTGGGAGCTCTCCGAATAGCCAATTTTAACGCCCTCTCGTTCTTTATATCCAAGCCATCCAACCACTCAATTACCGGTTTGAACAATGTTTTGTCGCGCGCAGATACAAAGCTGATTTCTTGTTTTCCAATTCGAGTGAAAACAATTAACCGCAAGGCCAATTCATAAAATGGATCTCTCAGAGAGATAATAGTCGTATCTATATTATAGTCGATGTATAATTTAAAATTCTTGAGAAGCATTCTTCCGGATACATAGACGGACGGTTGATGAATGATTTCCAACATTTGCCGTATTGTTTCGTAGCCATAGTGCTCGACTCGGTGTTCACAAAACTGAAAGTACGGCCTCAGACTCAGATCTACTTCGCTGTGAGGCACATATGCGGTCTCCAACCGTAGAACCTTTTTAGGAACGAAGGATCTTGCTTGATCGCGCCGATAAAACACCAGGCCACTGTCCGGATCCGACAATTCTACTTGAGATGCGTTACTCAAGCCTGGTATGTTATCCTCACTGAGGATAAAGCCGACATTACCAGTTTGATGCGCCCCCTGCGCTTTGGCTCCTTCAATGAAAATCCACGTCTGAATTATTTTGGGCGTTTCATCACCATTGATACGAACATGTATTCTTGGGGAAGCCGAAAATCCGTCTGGCACGAAATAGCCGTGCACTTCCGCTCCGTTGTCGAGATAGACGCAGAAATTCATAATGTTTGACGGGCCTTCTTCTACGAGACCGTTATACGAATCAGACGCAACAAGCGCAATAAGCGCTCAATCAGAACGATATCGCCTTATCGCTCGCGAAGGTTAGGCGTTCTTCACAGTGGAAGTTTGCATCAGACAACAGCTCATCCATATTCGCGTTCCAGATGCCCGGAAGCGATGTCCTCCACGAGGCGCCGGACTATCTTCGTTTTAACTTCGTTCTTCTTCCTAGAACAACGCAGCAATTCCCTTAGCCCCTCGGAAAAGCGTAGAGCATTTTTGGACACGAGTGAGTGCTTAGCGGAAGCTCCGATGTGAATATCTATTGAGGGTATTCCTGCGATGTTTGCCAAGTGGAGATGATCGATCCAGAAATGACTATGCAATGGATTACCTGCCTCCGATGCAGAGAATATCGCAGCCGCCATCCCCCTTCTGCCTGATGAGCGATACAATTCCGCAATATCAATGAGGTGATCTGGGGTGCGCTGCACTGCGAGTGAAGGCGCTAGGTGTAGTCGCTCCTTAACATTTCCATCGGCAAATGTTTGCGGAGAGCACGCAAGCACGTCTATATGAGGTATAAGCCCGCCAATAGCTAGCGCCGCGTATCCACCAGACGATTGCCCGAAGGATAGACACGGCCTATTGGTAACATGCCGAACAAGAAATTTCTGAATTCCCTCAATATTTGGTAGAAGATTTGACCCACCGTACCACCAACTAGAAGTATCTTGAAAATAAAAAATGCGCGATGCAACGCCTCTAGCGGCGGACAACATAGAGAATCGTTCTAGATTTCCTGCAAATATTACAAGGTCATTCTGACTGAGACCGTCCCCCTCGAACGCTACGCATCCTAGCCGATCAGAAACAAGGTTCAGCTCATGAATAACTTCGCGAAGCTCTGGCAAGCCTAGCCGGGACAAAGGGGTGGACGAATGCCTGAGTTGGATCCCGCCGTCGACTATGTCTGTAAAGTGCACGCTCACTTAATGTAACCCTCAGAATTTCATCGGCAGAATCACCATCCATCTGGCCCCTTATAGAAGGTGAAATGCGCTTTCGGGATGCCTTCAAAGCAATAATTGACCCTAGAAGGCGCCTAACACGGCATCACTTTGCCTTAGAACAGATCTGATGTTGCAACAAGCTCAGTCGTTGTTTCGGCCACACTCTCGATTGACTGGGTTTTGGGACGGATTCGCATTCGCGGGGCACCTTGACGTTCTGAGGGCATCTTCGGTAAGAGCGCGAACTCCCCCGGCCCGGTCCCCGCCGCCCGGGATCGCAGCGAGCGTCATCGGCGGAACCTCGCTGACGGGTGGCGTCGGCCGGGTCACCGGCACAGTCATCGGCACCATCATCCATGGCGTCATGACCTCAGGCTTCACCTTCCTTCGGGTCGACGCCTACTACCAGGAAATCGTCAAGGGCCTGATCATCGTCGCCGCCGTCGTTGTCGACGTCTATCGACAGAAGAACCGCAAGAAGGCCTGACTCCCAAAAGCAGTACTCTCCTCCCAGTGAAGCCAACTGGCCGGGATGACGAAGGTCATCCCGGCATTTTTATTTTTTTCAGGAGGCTATATCAGTCGGAACAAGGCATTTTCCACATATGCTTGGCATGCAAGGCTGCCCCGGCACATGCGCTCTGGCTGAATCCTTGGCTATGCACTATATGGCACGCGTTCAAAACTATTGGAGACTTCCCATGTTGTCGCAGCGCAAGCTTGCGAGCCAGTTTCAGCCGCGTTTCGTTCTTCAGCTTTGGAACGCGGTGCTGCGGGTACAAACCCGCGAGACAGGTTTCCTCTTCGGCCAGCGTGACCGCTAGAGAACCCAGGCTGATCTAACGCCACTCAGACAACCGATTGGGGTGTAACTAGCGCCCTAGAAATCTGAACCTGACACCAAAATAAGTCGAGCCTTCCCTCCTCCAGTGGCGACGTTGTCCGCGCGCGGGAAGCGATGGGGTTGGGCGCTGATCGTTCAAAGCGTCCGTTCGGTCTTCACCGTGAGCTTTCCCGATGATCTTTTTGCGAAACGATTGCGAAGGGATCGTCACGGTTGCTTTGTTGAATTGGTCCTTCCCTTTCGGCAAGGTACCGATTCACAATTGAAGGACTGCTGCCGATGAAGACGAGCCTCGACCACTTGCCCGCGATCAAGCAAAAAGAGCTTCGTCGCGTGGTCGAGATCATTCACGAGGAATTCGATGACGCGCTGAAAGGCGGCTCCGCCGAATTCAAGAAGCGTGGCCGCATCCTCAAGATCGTGCTTTTCGGCTCATATAGTCGTGGCACTTTCGTCGACGAGCCCCACACCAAAAAAGGGTACCGTTCAGATTTCGACATTTTGGTGATCGTCAACAACAAGAAGCTTACCGATCCAACCGACTGGAACCGTACAAACGACCGGTTGATGCGCGACCGAGAAATCCAAACTCCGGTCAGCGTGATCGTGCATGCCCTGCGGGAGGTGAACACCAACCTGCGTGAAGGCCGATACTTCTTCGTCGACATCGCGCGCGACGGAATTGCCCTGTACGACCTCGATAATGAACCTTTGGCAACTCCCGGATGTGTCGGCGCCCAAGAAGCGTGGCGGTTGGCATCGGAGTATCTCGCGGACAGATTGCCGCGTTCCAGAGTGTTTCTGAGGACAAGCCGATTTTGCGCAGGCGAAGGGAACCACAAAGAGGCGGCTTTCCTGCTTCACCAATCCATCGAGCAGGCATACTCAACCCTCCTTCTGGTCCTGACAAACTACAGCCCGTCATCGCACAATCTTCGTTTCCTTCGGGGGCTGGCGGAAGACCGTGCTGAAGACTTGGTCGAGGTCTGGCCGGAGCAACCGCAGCGCTACGCAGCGTGGTTCAACGTTCTCAATGAGGCCTACGTCAAAGCGCGCTATTCACCGCACTATGACATCTCCAGCGAAGCCCTGGACTGGCTCGCGCAACGCACGGAGATCCTCATCTCCAAAGTTGAGGCAGCCTGCCTCGGCCATCTCGAACGGACCCGTCCCCCTTCAAAATGATCAAAATGATGCCCGTTTATGTGGAGGCCGGGAACAGAATCGTGACCTTGAGGCCCCGTCCGTCGGCTCCCTCGCTGAGACGGGTCGTCGCACCGTAGAGTTCGGCAATCTCCTCGACGATCGGCAGTCCTAGCCCAGAGCCCGGCGCTTCACTGCCTCCGCGCTCGAAGCGGCGCAACACCTGCTCGCGCAACTCTGACCGAATGCCCGGGCCATTGTCCTCGACGACAAGCGACACGGATCCAGTGTCTGCAACAACACGCGTCGTCACTTCGGCACCAGAACCGGCATAAAGCAAAGCGTTGCCGATCAGATTCTTCAGCATCTCAGCCACGAGCAATGGCTCTGCGCGAATGAAGGCTTCGTCCGCCCCATCGAAGCCAAGATCGATATCGGCCTCTCCCGCTGCCGGCACGTGTTCCGCCGTGATTTCCCTCACGAGTTCGACGAGATCGACACGCTCGAGCATACGGGCCTCGTTCTTGCCGGCGGCATCGATCTTCGCCATCAGAAGCAGTTGCCCCAGAATGCGTTCGGCACTGGCAACCGCTTCGTCGGCCTTTTTCACCGCGACATGGGTCTCCTCTATTGAACCGGCGCGCTGCGCCAAGGCGAGCTGTGTCCGAATGATGGCGAGTGGCGTGCGAAGCTGGTGACTGGCATTGCCAGTGAAATTGCGAAGTGCATCGAGCGCCGATTGCAGGCGCCCCATGAAGGAATTGACCGTATCGACGAGGCCCTGGACCTCGTTCGGAACCCGCTCGCCGATCGGATGCAGATCGTCCGGACTGCGCTCGGAGATCGCGTCCCCCAGCCTGTAGAGCGGACGCAAGGAAAACGTAACCGCGATCCAGACGATCACGGCCGCGCCGGCGATCATCATGCCAAGGCGAAGCGCCGAGCGCACCAGGATCGTCTGCGTCAGATGTCGGCGCGCGATCGTCGTTTCGGCAACCGTGACAACGAAGGGCACGGAATTGATGCCCGTCGACGCGGAGCGGCGAAGGGCGGCGATGCGGATCGGCTCGCCGCGGAAGATCGAATCCGCAAAGGTGGTCGACGCTCCCGGTTCCTCCGCCAGCGAGGGCAACGTCTGGTAGCCGGTGATGAACTGGCCGGGCGGCCCGTCGACCCGGTAGAACACCCGATCCTGCGCGGCGGAAGTCAGCATTTCCAGGGCAACATAGGGAATGTCGACTTCGAGCGAGCCATCCTCCGCCACGACCACGCGCTCTGCGATCGCCAGTGCGGAACCGGCGAGCACGCGGTCGGAAACGACGTTGGCGGTTGTGACTGCCTCACGGTAGGTGTCCACGAGTGCAATAATGCCGATGACGACCGTCGAGACCAGCAGCCAGCCAAGCAAGCGCCGGCGAAGGCTGTAGACCGTCGGTCTCATTCCGGCCCAGCCATCTTGTCGAGGTAGTAGCCGATGCCGCGGGCGGTTCGCACGGTCAAGCCGTGCGGTGCGAGCCGCTTGCGAAGCCGGCTGACATATTGCTCGATCGCGTTCGGGCTCAGATCATCGTCGAAACCGGTCAGCGACTGCATGATCGCATCCTTGGCGACCACCTTGCCGGCGCGCATGAACAGCAGCTCAAGCAGCCCGAGCTCGCGCGCCGGGATATCGATCGACGCCCCGCCGGACGAGAAGCTGCGGGTATTGAGATCGAGCGAAACATTGCCGTAACTGACGGTCGAGGCCCTGAGGCCCGCCTGCCGGCGCAAGAGCACGCGCACGCGCGCTTCGAGTTCGCCAACGTCGAAAGGCTTGATCATGTAGTCGTCTGCGCCGAGGTCGAGCCCCTTGATGCGCTCCTCAGGCGCACCCCTTGCCGTCAGGATCAGCACCGCGGCGCGGTTCTGCCGCGCGCGCATCGCCCTCAAGACATCGAGGCCATCCATCTCCGGCAGATTGAGATCGAGAATGACGAGGTCGAACGTCTCGGCAGCGGCCACCGCATGCGCCGACGCACCGTCACTGACGACGTCAACGGCATAGCCACTGCCGCGCAAGATCGCCGACAGGCCCTCGGCCAGGTCCTGGTTGTCCTCAACAAGCAAGATACGCAATTATCATCACTCCCCCGACCACCTTATCCGCCGACGCCTTGCTTGTGAACGGTACGACACTGAGGCATTGTGGATTCATGCGGTTCTTGATTTCTTTTCTTTTTTTTGCTCTTTGTCCTCAGCTGCTCCTTGCGGCCCCTATCATATTCCCGGCCCTTTCCGGCAAAGCGGACGTGCGCACGCTGGTCGTCTATTCATCACTCGACGAGCCGCTCGCAAAGCCGATGATCATCGGTTTCCAGCGGGCCAATCCGGACGTTGCCGTGCGCTATGAGGACATGCTGACCGGAGAAATCTACGACCGCATCATCAAGGAGACCGACGCCGGAATGAAGACGGCGGACTTCGCCTTTTCTTCCGCCATGGACCTGCAAGTCAAGCTCAGCAACGACGGTTACGCCCAGCGCAGCGACCTGCCGATGAGCGACCGCTGGCCGGCCTGGGCCAACTGGCGCAACACGGCTTATGCGCTGACCTTCGAGCCTGCCGTCTTCGTCTATCACAAGCCGAGCTTCACCAAGGAGAAACCGCCGTCGACGCGCGCGGAATTTGTCGATTACCTGAAGCGCCAGGGCGCGGCCGTCTTCGGCAGGATCGGAACCTATGACATCGAGCGGTCCGGCGTCGGCTTCCTCTTCATGTCACGCGACCAGGAACAGTTCGGCGATATCTGGGATGTCATCCAGGCCATGGGTGCGGCCGGCGTCAAGCTCTACTCGACCAGCGAAGCAATCCTCGAGCGTGTCGCAGACGGCCGCTTCGTGCTCGGCTACAACATCCTCGGCTCTTACGCCGCCGACTGGGCGGCACGGCATCCGGATGTCGGCATCGTTCTGCCGAAGGACTACACCGTGGTGATGTCGCGCATCGGCCTCGTCCCGCAAGCTGCCGCCTCCCCCGACCTCGGCCGGCGCTATCTTGAATTCTTCATGTCCAAGGAAGGCCAGACGATCATGGCGCGGGAATTGCAAATCCCGGCCGTCAGCCCAGAGGTCGCCGGCGAAAACACCGCCAACACCATGCAGGAGATGCTTGGCGGCCAGTTGCGTCCCGTCCCGGTGAGCCCGGGCCTGATGGTCTATCTCGATCAGGTGAAGCGCTCACGGCTGATTGCCAAATGGAACGAGGTTTTAAGGCTCCATTGAAGACGACCGACCGGAAAGCGCTCCCGGTCAGGCTGGAAACCCGCCAGGCTCCGGCCCTAAGCCTTCTTCCGCGAGCGCCCGGAGCGTAGGGCCTGCGCGGAAAGGTTCAGTTCGACGGCGGCCAAAACCAATGCCTTCAACGCCTCTTCGTTGATCGCCTCGCCCTCATGGATGTCGATGGCGCGCCGGGTGTTGCCTTCGAGGCTGGAGTTGAAAAGTCCGGCCGGATCCTCGAGCGCTGCCCCCTTGGCAAAGGTCATCTTCACCACCGCTTTATAGGTCTCGCCGGTGCAGATGATGCCGCCATGTTCCCAGACCGGGACACCCCGCCATTTCCATTCCTCGACGACGTCAGGATCGGCTTCCTTGATCAGCTTGCGTATCTGCGCGAGCGTCGCTCCGCGCCAGTCGCCAAGTTCCGCGATCCTCGCTTCGATCTGCCCGGAGGCGGAGGCGGCGTCTTCCGCCGCATCGTTGTTTTTCGCCTTGGTCGTCGCTTTCGCCATCGAATTTACTCTCCCATCATCCTTGCCGGAGCTCGCCTTCAGGCGGGCTCGGCGCAAACCTGTCTTCGCCTTGTCGGCGTTGCTTCCTCATACCTAGGCTCGGGCCGGCTGGCGGCAATATCCCAGTTGCGATTCGTGGTTCCGTCGCGAAATCCGGTCGGGAACTTCCTCAATTTGAACGCCGGGGACCGGCAACATCGCCTGTCAGCGCATGCGAGAGCCTAAAATTCCGTAAACGGTGCGGCAGGATTTTCGCATTCGGGTCTTGATGTCAGCTAAATGTCAGCTTTCTATGGTGCCTTAAGGTCACTGGCACCCGTGGAGGCGGGCCGCCGGTTGCGTACTGGGAGGAAGCCACCAATCCGGTCAAGCGATAAGGGTCGAAAGAGCCCGTCGCCGTCTTCCCGTTCGCACACAGCAACAACGTGCGCGGTGAAAACGCGCCTCACGGAGGACTGACCTTGAAACATATTTTCCTTGCAACGATTCTCGCCGGTGCCATGTCGCTCCCGGCAGTTGCCGCTGACTACACGATCATTGCACCGGCAAACCCTGGCGGCGGCTGGGACCAGACGGCCCGGTCGCTGCAGACGGTCATGCAGCAGGAAGGCATCTCCGGCAACGTTCAGGTTCAGAACGTCCCGGGCGCTGGCGGCACCATCGGTCTCGCCCAGTTCGCAAGCCAGCAGAAGGGCAACCCGAACGCCCTGATCGTCGGCGGCTACGTCATGGTCGGTGCAATCCTCACCAACAAGTCCCCGGTCACCCTTAAGGACGTTACGCCAATCGCGCGTCTCACCGGCGAATACGAAGCTGTCGTCGTTCCGGCCTCGTCCGAGATCAAGACCATGGGCGACCTCGTCGAAGCCCTGAAGAAAGATCCGGGCGCTGTGTCCTGGGCTGGCGGCTCGGCCGGCGGTACCGACCACATCGCTGTTGGCCTGATTGCCAAGGCGGCCGGCGTCGACCCGACCAAGATCAACTACATCGCCTATTCCGGTGGCGGTGAAGCACTTGCCGCTATCCTCGGCAGCCAGGTTACGGCCGGTGTCTCGGGCTACGGCGAATTCGAATCGCAGGTCAAGGCCGGCACGCTGCGCCTGCTCGCCGTATCGAGCGCCGAGCGCCTTGCCGGCGTCGATGCTCCGACGCTGAAGGAATCCGGTCTCGACGTGACTGTCGAAAACTGGCGCATGATCGCTGCTGCTCCGGGCCTCTCGGACGAGCAGAAGGCTGCCGTAACCGCCGATATCGAGAAGCTTGCGAAGTCCGCCGGTTGGCAGGAAGTCCTGAAGACCAAGGGCTGGCAGGACACCTATCTCGCCGGTGACGCCTTCAACACCCAGCTCGACAAGGATGTTGCGGCGACCGAAGGCGTTCTCAAGGACATTGGACTGGTGAAATGACCAAGGGGCATCACCCTTCAACTGCAACGCGTCGCCCGGATCGGGCGGCGCTCTTCATCGCGGTGGTTCTCGCCGCTATCGCTGGACTCATTTTCTGGGATGTGTCGCGCCTGACCGGCGCTGCCGGCTACTCCCAGGTCGGACCGACGACGGTTCCCTATGCGATTGCCTGCTGTCTTTTTGGCCTCGCGATCTGGACCGCTATCGAAGCGTTTCGCGGCGATTTTCCAGAGCGCGAGCGCCAGGAAATCGCTCCGGTTATCTGGATCGTCGGTGGTCTTGCCGCCCAGATGCTGCTTTTGAACATTGCAGGCTTCTCGATCGCCACCGGCATTCTGTTCGCGTTGACCGCACGTGGTTTCGGCAAGCGCAAGCTCTGGTTCTCGCTCCCCGTCGGCATTGCGATCTGCTTTGTCGTGTGGGTGATCTTCGCCAAGCTCCTGCTCCTGTCGCTGCCCGCGGGGCCGCTTGAACGCCTGTTCTTCTAAGAGGGCCGACGACCATGGCTACTTTTGAATTCCTGATGCAGGGATTGCTGGTTGCTGCGCAACCGATGAACCTGCTTTACGCGCTGATCGGCGTAACGCTCGGCACGGCGGTCGGCGTCCTGCCCGGCATCGGCCCGGCACTGACGGTGGCGCTCCTGCTGCCGGTCACCTACCGACTCGATCCCGGCGGCTCGCTGATCATGTTTGCCGGCATCTATTACGGCGGCATGTATGGCGGCTCGACCACGTCGATCCTGCTCAACACTCCCGGTGAAAGCGCCTCGATCGTGACTGCGCTCGAAGGCAATAAGATGGCGAGAGCGGGACGCGGTGGGCCAGCGCTGGCAACGGCCGCGATCGGCTCCTTCGTCGCCGGCCTGATTGCCACGCTCGGCCTTGCCTTCATCGCGCCCTACATCGTCAAGCTGGCCCTGGTTTTCGGTCCGCGCGAATATTTCGCGCTGATGGTTCTCGCCTTTGTCACCGTTTCCTCGGCCTTCGGCGACAGCACCCTTCGCGGTCTGACGTCGCTGTTTGTCGGCCTGGCGCTTTCCGTCATCGGCATCGACCAACTGACCGGCCAGGCGCGCCTTTCCTTCGGCGTTCCCGAGCTGCTTGACGGCATCGAGGTGACGACGCTCGCCGTTGCCATGTTCGCGATCGGCGAGACGCTCTACATCGCTGCACAGGGCGACAAGGGGCCCGACAAGGTCGAGGCCGTCCGTGGCTCGGTGTGGATGAATGGGGCCGACTGGGCACGTTCCTGGAAGGCGTGGCTGCGCGGTACGCTCATCGGCTTCCCGATCGGCGCCATGCCGGCTGGCGGTGCCGAGATCGGCACGTTCCTGTCCTATGCCGCAGAAAAGCGCCTGACGAAGCATCCGGAAGAATTCGGCAATGGCGCGATCGAAGGCGTCGCCGGCCCGGAAGCGGCCAACAACGCGTCGGCCGCCGGTACGCTCGTGCCGCTCCTGACGCTCGGCCTTCCGACCACGGCAACCGCGGCAATCATGCTTGCCGGCTTCCAGCAATATGGCCTCCAACCCGGACCGCTGCTGTTTGCGACCAATCCGCAGCTCGTCTGGGGCCTGATAGCCAGCCTGCTGATCGCCAACTTCATGTTGCTGGTGCTGAACCTGCCGCTCATCGGTCTCTGGGTGAAACTGCTGACCGTTCCGAAGCCCTGGCTCTATGCCGGCATCCTGCTGTTTGCCACGCTCGGCACCATCGGCGCCAACCCGTCGGTCTACGAACTCGGCATGCTGCTCGCCTTCGGCCTGCTCGGCTACGCCATGCGCATCTTCGGATATCCGATCGCGCCTGTTGTCGTGGGCCTGATCCTCGGCCCGCTCGCGGAACAGCAGCTACGCCGCGCGCTCGCGATCAGCCAGGGGGACTACTCGGTCCTGTTCACCTCGCCGATCGCAGCCGGTCTTCTGATCATCGCGGCAGCAGCGCTGATCGTACCGCTCATCCTTCGGGCCCGTGGCCGCGGCGAAGTCCTTTCGCAGCTCGCCGCCAACGAAGACTAAGCCCCAATAACAATCGGTTCTGGAAACCCTTTCGGACCCGATCGACATAGCGCCTCCTCCCAAGGCCTATCCGCAGGCCCGGACGGTTTGAATACCGACCGGGCCTGCTTCCATTGCATGGCTGGCGTGTCCGATTGTGCATTGCAAAAAGACCGACCAAACCCCATCTTTTGCTCATCAAAGAGAAAACGAAAGCGAGCAAGAAGATGGCTACCACAACTTATCACAAGGGTTTCATCGGTCGTGCATTCGCAGTTCTCGGCGCTGCTAGCGCTGCCGCCGCCGCTGTCGAAGGTCACCGCCGCCCGAAGGCAAGCGACCTGCGCACGCTGGGCATTGATCCGGCGAACTTCCCGGACACGCGCCGCGGCTAACAAATTCCAGCGCCCCGAGGGGCGCCTTATCCTCCCAAGGATGAAAAACGGCTCGGGATCGAAAGATCGCCGGGCCGTTGTGTTTTCCGGCATCCGGCAACTTCAACCGCCACGCCCCGCAACTTCACAGGCCCGGACCAACAGGGCGGGCGATCGAGGGACCGAAATTCTAAGCCATATGAATTCGCGATTTTCTGGGAAAATGGGGTCTTGCCGGCTCCAGAGCAACCGATAACGAGAACTCGATTGGCTTCTGCCAGCATTGCCGACGCTTCGATTAGCGATACGTATCGAGGCACTAAGATATCTCCTTCCTGTCAAGGATTGGTGCGGCAAGTTCGAAAACTTCACATCCCCAAGCCGAGACCCTTCTTCAGTCCGCGCGTGAGTTCATAGGTCCGGCTCAACTCGGCCCGCTGCGTCCTGTCGACGAGACGCGCGACGTCCTTGATGCGGTCGATCACGACCCGATCTTTCAAACCTAGACGGTCGAGCTCCTTCTTGAAACTTCGCGGATCCGAACTTCCGAGACGCTGCTCAAGAGCGCGGGCGATGGTTTTGGTTTCTTCCAACACCTGCCGCCCTTCCGGCGTCCCGGAGAGCTCGGTGAGAAACCGCGGCCTTTCCGCCTGAGGCAAAGCGTCGAACTCCTTCAATATGTCCTCGCTCCGCCCGGTCAGACCGGGAACTTCAACCACGTCCCTCTTCTCACGCTGCCAGGCTTCCGATTTACGTTCGGCCTCAAGCCGGCGCGACCAGGTGTTGGCCGCCGATGCGACATGGAGCCCGAGGGCCTTGGAAGAGTGATGAGCGGCCTTGCGCTCCTTGCTGTCGCCGAAGAACCCGGTCTTGCCGCGCAGCTCGCCGAACCGTTCCGGGTGTTCGGTTACGGCGTTTGCAAGCGTCTGCCCGTCCGCTCCAGCGTTGACAATCGCCTGTCCAATTTTCGCCGAAGCACCGTCGGGGTCAACATAGATTTGTCGACCCACGGATCGCACCGCTTCCATGGCGCGATCGAAATCCGGCCTTGCCTTTTCGCGCGCGATGTCCTCGATGCTGCGTGCATAGGTCGCGATTGAAGGAATGAGCGGATTGACGCTCTCGCGCCCCGTCTCTCCTGCCGCAAATCCCGTTTGCATTTCGCGAGCAGGCCCGGGTCTGGCGCCCCCTGCTGCAACCGCGATGACGATCTCACTCTGGATGCCGAACCCCTCACCAAGCCCTCTGCGCGCGGCGAAGACGCTTTTGTAGTCGAGCGTCGTTTCCTTCGCGCCTGAGCGGCCCATGCTGGCGCCAAGCGCTTTCATGTCCTTCATCTCAACCCGGCCGACATAGAGCCGCACATCGTCGCGATGGCGGGTCATTGCGACATAGGCCAGATGCCGGTCCATGGTAGTGGAGGCCATGACAAAGGCGCGATCGACGCTTGCTCCTTGCGACTTGTGGATTGTCGTCGCGTAGCCGTGATCAAAGGATTGGTAACTGTTGACCGGTATGGAGACTGCGCGGCCGCTTTTGTTTGCGCCAGCACTGCCGTCGAGACGTATATGTAGTGCGTCCGGCTTGACGGCCTCAACGGTTCCAAGCATGCCGTTCTTCACGCCAAGATCCCGGTTGTTTTCGAGAAGAACGATGCGGTCGCCGCGGGCGAAGGACCGCGCGCCGTCGTTGGTATGGTAGACGCGTTCCCGCCCGAGAACCGCATCCACTTCATCACCGCGCGCCAGTCGACCACGCTCCTGAAGGCCCAAGCGAATGTCGGCATTGATCGCCCTGACGTCGACACGCCGATGCGCGAGTGCGATGCGGGACCCCGCTGCTCGTGCCTCGCTGTCGGCGAGATAGTCAGACATCAAAGCTGCTCGAGCCTCGTCGCGATCATCGCGGAATTGAACCGCCCCACGCTCGGCATAGACCGCCAGCCCCTCCTCCGTGCGATGCGTCGCAAAGGCAACAGACGCCTCGCGCTGCCAGGCGTCTTTCTGACGGCGGATTTCGGAGAGCTCGACCGCGCCGATCCGTTCCGCAATCGCGCGGAACGGAGATCCTGCGCCGATCGCCTGCAGCTGTTCGTGATCGCCGACGAGCACGAGCTTGGCGCCTCTTGCCTCGGCCTCTTTGACGAACCTCGCGAGCTGCCGACTTGCAATCATGCCCGCCTCATCAATAACGAGAATGTCGCCCTTTCCAAGCAGCCCTTTCTCATTCTGCCAGCCGTATTCCCAGGAGGCCAAAGTGCGCGCCGCGATCCCTGAGGATTCCTCCAGTCCCTCGGCCGCCTTGCCGGCCAGAGCCGCACCATGAACACGGTAGCCCTGCATCTCCCAGGCCTGACGCGCCGCAGCCAGCATCGTGGATTTTCCGGCTCCGGCAAACCCAATCACGTTCGCGATCTGCTCAGGCCCGGTGATGTGGCGCACCGCCGCGCGCTGCTCGTCGCTGAGACCCACGCGCGGCGTCTTCACGTCGCGATCAACCGGACGCTGATCAGTTCCGCTGGCCGACTTAGGTGACGCAGAAGAAGCGCTTCCTCGAATGGCCTGGTCCTGAATGTCCAAGACCCGATCGACGTAAGAACGGTGGACGGAGTGACTGGAACGCTGAGCCATGCGGTCTGCGCTTAAGGCCATCGCATGCTCGATCTCGATCATTTGCCGTGTCGAGTACCGCGCCAGCTCCGTCGCCGTTTCTGGTTTCAGTTCCACGAGCGCCGGCGACGCCATGACCGCCGCAAAGGCATTGCGAAACCGGTCGGGATCGTCAATGTAGCGATGCAGTGCTCGCGCCACATCATGACGATCAAACACGCTCTTCTCGCCGGTGATGATCGACAAAACCTCGTCAGGTTTTCGGCGGATCAATTCGGCGTTGGAGCGCGCCGCCTTGTCATCGATCCGCCCGCGCGACACCTCCATGCCGCGCCGATCCATCTGCGACGCATGCACGCCCATATGCTCGGTCGGCTCGATTTCCAAACCACGCTCCAAATGCGAGCGATGGTCAATGCGAATGTCCAATCCAAGCCGCGTCAGATGCCGGTTGGCCTGGTGCTCCCAGAGCTGCCGGATATCACGAAGCTGCATGTGCGAGGTCGGGTAATCGTGGTTGAGCAGCCATTTGTTCTCGCGCTCGATCAGCGTCTTTT
This sequence comes from Ensifer sp. KUDG1, assembly GCF_050434285.1. Classification (NCBI taxonomy): domain Bacteria; kingdom Pseudomonadati; phylum Pseudomonadota; class Alphaproteobacteria; order Hyphomicrobiales; family Rhizobiaceae; genus Ensifer; species Ensifer sp. KUDG1. The sequence continues at coordinate 58,527 of NZ_JBNDIG010000018.1, forward strand.
CGCCGAGCCCCTGTTCCGTCACCACCCGCGTTGTCATCACCACATGCGCGTGGACGTTGCGGATGTCGCTTTCACCCTGCGGCTGGTGGATCGAGAAGTCGACAGCGGCGCCGTAACGGTTGGCAAGCTCGCGCGCAAAGTCGCGCGTCAGCGCCAGCCGGTCGCCGGCGCTCATTTCATGCGGAAGGGCAATCTCAAACTCTCGCGCAACGCGCGCATCCTTGCGGCTCTCGGCGCGCTCAACCGCGTTCCAAAGCGTAGAACGATCGAGCGCCCAGTCCGCATTCACGCCATCAGGTAGCACGATCTCACAATGCTCGACGCCTTGCTTCCTCGTGAAATCATGCACGATGCCGTCGCGCTCGTTCAGCATCTTCGTCGCCGTACGATAGGCGATGGCGGCAACCGCACTGCGGCCGCCGCTTCGAGCAATCGGTTTCATGCTGCAATGGTAAATCGCCAAAGCGACACTCTCCAAAGTCGCACAACCATAGCAAGCGCTGAGTTGCGGAGCAACTCGTAAGTGCGCCCTTTAAACTTCGTTCGCTTCGCTCTCTCCGTCCGGGATCATGCAAGATGCACCGTTCCAGTGCCAATTCAGGGTTGTGCACTCCGCATCGTCGGATACCTTCAGCGCACAACGCGCAATGGCAGAAACTCTCGACGCCCCACAAGCATTAGGAGTACCGCATGGCACGCAAGTCTATCACCCAGCGCCTCGCCGAACTGGAAGAGCGCAAAAAGACGCTCAAAGCTCGGCTCGGAAAACAGGAACGCGCCCAGGATACACGCCGCAAGATCCTGCTTGGCGCGCTGGTGCTGCACCGGCTGGAGCACTCCCACGATACTGAATTCAATCGTCGTTTGCGGGATTGGCTGCAGCGCGAGCTGCCCGGCTTTCTGGTGCGCGACACAGACAAGACGCTGTTTGATGACATCCTCGGTTCGGCTGAGATCGAGGGGAACAGCAGGGCGGCGGAATGAAGCTCACTCCTGCCCTGAAGGCGCTGATCAAAGCGCCTTTCCTCGCGCTCGCCGCGGTCATTTTCGGTCTCGCTCTGTCGGCGCTGCTCCTGCTGACAAACTTTCTCATCCACCTCATCCTCGGTGCTGAGCATAGTGTTGCCAGTGGCGTTGTCGTGTTCGGTGCAAAACACCTTCCGATCGCACTTGGCATGCTCGGCTTCATCGCTGCCTTCATCTCGGTCGACGTCACGACGGCCGTCTTCGGGACTGCGCGTTGGGCAAACAAACGGGAATTGAAACAACTCACAGCGGGCGACGAAGGCTTGCTCATCGGTCGCGATCCAACGACCGATCAGCTCTTGCGCTACGATGGACCCGCCCATCTTTTGACGATGGCGCCGACGCGGACCGGCAAGGGTGTTGGCACGGCCATCCCGAACCTGTTGACCGCCGATCGTTCGATCATCTGCATCGATCCGAAAGGCGAGAATGCGCAGATCGCAGGCCAAGCACGCGAACGGTTCGGGCCGGTCCATGTTCTCGACCCCTTCGAAGTCACCGGCCAGAAATCATCGGCATACAATCCGCTCGATATGCTCGATCCGGACGGGCTCGATCTCGCCGAGGACGCAAGCACGCTTGCCGATGCACTCGTCTATGACGAGCCCGGTACCGGTGGCGAAGCACATTGGAATGAAGAGGCGAAAGCGCTGATTGCCGGGCTGATCCTAAAGATCTTCGTCGCGGAATCGCCTGGCCGTCGACATCTCGGAACGCTGAGAGAATATCTGACCCTGGCGCCGGAGCGCTTCCTGGTGTTGATGGCGCGCATGCAGGACATGGACGAGGCGAACGGGTTGATTGCCCGGACCGCCAATCGCCATCTCGGCAAGTCGGACCGCGAGGCAGCAGGCGTATTGTCAGCCGCGCAACGCCACACCCATTTCCTCGACAGCCCGCGCATGACAGCGGTACTCAGTCGATCGGACTTCGGCTTCGCCGACCTGAAGCGCCGGAGCGTCTCGATCTTCCTCGTCCTGCCGCCCGATCGGCTTTCGACCTATGCGCGTTGGCTTCGCCTGCTCGTCTCGCAAAGCCTCGCTGCCATGGCGCGTGAACGCGCTATCCCACGCCGGCCGGTGCTTTATCTGCTCGACGAGTTCGCAGCGCTCGGCCATCTCGCACCGGTCGAACGCGCGATGGGTCTGATGGCCGGTTACGGCGTGCAGCTCTGGCCGATCCTCCAGGACATCCATCAGCTGCGCGCCACCTATGGCCGCCGTGCTGGCACGTTCCTGTCAAATGCCGCCGTCCTTCAGGTCTTCGGCGTCAACGATATCGAGACGGCGGAGCTGATCGCGCGCACAATCGGGAAGGCAGACGTCAACTATATCACCCAATCCTGGAGCAAGAACGTCACATCCAGCGCCGAACACATCGCTGTGCGCGACCTCATCAATGCCGACGAAATCCTGCGGCTATCGGCAAGCAAGATGATCCTGCTGCGCCAGGGACAGTTGCCGGCCGTCGCCTCCAAGATCCGCTATTTCGAGGACAAGGAGTTCACCGGCTTGTTTCCGCCGGCGCCATAACGTCGCGCGCAGGACTTGCGTTCCCGGACACTCGCTATAGATGCTTCCGCAGCAACGTTGATGTTGCCGGATTGTGCTGGCCACGCGCGATCTCGACGGTGACTTTTTTTGCTTGGCTCGGACGGTGATGGGGCAGAAACCAGGGACGCCGACATTTCTACAGAAGGGCTCACGCCCAGTCGTCGCGCGTGAACGAGAGGTCGCAAAGACCGAGGCAATCAACGCCCTTCTCACCCGGCCAATCACCATTCTTCCAGCCAGGGTTGGCGATCCGATCAGACCCTTTGCGCGCGGACTTTGGAACGACATCCGCCCTCTCCTGAAACCCGAAGTCAGCGTCACGGCGCTACGCAAGGCGATGGCAACCTATGTGCACTCGCGCAGTTATCAGATCGCAATCGCGCGACCGGGTTCGTTCCGCCATGCCATCAATGGCGAACCGGTCGAACCCGTCTCGGACGTAGACCGTCTGGATGCGCTTGAGAGGTACGAGGGCTTCAAGGATCGAGCGGGCCCGGCGCGGCTGCTGCTGCCCCGCTCCCAAGGACCGGAGGGATCCGCACAGGGAAACACAGACGTGCGCAGTGGCGCTCGGTCAATCGCAGGCCAACGGCGAACTTCGCGCATGAACCGTCCATTGCGGATTCCAGGAATTAACCGGACGGGATTCCGATCAAAATCCGGACAGCGTTCCGATCTGAAGCCGGACAGCATTCCAATCAATTACCGGA
>NZ_JBNDIG010000019.1:0-25937 GCF_050434285.1 Ensifer sp. KUDG1
TTCGTGCAGGGCGGCCTCGACCTTGCCCCGGTCATCACCCACCGCATCACCATCGACGAGTTCCGCGACGGCTTCGAAGCGATGCGCTCCGGCAATTCCGGAAAGGTCGTCATGGACTGGTGAGACCTTGAGTCTTAGCCCTCGTGCGCGGGGTCAGTTGGCAAGGCCGAACTGGATCTCGATCTCGTGATAGCGGGCGCCCTGGCCCGCCCAGCGATGGTAGATCTCGCGGCTCTCGCCGGAGAAATTGTGCCTGGACATTTCGATCTTTGCGACCAGCGGCGCGTAGCCTTGGGTGAAAAGGCTGCGCATCGGACCCTGGTGCAGCGTGGACGCCACCATGATCGGCTCCAGTTCGACCAGATCGAGCTTACCGCAATAATCCTTGCCGCCGAAGACCGGGCGGCAGATCCGCCAGTCGAACAGGGTCTTGGCGTTTTTCGGCAGGTTCTGCGCGATGAAGATCCAGGGGCCCGCCGGCGTCAGACCGGCGCGCTCCATCTCCGCCTCGATGACAGGCGCCAGTGCGGCGCTCTCGCCCTTGACATCGGCTATGGTGAGCCGCCGCGCGATCGATAGCACGCGCATGGCGTCGGTTTCCTTGATGAGCATCTGAGCCTCCGTTTCGGAGCGAAGTTCCTGCGCGATCAGGTCAAGCGCAAGCGAAAAACCGGAATAATCTTGCGAGTTTGCATCGATAATCGGCTCCTTCGGGAATCGTTTTGCGTGCATGTGCCTGGCTGCTGCCTGCGCTTGCTTGAGGGCAGGGACGCTCTATCTTGCTGGCCGAGTGGCGTCGTTGCGCCGGGAAGAAGAGGAGATGCCTGCATGCGTTATGAGGGAAGCTGTCACTGCGGCAAGATCGCCTTCGAGGTGGAAGGGGAATTCAACGAAGCGATCGACTGCAATTGTTCGCTCTGCCGTCGCCGTGGTGGGCTGCTCGCCTTCGTTGCCCGCGACAAGCTGACGCTGACGACGCCGGAAGCGGACCTCTCGACCTACGTCTTCAACAAGCATGTGATCCAGCACCGGTTCTGCGACACCTGCGGCATCGCGCCGTTCGGCGAGGGCGACGGGCCGCATGGGAAGATGGCGGCGGTCAACCTGCGCTGCCTGCCGGAGTTCGATATCGAGACGGTCAAGGTCGTCAAGTATGACGGCCGATCGGTTTAGAATCGGGCCGGAAAATGCAGCTCTGGTTGCGCGTGCGGATATGGCACAACGAGACCTTGCCGATTAAATTGTTGCTACCCTTGTCTTTTGGCGGGCAGCGCCTACATCTTCAGCGGAAGCTGATAAACCCCAAAAAGCGATAGGAACGGTGATTTTTACCGAATCATCCGGTTTTTCAGCGGAAATGCTTGACGGGATCGAAAATTCTGGGAATCACCATTTCCGAATAAGAAATGGCGAGATGACACGGCGGTTAGGGAATCATGCCAGAGACGTTTCAGTGGCAGGACTGTCGGAGCTTGCCCGCTTTGCCACGAGTACACTCGTGGTTAAACAGGAATTAAACATCATCCCGTTACGTCAGGGGAAATGATTCGGTGGCGGGTGCGCGGCGCACCCGGACCTTCGAGCGGCATTGGCACCGGGCTCACGCCGGTTGCGACAAGGAAAGCGACGAACTAAATGGCAACCAAAGTCAAAGAAAACGAAGAAGCTGACGTAGAACGCGAAGGCGCTCCGGACGGCCCGCTTCTCGATCTTTCCGATGACGCTGTCAAGAAGATGATCAAGGCCGCCAAGAAGCGCGGCTACGTGACGATGGACGAGCTCAATTCGGTCCTTCCGTCCGAAGAAGTCACCTCCGAACAGATCGAAGACACGATGGCAATGCTGTCCGACATGGGCATCAACGTGATCGAGGACGAGGAAGCCGAAGAGGCAGCCAGCGGCGGTGACGACGAGGGCGGCGACGACGACGGCGACAGCGAAGGCGGCGAACTCGCGCCTTCCAGCGGCACGTCGCTTGCGACCAGCAAGAAGAAAGAGCCGACCGATCGTACCGACGATCCGGTGCGCATGTACCTGCGCGAAATGGGCTCGGTCGAGCTTCTCTCCCGCGAAGGCGAAATCGCGATTGCCAAGCGCATCGAGGCTGGCCGCGAGACGATGATCGCCGGTCTCTGTGAGAGCCCGCTGACCTTCCAGGCGCTGATCATCTGGCGCGACGAACTGAACGAAGGCCAGACGCTGCTGCGCGAGATCATCGATCTCGAAACCACCTATTCCGGGCCTGAGGCCAAGGCTGCGCCGCAGTTCCAGAGCCCGGAAAAGATCGAGGCCGACCGCAAGGCTGCCGAGGAAAAGGAAAAGACCCGCAAGGTCCGTTCGCCTGCCAACGACGACGACATCACCAATGTCGGCGGCGATGTCATGCCGGCCGAAGAAGAAGAGGAAGACGACGACGAGTCGAACCTCTCGCTCGCGGCCATGGAAGCGGAACTGCGTCCGCAGGTCATGGAAACCCTCGACATCATTGCCGAGACCTACAAGAAGCTGCGCAAGCTGCAGGACCAGCAGGTGGAAGCCCGCCTTGCTGCCACCGGCACGCTTTCGCCCGCCCAGGAGCGCCGCTACAAGGAGCTCAAGGACGAGCTGATCAAGGCGGTCAAGTCGCTGTCGCTCAACCAGAACCGCGTCGACAGCCTGGTCGAGCAGCTCTACGACATCTCCAAGCGTCTGATGCAGAACGAAGGCCGCCTGCTGCGCCTTGCTGAATCCTACGGCGTCAAGCGTGACTCGTTCCTGGAACAGTATTCGGGTGCCGAACTCGACCCGAACTGGATGAAGTCGATCAGCAACCTGGCCGGCAAGGGCTGGAAGGAATTCGCCAAGAGCGAAAACCAGACGATCCGCGACATCCGCCAGGAGATCCAGAACCTTGCGACCGAAACCGGTATCTCGATCGCCGAGTTCCGTCGGATCGTATCCATGGTGCAGAAGGGCGAGCGCGAAGCGCGTATCGCCAAGAAGGAAATGGTCGAAGCGAACCTGCGCCTCGTCATCTCCATCGCCAAAAAGTACACCAACCGCGGCCTGCAGTTCCTCGACCTCATCCAGGAAGGCAACATCGGCCTGATGAAGGCGGTCGACAAGTTCGAATACCGCCGCGGTTACAAGTTCTCGACCTACGCCACCTGGTGGATCCGTCAGGCGATCACCCGGTCGATCGCCGACCAGGCCCGCACGATCCGTATTCCGGTGCACATGATCGAGACGATCAACAAGATCGTTCGTACTTCACGCCAGATGCTGCACGAAATCGGCCGCGAGCCGACGCCGGAAGAACTGGCCGAAAAGCTCGCCATGCCGCTCGAAAAGGTCCGCAAGGTCCTGAAGATCGCCAAGGAGCCGATCTCGCTCGAAACGCCCGTCGGTGACGAAGAAGACTCGCACCTCGGCGATTTCATCGAAGACAAGAACGCGCTGCTGCCGATCGACGCCGCCATCCAGGCGAACCTGCGCGAAACGACGACCCGCGTTCTCGCTTCGCTGACGCCGCGCGAAGAGCGCGTGCTGCGCATGCGCTTCGGCATCGGCATGAACACCGACCACACGCTCGAAGAAGTCGGCCAGCAGTTCTCGGTGACCCGCGAACGTATCCGTCAGATCGAGGCGAAGGCGCTTCGCAAGCTCAAGCATCCGAGCCGCTCCAGGAAGCTCAGAAGCTTCCTCGACAGCTAAAGTCGGGTACACGCAAAAGACCAAAAGCCGGGCCAAGTGCCCGGCTTTTTCGTTTCCGCCTCACCCATGCGATTTATTGTGGGTGCTTTCGCCGGGGAGTATAGTCGCCCCTTCGCAGTAATCTGGGGCACCCCGTCTTGTACGCGGGCGCAATTGCACCGCGGGCGTGAAGCGTGCCCCCGTGGAGGTGTCAGATGACGACGTATGTCATGCTCCTCAACTGGACCGAGCAAGGCGTCAAGAATGTGCGCGATTCCCCGAAGCGGCTCGACCTCGCCCGGAATGTGCTCGGCGAGATGGGCGGCTCCTTCAAGCATTTCTTCCTGACCATGGGCGACTACGACATGGTGGCGATCGTCGAAGCGCCCGACGATGCGGTGGCCGCACGCTTCGCGCTCACGCTCGGCATGGCCGGCAACGTGCGCTCGACGACGCTGAAAGCCTTCCCTGAGGCTGCCTATCGCGAACTGATCGCCTCGCTTGGATGAACAGCCGACGTTGCGGCCGTGCGGCAAATGGCGGTCATAACGCCAGATGCTCATTCACGGCGCACCGTTTCCCGAGAGGATGCGGGCGGCGCCGCGCATGGCGTTGCGAAAGGCGTCGTCGAAGCTGACGCCGCTCACCTGCCAGCGATAGCGCCTGCCGCCCGCGTCCATCTGCCATTGGGCGATCCAGCCGCGGGCTTGATCGGACCAGACGAGCGTGCCGATAAGCGGCACGTCGCCGTCGGCCTGTGTCACGGACGAAAAGAGCTGCGCGGGATCCGCTTGCGGCAGGGCGTCGAGCGCGGATTTTTGGGCGATTACGGTCGCCGCATCCGGCAGCAAGGTGGAAAGCGCCAGTGGCCTTGCCGCTGCCTGAAGCGAATCCGCCATGTAGGGGCTTTCACTGCCGTCGCGCGCCAGCACGAAGCGGCGCTTCTGGTCCTTGACCGCCAGCCACACGGCGATCCTGGGGCGAGGGGAGAGCCATGGCTTGCGCCCGAGGTCTGCGAGCAGCGGATCGAGCGTTGCCGGCTGGTACCGGCAGCTGAGATCATGCGGGCGGTCGTGCGTGCCCTGTTCGTCATGGATCGGGATGCCTTCGAGCCGGTCGCGATAGGAGAAGGCCGAAACGAAGCTGCCGGCCCTGGCCTCCGCTGCGGCAAACCCGGGCGCATCTGTGATCGCCGGATCGCCGGACACTTTGACGAGCACCTCACGCAGGCATTCGCGAAAGCCGATTTCGCGGTTGGCTTCGCCCGCGCCGGTGACGATCGCGTCACTGCGATAAAGCGCATCGATGTCTGCCGCGCCGGCGCCGCCGCCGGCAAGACAGAGGAGCGCCACGGCGAGTGCCGCGGCCATCGCTCTTTTTCGGGTCAGTTTGCCGCCGGCAGGACGCAACTGAGGTCGCCCTCCTCGCAGCTCAGATAGGTTTTGAAGTCGGCAACGCGCTTCTTCGTGCGGTCGTCGCGGCATTCAAGCGTGATCATAGGCTGGGCCGAGCCACCGGCGACGCCCGAGCTTGCGAAATCGCATTCGGCGTCACGATAGGCGATCCAGGCCCTTTGCGCGGCAACCAGCAGCTTCGTCTTATCGGCGTCGTCCTTGAGGCGCCCCTGGATCTGCTTGTAGAGCGTGTTCAATTCGGCGTCTGAAGCCTTTAGCGCCTTGCCGGCGCAGGCATTCATCGTCGCCTGGTCGCTGGCATCGGCGCATTCGTCGGCGCGCGCAGCGCCAGTCGTGGCAAGCAATCCCGCGACCAACAGCAGGGTACGAAGGCGCATCAAGTCTTTCCCTTGCGCCATCCAGGCTTCGGCGCGGTTGCGGATGTGTGCGATCGTAAAACCTCCTGCTTATGAATTTCAATGGCCTGGCAGGGGAGGCGGATCGTTCTCCTTTGAATCAAAAGAGATCCTTAACGTTTACGTTTTATCAATTTCTGGAGCGCCGCTGCCCCTGACGGGCGGCACGCGGTGTTCGAGCATATTTTCCCGAGGCCATATCTTGCCGCGTGCAAGCGGTTGCCCTGGGGAAGCAAGAGGTTCAGCGATGCGTTGCGTATTTGTCGTCGTCCTCCTGTTTTTGGCCGGCTGCGGAACGGTGCCGAGAGACACCCGGAATGCCTGCGCGGTTTTCGAGCAGCGAGATGGCCTTTTCAACAATTGGCGCCGGGAAGCCTATAGCGCCCAGCGTGAGTACGGCGTGCCCGTGCCGATCCTGATGGCGACGATCTATACCGAATCCGGCTTCCGCCATAATGCCCGGCCGCCACGCACCAAGCTTTTCGGCTTCATTCCCTGGACGCGCGCCTCGACCGCCTATGGCTATTCCCAGGCGCTCGACGGCACCTGGGCGCGCTATCAGAGCGAGACAGGCCGCTGGGCGGCGCGGCGTTCGGACTTCGGCGACGCGATCCGCTTTATCGCCTGGTACCACCGCGAAAGCGCCCAGCGAAACGGCATCGCGCTCAACGACGCCTACAGGCTCTACATCGCCTACTATCATGGCCACGCCGGCTATGCCCGCGGCAACTGGAGCGATACGGCCAAGACCGGCGCCAAGCGCGCGGCCGGCATGGCCTCCGCCTACAGCCGGCAGCTTCGAGGTTGCGGCAGCTGAGGCCGGCGCCCGGCTGAGCGCTGTCTTTCCGCCTAACCTGCGGCCGCCCGTTCGAGTTCCGCGACATCGATCTTGACCATGCCCATCATCGCCTGCTGGGCGCGGGCCGCACGCGCCGGATCGGGATCGCCGAGATGGCGCATCAGCGCGTCCGGAATGATCTGCCAGGCGAGGCCGAACCGGTCCTTCAGCCAGCCGCAGCGCTGCGGCGTGCCGCCATCAGACAGCCTGTCCCAGTAGTAATCCACCTCCGCCTGGTCGCTGCAGCGCAGGAAGAACGATACGGCCTCGCTGAACTTGAAATGCGGCCCGCCGTTAAGCCCCATGAAGTGCTGCCCCTCGAGCTCGAAGGAAGCGGTAAAGGCCCTGCCGTCGGGACCTCGCTTGACGTCGGTGATGCGGGTGTTGCGGAAAATGGCGGTGTAGAAAGCGATGGCGTCCTCCAGCTGATCGTCGAACCAGAGAAACGGCGTGATCTTCTGCATGGGTGTCTCCCGATTTGGATGCTACGCGCCAAGGACGAATGGCGGAGCGCCATTCCGACAAACCCCGCGCAGCGGCCCGAAAGAAAATTCCGTGCCGATGTCGGAACTCTTGGCCGCCCTGCGTCCTATGTTCGTAGAACGAACAGAGGAGACTAAGTCGATGACCTATGTGGATGGCTTTATCGTTGCCGTGCCGAAGGCGAATATCGAGGCCTACAAGGCGATGGCGAAGGCGGCGGGCGTGGTGTGGATGGAGCACGGTGCGCTCTCCTACAACGAATGCCTGGCGGACGACGCGCCCTATGGCGAAGTGACGTCCTTTCCCCGTTCGGTCCAGGCCAAGGACGATGAGACGGTGGTTTTCTCCTGGATCACCTACAAGTCGCGCGCCGAACGCGACGCGATCGTTGCCAAGGTCATGGCCGATCCGCGGCTGCAGGGCGATGCCTGGAAGCAGGTCTTCGACGGCAAGCGCATGATCTATGGCGGTTTCGAGACCTTCCTGCAGATGTAGGCACGCCACCGCGGCGGTTTGCGGCAGATCGTCTTGGACCGGGAACGGTCCGGGGATAGAAGCATTGGGCATATCAACCGGTCGCACCGCCACCCCGGCGGATGCGGCCGCCTGCCGGAGGCCTTCATGCCGCAAACGCGCATCACCATCGCCACTCATGGCCAGGGGCTCTATGAGTTTACCGACGAGGCGGCGGCCTTCGTGCGCGCCAACGCGGGAGGCGAGGGGTTGCTCACCGTCTTCGTGCGGCACACCTCCTGTTCGCTTCTCATCCAGGAAAATGCCGACCCGGACGTAAAACGCGATCTCGACGGCTTTTTCCGCCGCCTCGTGCCGCCGTCCTCCGATCCCTCCATGCGCTGGATCGTGCACACCCAGGAAGGGCCCGACGATATGCCGGCACATATCAAGGCGGCGCTGACGCCGGTATCGCTCGGCATCCCCGTCGCTGGCGGCCGCATGCTCACCGGCACCTGGCAGGGGCTCTATCTCTTCGAACACCGCGACCGCCCACATCGCCGCGAGATCGTCCTGCATCTTTCCGCCTGAACGACCTGCGCGCGATTGAATGGCGGCGGAGCGGTTCTAGATAATGGGGCACGAGTAGAGCCTTGAGAGCCGGCCTTTCATGCCGGGGAGGAGCAGGGATGACCGATGCACAGACGATTGCCAGCCGCTTCATCGAGGCGCTGAACCAGCGGGATTTCGAGGCGCTGGCGCGGCTCGTCAACGAGGACGTCGAGCTCGATTCGCTCACCGGTCAGCGCACCGTCGGCGTCGGCCCCTTGCGCGCCTGGCTGATGAATTATCTGCGCCGCTTCGACGAGCAGTTTGGCGACGTGGTGCTGATGCGTGACGCCTTCGGCCAGCGCGTCGCCGCCGATCTGACGGCGCGCGGCACCTACCGCGAGACGATGGAGGGATTTCCGCCCGCAACGGGCCAGAGCTACTCCATTCCAAGCGTGCTCGTCTTCGAGATCGAGGACGGCGCCATCACCCGCCTCAGCCACTATCGCAACATTCGCGTCTTCGAACGGGCGCTTGCCGGTTGAGGCGCAGATTGCCGGTGGTTGCGCATCGCTGCCGCCCCGTCGTTTTTGCTTTTTTCACCGCCCCGTCGGTCGACTGACCGTGCTTTGAGCCGGAAATATCGGCGCGAATCTCCTCTCGCATGCCGATTTTGTCGCTTGATTCGTCGCCTGTCCGGGCCTGGGCGAAAGCTTCGCGGCGCTTGCGTTTCGAGAAAAGCCCTTCGAAATATTCGTTTATAAGCAATGCCTTGTCTAGGTCGATGTACCTTGGCGCAGGGGCCGATCGTCAGGTTCTGGCAACCTGAACCTCCCATGAACATCGGGTTCCGCTGTCGTTCAGCTTGGCGACCCTATCCTCTGATCAATCGCTTGGGACGGTGATTGCCCTTTGAACCCTTCAAGCCTGGAGAGATCTTATGAAGAACCGCTTTTTTAACGCCGCCGCTGCTGCCGTCATCGGAATGACCGGCCTGCTTGGCGCTGCCTCCACCGCTTCGGCTGACTCGATCGAATTCGGCTTCGGCCCGCGCGGCGGCGTCGATGTGCAGTATCGCGATCACAACGGTGGCTACGGCGACGAGCGCGACTGGGGTCGCGGCCGTGACCGCCACTGGGACCGTGACCGCCGCGGCCGTTGCGCCCCCTGGATGGCCGTCGACAAGGCTCGCGACCGTGGCTTCCGCCGCGCCTATGTCGCCGACGTTTCCTCGCGCCGCGTCGTCGTCGAAGGCCGTCGCGACGGCTACCGCCAGACGATCGTCTTCGCAAACGCCCGCGGCTGCCCGACGATCGGCCGCTGGTAACATCCAAGCAATCTTCCCGCCTCGTCTCCCCCGGCCGGCGGAAGAATGGCCCCTCATGCTACGGCATGGGGGGCTTTTTTGTTTGTCATGCCTCTCGGGTCACGCGGTTTTCTCCGGCGCGGCGATAGAGGCGCTGACCCCGGATGGCGGCTAGTATCCGGAGCTTGCCTTTCTCAATGCGACATGGCCCGCGTGGCGCGGACACGCGGTTCGCCTTTCTCTTGATGATTTCCAGCGTTGCGGCGCGACGTCAGAGGGATGCGCGGCTCGGTACGATGGTCGGGCGGGCGTCCCTCTTTCCGGTCTGAGGCCGCGCAAACACAGGCCTTATCGAAGGGCGCCGCCGACGCTTCTTGAACGGCTCGACGATCGCGCGCGCCTACTGAACGACCGTCTACCTGTCTGCTGATCTGCGGTACCTGACCGACCACCTTGCGGCTTGGCCGCGGGATAGGTCATCCGGTCAAAAGGTGCAGCGCCTTATCCTCAAGACAAACGGAGGCTCACAATCTGATACGGGAGCGCGGGTGCTGCCGGGTGCGGTTTGCCCGTGCACCAACGGTCGCCAGGGCCGCGGTCGGCGACAGCTAGGTCCTCGGCCGGTCTGGCCCGGCGAAGAGCGCCTGAGGTCGAGCAATCGTGTCCCCCAAACGAACTTGCCCCTGGCGCCGGTTCCGGAGCCAGGGGCAAGGAAGATGCGAGGGCCCGCGCTTAACGGCGGGCCTTGCTGGACGCTTACTGCTTGATTTCGAAGGTCACGTTGACCGTCACGTTGTAGCTGTTTTCGCCGGTCGCGACCGGAACGCTATCGGCGGCATATTCCTTGGCCATGCCGGCGCGCATCATCGGCACCGGCTCGGGGCGGAAGCCCTGCTCGGAAATGTTGACGATCTTGCCGACCGAGACGCCGGCAGCTTCGGCGAGCACCTTGGCCTTCTCGACGGCATCGGCAACGGCGGCCTTGCGCGCTTCGGTGATTACGGCTTCCGGCTTGTCGTTGGTGAACTGCACGCCGCCGCCCTGGTTGACGCCGAGCGAAACCGACTTGTCGATGACTTCGCCGAGCTTGGCGAGATCGCGAACGCGGACGCTGACGCCGTTCGTCACCTGGTAGCCGATCAGTTCCGGCGCGCGGTTGCTGCCGTCTGTGTTGGTCGGATAGGTGTATTGCGGGTTGAGCATGAAGCCGCTCGTCTGCAGGTCGCGATCGGCAATGCCGCCGTCCTTCAGCGCCTTCAGCACTTCGGCCATGGTCTTGTTGTTGGCGTCCAGCGCTTCACGCGCGGTCTTGCCATCCTTGACGACGCTCAGTTGCAGGACTGCCATGTCCGGCGCGGTCGTCGCGCGGCCCTCGCCGGCAACGATGATGGTCGCCTTGTCCTTGTCCGTCTCCTGCGCCTGAGCGGCGGCAACGCCAGCAAAAGCTGCAGCGAAGGCGGCGATCGAAAGCGTGCGGGCAGTGCGTGTGGAAATCATCTTCAATGTCTCTCCGGTTGTTCCGTCCCAAGCGTCTTCTTGGCTATCGATTGTGTGAGCATTGCGGCAATGGCTTGTCCGCAAAAAGGTTTTCCGCTAGAGCCTTGGCCACCCGCAAACTGCCATTGGTTCGCGGGCCTGGATCATGACGGTGCCACGCCTCGTTCAGAAGCGCAAAGGCCACCGTAGCACTTAAAGTTGCTGCACCCCGTGTCTTATCCTTGGACCGTTACGGTTTAAGGACAGGAGCGGATCCAGAGTGGGCCTGTAGCTCAATGGTTAGAGCCGGCGGCTCATAACCGCTTGGTTGGGGGTTCGAGTCCCTCCGGGCCCACCACTCAAAAAATCCAGCTTGCCATGTACATCCAGCTTGCCAGTTCGCCGGAAACGGGCACGCTCGGCTGCTTGATCGCGGCTTTGCGGGTGGGGGAGTTTTCCAGTGCCGAGAGCGCCATGGCGTCCCATTGGGTGAGGATATGCTCGGCGTCGTAGCGCCTGACATTGGCTTCGGCGTTGGCAGAAAGGCGAGCGCGGAGGGGTTCGTCGGCCATCAGCTTGGAGAGGGCGGCGGCCAGGGCGTCGATGTTGCCGTTTTCGACGAGGATGCCGTCTTCGCCTTGGGCGATCATGTCGGTCGGGCCCCAATCGCAGGCAAACGAGACGACGGGGAGGCCTGCGGCCATGGCTTCGAGCAGGGCGATGCCCCAGCCTTCGTAGCGGGATGACAGGACGAAGAGGTCGGCGGTCTCGACCCAGAGGCCGGGTTTCGGCGTGACGCCCGGCATTTCCACTCGGTCAGCAAGGCCAAGCGCGTCGCGCTGGGCTTCCAGCGCTTTTCTCGCTTCGCCTTCCCCCCAGATGACGAGCTTCCATTCGGGGTGGTCGGCGGCCACCTTGGCGAAGGATTCGAGCAGCAGGTCGAAGCCTTTTTGCTCTGTCAGCCGGCCGACGGCGGTGAGCACATTGTTGCCGCGCTTCTTTTGCCAGCCGGTTGGCAGGTTGATGGCATTGGCGATCACCCGCCCGTGGCGGCGAACGTCCGGCGGGAAATAGTCGAGGGCCCCCCTGGTCATGGTCACCAGCGCAAAGGCGCGCGGGTAGAGGCGAAGCTGCAGCCATTTCCAGAAGGGGCCGAAGGGCTGCACCGCCGGGTTGTTGCGCTCGGACACGATCACCGGAAGCCTGAGGCCCCGTGTTGCAAGAAGCGTCAACACGTTCGTGCGCGTCAGGAAGCTCAGGACGAAGTCGGGACGGGTGCGGCTGATGGTCGAGCGCAGCCGGTAGAGCCTTCGTGCCACCAGCCAGGCGGCGCGCAGCTTGCCGGCCTTCTGGGCCGGCACGTCGAGCCGCTCGATGGCGACGCGTGGATCGAGCCTGTAATAGGGGGCGGAGGTTGGCGCTTCGAGCGTGATCACCGTGACAGCGCAGCCGAGGCGGGCCCAGTGGCTGGCAACGAGGCTGACGACGTGCTCGGTGCCGCCAGCGCCGAGTGCGGAAACGATGATGGTTATGCGCGCGCCAGCGATGCCGGCGGCTCCGACGATGTCGGTACCCGTGCCCTGATGCAATTTGGATTGCCCCTCGCTCTCCCCTTTTTATTATTAACAACTCCTTAAATTCGCGCAATGGGACTTTCGCAGTGTGGTAAACACGCAGGCGCGAAGCAATCGCGGCTTCCTGGCCGTCGGGGTCAGGGGGCGGACCTTGAAAAGTTCTCAACCCGTGGGACGATTGCGGGCGCCGAGCGTCTGAGGCGCGCGCAGGAGAAGGGGGAGGTCTCGGGCAATGCCGGTCGGCGATGCGCTTGGGGCGGAGGGCCACAAAAAAATGCCCGCGGGAGGCGGGCAGTTTTGGAGTGGGCGCATACGCTCAAACATGTTGCGCCTCGCTCCAAGGTGGCCGTCAGAGGTCAAGGATCTGTAAATGCGCGATAGCTAAAAATGGGAGTGAGGGAAATCCTTCGTTCCGGCGCGCCGGCCGTGCTGCGGATTTCGGTGACGAACCGGCGGCGAGGTCGATTTTTTTCTCAGAGGGTATCAGCCGTGGCGTCAGCCGGAGATTGCCACCGGGCGTGGTGGTGCGGAAGCGGCAGAGACGGATCACCGTTCGCCGATGGCGCGATGCGGCCGCCTCGGCAAGCCTTTGCTTTTCCTAAATTGTTTCGCTGATAGCCCACGCCGATGCTGTGCGCTTGTTGTCCGTGAGGCACCGACGTCCGTCAGCGCATGGCGAAAGTGGCCGGCACAACCATGGCGGAAAACGCCGCGAAAGGAATTTTTAATTTAAGCAATGAATAATGAAGGAGGGGGTTGAAGATCGCCGCCTTTTCGCCCTATGGAAGCCCCGGGCGGCTGGACCGCTATTCGAAAGGACGTTTATGCGAATCAAATCCGCATGTGCCGGCGCAAGCCGCACCGCCGTTTCGGGTTTCAAGTTTCTCGTACCGACAACATCAGTTCTCAGCCTCCTGCTTCTGTCCGCCGGCTGCTCGTCGACGGTCATCAGCGAAACGCCGCTATTTGCTTCGGGCCATTCGAGCGCCTATGCGAGCCCGGCGATCAAGGTTCGCAAGGAAGCGAAGGATCTGAAAGTCGTCGAGGCGGACGAGGATATCGTCGAGCCGGCGCCGACGCGCAGACGCACGACCGCCTATCTCGGCCGCGCGCCCTATATCTGCTCGCCGAGCGGCTTCGGGCGTACGTCGCACTGCTTCCTGAGAGCATCGCTCTAACTGCCTTTCGCGTTCGGCAAGCCGGGCGCAACCGATCATGGACACTGCGGCGGTCGACAGCCGTAGCGGCCGGCCTTTTCGCCATCCGGGCATGATGCCCACGGCCTCGCGGTCGCACAGGTTTCCAGCGCGCAGCAAGCCATGTCTGATTTCATGCGGTGCGACATGTGGCCCGCCGGAGAATATCGTTGCCTATTGCATTACCAAGATCGGTCCTCGGCGCTGGTGCGCTGGCGCTTCTGGCGGTTGCCGGGGCCACGCCGGCCTGCGCGCAGGATGCCATCGACGGTATCGACCGATCGATGACGACCGCCGCCATCACGCCTGAGGCAAGAGGGCGGGAAGCGCGCACGGTGGAAATCGGTGTCTACGATCCGCATGACGCGGTCGCAGACAGCGACGCGCTGACGCTCGAGCATGTCTTCGTCTACTGGCAGAAACCGGATCGGGCGCAGCTGAAGCGGAAATTCGCGAACGCGGCGCGACAGGGGCGGGCGCTGATGCTGTCGGTCGAGCCCTATACCCACGCCGCCGACTGGCGCGCCGGTGGCAACCGCCTGTTTGCCGATATCGGCAAGGGCCGCTTCGATCGCGAGATCGCCGAAATTTGTACGCGCGCCGCCGATTTCGGCGGGCGGGTCTACATTCGCTGGGGCCATGAGATGGAAGAGCCCGGCGAGCGCTATCCCTGGGCGCGGCGCGACAGCGAAGGCTATAAGGCGGCGTTCCGCTACTTCGTCAGCAAGTGCCGCGAGCTGGCGCCGGCCGCCCGCTACGTCTGGTCGCCGAAGGGCCATCGCAATCTCGCGGCCTACTATCCGGGCGACGATGTCGTCGACGTCGTCGGCATCCCGGTCTGGGGCCTGCAGAAAATGGATATCGATTACTGGGGGCGCGAACGGCGTTTCGTCGAAGCGCTCAAGGAAAAGTACCAGCGCGTTTCGCGTTACGGCAAGCCCGTGATCGTCGCCGAACTCGGGGTCTCCGGCTCGGCCGACTACAGGCGCGCATGGTATGCCGAAATCCTGGATCAGCAGACCTACCGCCAGGCCTTCCCGCTTCTGACAACCGTCGTCTTCTTCAACGACAAGGAGCCGTACAAGTGGCCGCTCGGTTACGGCGCGCCGGACTGGCGGCTCGACAAGGCGGCGCTCAAGGCGCTTGCCGACCGCGGACCGAAGGAAGCGGCCGAACTCGGCGATTGATCGCCGCGCGACTTTAAATCTTGCTGATCGCAGCAGAGGCGTCTTCGGTTGGGGCGACGCGCCGATCGTCCTTCGGCGCATCGTGAAGCTTCAAACTCCGAGCCCTTGATGTACCGGACCAAGCTTGTGGTTCCGGATCATCCTGGTCGCCGGATCAGGCCAGCAACAGGCCCGATTCCCGGGCGGCGGCAGCAAAGCAGCGGCTCGCCCGGTCCGTACTCGTCAATCCATCCAGCGCATCCAGGCAGCGCCTGAGGGCTGCGCGATATTCCCGTCCACGACGGCCCGGCCATTGCCGGAGCAGTTCCACGGCCTCGAACACCGTTCTGACCACGGTCTGCCGTCTTGCCGATAGTTTCAGGGGGATGGGAGTGGGAAAGAGTTTCTCGCTCATTGCATTCCTCGTTCACAGTCTTTTCGAGCGAGAGGGCAACGCGAGAGCGACGGGATGGTTCCACGTTGCCGATCGATTTTTGTCGGTGCTGACGGCAACCGGCTCCTCTTCGGCTTTGCGAGCGGGATCTTTTTGCGGGCGCATCTTCGCCGATGGCGGACGAAGGGACGTGCGGCAGGGAAGCGCCGTGGAGTTCGGACCGGTGTTGAAAAGTTTCGAAAATCCGCGCGCGGTGCAGGTTGTGGCCGCCTACCGGGAACACTGAGGCGTAAGCGGGATCAGAGTTCCAGCGCTGCCTTGAGGTCGGTCGACTTCAGAACGCGCAGGTCGAGGTCGGCTTCGATATGGTCGATGTGGTGGACCATCAGCCGTGCGGCCGCGTCGATGTCGCCGCGCTCGATGGCGTTGACGATCTCGTCGTGTTCGCTGTGGCCGCAGCTCGAAACGGTCGATTGTCCGTAGAGTGCAATGACCAGCGAGGAGCGGGCGACGAGTTCGTCCATGAAGCGGCGCAGGATCGCGTTGCCGGAGAGGTCGGCAAGCGCCAGGTGGAAATCGCCCGATGCCTTGATCTCCGCACGACGGGCCGATTGGCCGCGCTGTTCGGTCAGTTGCCGCTCGGCTGCCAGCATGCGCCTGAGTTCTGACACCTCCGCCTTGCCGATCCGGGCGGCGGCGGCGTGCACGACACCGGGCTCGATCAGCCGGCGGGTCGCAAAGATCTGGCGCGCCTCGTCGATGGACGGGTGGGCGACGAAAGCACCGCGGTTCTTCTCGACGTTGACGAGGCCTTCATAGGACAAAGCCTGCAGAGCGGCGCGCACCAGGGTGCGGCTGACATTGAAGAGTTCGCCGACGTCGCTTTCCGAAAGCTTGGTGCCAGGCGCAAGCCGCCGCTCGACGATCGCATCGCGCAACGTATCGCGGATATGCTGACTGCCGATGTCGGTGGTCGGGTCGGTGGCCAGTTCGGCCTGATGGGGCGTGGTGGTCAAGGACATGAATCGATCCGCGAAGCAACGCGCTATCTTATCGTCGGACGAGGCGAAGGGAAACGACAATCTGACGCGCAAAGGTTGCGTGGGATTGCGCATGATCCTCAGGTCGGGCGAGGCTACTTGTCGAGTTCCGGATAGACCCGGTCGAGGAAGCCGGGCCGCAGTTTCTCGCCGACGAGGCAGTCGGGGGCCGGGAAGGCATCGACATAGCGTATCGTCGGCGGCGGTTGCAGACCGCTGACTTCGAGCACCAGTTTCTGGCGGATCGCGATGGAGAAATCTTCGGGCTCGTGCACCGGTAGCACGAAGGAGCCGGGGCCGCCGATGACACATTCGGCATAATACTGGTCGAGCGGGCCGGTGGAAACCGACGGGCGGATCAGGATCGCAAGCCCGTTGATGGTGATGCCGCGCGCGATCGCGGTCTCGCGGGCCGGAAGCACCGGCGGGCCGATGTTGTTCGGCCCGTCGCCGGAGATGTCGATGACCCGCCGCACGCCGCTGTACGCGTTGGAATCGATCAGTGCGGTGCCGTAGGTAATGGCGTTGGAGATCGAGGTGCCGCGCCGCGTGCCGACCGGGCGCTGCTCGATCAGCTTGGCGAAGGCATCCGCGTCGGCGGCGGTGTCGATCACCCGCCAGGCGACGACGGAGGATTCGTTCACCGTTCCAGCCCATTCGAAATAACCGATCGCGATGCGGCCGAGCTGACCGCTTTCGACGGCATCGAGAAAGTCGCGGTGCCGCAACGCCTCGACATAGCCGGCCCGCTGGATGCGGGCCTCGTCGAGATCCATCGAGCCGGACATGTCGACCGCCAGGATCAGTTCGACGTCGACATTCGTCGCCTCGGCGGTCGATGGGCTCGGGCCACCACTCAATGAAAGGAGTAACGCCAACACGCTCAACATCGCTTCAACCAGTCATTGCGCGGTCAGATTAGAAGACTGTAACACAAGATTGGATTTCGGCGACCGTTTGGGTGTAGTTGGCCTTCACTAAAGAGTGATTTTGCCGGGTCATGCATGAGCCCGGATGCCGACCGGGAAAGGCGGGATGCAGCAGCGAAGCGAAAATACCGAGCGATTTCAGATCGATCGATTGCAGCAGGCGGCGTTCGGCTATTTCCTCGAACATTCCGATCCGGTCACCGGGCTGATCGCCGACACCGCGTTGGCGGGCGCGCCGGCGAGCATCGCTGCGACCGGCTTCGGCCTTTCCTGCTACCCGATCGGCGTCGAGCGCGGCTGGCTTTCGCGCGGCGATGCGGCGCGGCGCGTGGTGGCGACCCTGCGCTTCCTTGCCCAAAGCCCGCAGTCCCGCCACCGGCAGGCGACCGGCTATCGCGGCTTCTACTACCACTTCCTCGACATGCGGAACGGCGAGCGCGCCTGGCAGAGCGAGCTTTCAACCGTCGATACGGCGCTGCTGATCGCCGGCGTCCTGACCGCTTCCGCCTATTTCTGTCGGGACGACGCGGTCGAAGGCGAGATCCGTGCGCTTGCCGACCGGCTCTATGCTCGGGTCGATTGGCGCTGGGCGCTCAATCGCGGCGATACGCTGACGATGGGCTGGCGGCCGCCGGGGCGGTTTTTGAAACATCGCTGGCGGGGCTACAGCGAAGCGTTGCTGCTCTATATGCTGGCACTCGGCGCGCCCGAGCATGCGATCGAACCGGAGCATTATGCGGCCTATGCCGAGGGCCATGACTGGATCCCCGTCGAGGGCCGGCCGCACCTGCATGCGGCGCCGCTCTTCATCCATCTCTTCCCGCAGGCCTGGCTCGATCTGCGCGGGCTGGCCGACCGGCCGATGCGGGAGCGGGGAACGGACTATTTCGAAAATACCCGGCGCGCCATCCAGTTGCAGCGAGACCATGCGCGCTCCAATCCCGGACACTTCGCCGGATATGGCGAGCACCTGTGGGGCCTCAGCGCCTGCCATGCGCCACGCGGCCGGCTGCGGCTTCGCGATGGGCGCCAGCAGCGGCTTTTCGGCTATGTGAACCGCGGCGCGCCCTACGGCCCTGATGACGGCACGCTCGTGCCCTGGGCGCCGCTTGCCTGCCTGCCGTTCGAGCCTGAGGCGGCGCAGGCCTCCCTCGTGCATATGGCGAAGAGTTATCCGGAACTTCTGAACGAGGGGCGCTTTCCCGGCGGCTTCAACCCGAGCCTTGATGGCGGCGGGCCGGAGGGCTGGATCGATGCGCGGGTCGTCGGTCTTGACCAGGGCCTCGTTGTCATGATGATCGAGAACTGGCGAAGCGGCCTTGTCTGGACGCTGATGCGCGGCATACCGGCGATCCGCCTCGGCCTTCAACGAGCCGGCTTCGACGATGGCTGGCTGCGGCAGGGGGAGGGTGCGCGTGGCAATCCGCCCGCATCCAGCGCCAAGGGATGAGAATGGGCGACGGAGACGGCATGCGCTTGAACGACCACCGGCCGACAGCGGAGATCGCGGCGGCATTTGCGCCGCAGGCGCTGGCCGTCGCCGACCATCTGCGTGCCCAGTTTCCGGAGGCTGCCGTCTCGCTCGGGCCGGCGGCCAGCGAATTCAGCGCGCCGGGTGACTTCTGGGCTGTGGGCAGCGCTGGCCTTGAGGCGGGGCTCGCCTATCAGGATTTCTTCGGGGTCGGCATGACCGACCGGATCCGCGCGGCGCATCTGATCGCCTTCTATAGCCGTCAGTTGAGCGTGGTCCTCGGCGCGTTCCATCTCGGCTCCGGGCTGCAGCCGGAGGTCGCCGGCATTCGTTTCGAGGATTGGGCGCGGCTTCACCGTGGTGCCGAAGTCGCGGGCAAACGCTATCATTTTCGCCTCCAGCCGCCGGCGATGGGGCGCAAGGGTGGAGAGGAGGGCGTCAGCTCTTTTGAACAGGGCTTCATCGCTCATCTGGCGCCCGTCATTGCAGTCCTGAAGGCACGGACAGGCCTCTCGAGCGGGGCGCAATGGCGGCTCGCGGCGGATGCCCTGGCTGGCGCGTTCCTCGAAATCGGCCGCGCGATCGGGGATGAGGCGCGCGGCATGGCCGAGGCGCTGGCGATCGTCAAGCGGCCCGGCTCGCGGCTCTATTCTGATGAGCTTTGCTACGAGCAGATTGCGGCTGTCGATCCGGCAAGTGGTGAATACATTTCACGCCAATACCGGATCCGCTGCGGCTGCTGTCTCTATTTCAAGACGGAGGGCGGTAGCTTCTGCGACACCTGCGTCCTGCTGGAGCCGGAGGACCGCCGCGCGCGGCTGGCGGCGCATCTCATGCAAAACGGCGGGGCCTGAACCCCGCCGTCGCTTTGGTGACGATCCGTGATCGGCGATCACTGTGCCTTGACGAAGCGCTCGTTGATGAAGCCGGAGACGACGCCGAGCACGATCCAGAAGGCGAGCGTAGTGGCGAGTGCGGCCACCGCAAACTCTGCTCCGAGCACGGCCGGAACGTTGCTGGTAATGTCGAGCGGCTGCGGCGCACCGTAGACATGGGGCGCTGCGATCAGCACGAGGCCCGCGACCTTGGAGACGATCTCCTCGCGCAGGACGACGAGATAAAGGCCGACGGCCGAAAGCGCCACCGTTGCGAGCCACCAGGTCTGGCGGTCGCCGAGTTCGGCGGCCGGAAAGCCAGGCAGTTCCGGCGGCAGGCCGATCGCCGGCAGCATGTGCACGGCAAGCCAGCCGCAGGCGCCCCAGAGCGCGCCGTTCCGAAGCGTGATCGGATAGCCGATCACCAGGCTGACGCCGGCGAGCAGCAGGCCGAAGCCGGAACCGGTGACGAGGTTCGCGATCAGCGTGCCGGAGAAGCGGCTCATGCCGAACATGATGCCGCCTTCCTCGTGCTCGCCCTCATGGGCATAGGCGGGCGTGATCGGCGACAATGCGTCGAGCAAGGCGCTAAGCGGCGACACGGCCTTGAGCGACGAATGCTGGTCGTGGTTTTCCGCGGCAGGCTGTGCCGCACCCGGCTGGGCGGCGGGCTGTTCGGTGGGGGCCGGAGCCTCGCCTTCGAATTCCTCTGCATGCAGGATCAGCGGCGTGACGCGCAATTCCTGGGCGCCGGTCATGAAGACACCGGCAATCAATCCAGCCACGATCGCGGCCAGAAGCGTTCTGACAATCATCTTGAAATCCCTCGATAACGACAAAAGCCACGCGCTGCGGCGTGGTCCTTGAGCCTTCCCATTTTGCCTGTGCTGCGGATGGCGTTCGCACGCCGGAAAAACCGGGATGCACATAAGCCGACATCCGGCTCGGGCCGGATGTGTTCAGGTCCGCAGATTGTTCGATGCGGAACGTTGTTCACGTTCCGAGGCATCGGTCAGTGGCAGGGGAAGCCGTAGGAGTGGCGGGTGTCGTGCGCCGTGTCGTGCAGCACGGCCGAGTTGGCAAGGCCGGCGCCGAAGACGAGGAATGCGCCGATGAAGAGCGCGATGACGCCAGCGGTCAGACGATCGCTGAGGGAGAGCGGGGTGCTCGAAATGGTAGACGTAGCCATGACAACCTCCGTGATGGCATCGGGAAATTCCCGGTTGGGCCCTATGCCCGCATCGAGTGGCAGGTTTCCTGGCTCACGGCGTTGGGCTCGATGCCCTCGGTCTGCCTCGCCTTCCCAGTTCGACCGCCCTCTCGCGGCCTTTCCAGTGGCTTCTTCCGGATCGCTCCGGAATGGCAGATCGACGTCGCTCTACAGTCGCGGGGTCGGCCGTGATTTGAATGCCCAGAGTGGGTCCATCCGTCACGTTCCCGTTTACTCCCGAAACGCGTTCGCGTCCCGGGAACCAATCGATCCCAGATGATTAGGATTCTGTCATGGAGTTGTCAATTGAGCCTGCGCCGCCGCGCGGTCCATCCGCGACAAAATCCTTGATGGTCATGCGCTTGTAGGCCTCGACGATCTGGTCGCCCTCGGCCCGATCGACCGAGACCGCAAGCCGCATGGTGCAGTCGCCGAGATGCATGATCAGGAAGGCGGCGCTGTCGATCTCCTCGCGCGGCGTCGCCGGCACAAGCCGGGCCCACACATCGGCAAGCAGCTTTCCGCCGGCGCGGCTTTGCGCAAGGTCGATTTCGCGCAGCGCCTTGTCGGCCTGCATCGCCGACCAGATGTCGCGCATGACCGGCTCGGCGAGGAACATCTCGTAATAGATGTCGAACAAAAGCGAGAAGGCGTCGCGCAACTCCGCGATCGAGGTCACCTTGGCCAGTTCGGCCGCGATGCACTCGTTGCAGACCGTATTGTAGCGCTCGGCGAGCGTGCGCACGATTGCCGCCTTGTCGGGGAAGTATTGGTAGAGCGAGCCAATCGAAATTCCAGCCTTTTCAGCGACTTCGCTCATGCGCATGGCGTCGCTGCCCTTTTCCTGGATGAGCGCCGTCGCGCAGGCAAGGATCTGCTCGACGCGCTCGCGGCTGCGCTTCTGGCTCGGCGTCCGGCGCAGCGCAGGCTCGTCGTCGGCGGGAAGCGTGGCGGGACTTGCATCTGGAATCATGAGTAATGCTCACATTTTGACTTGACTCCTAAAATACGAGGATTTATCACATTTGCAAATGTGAGAGATACTCATGTTTGTTGGTGGAACCTCAGGAGGAAACGATGTCTCAGAAAATCACACTGGTTTTGGGCGGTACCGGCAAGACGGGGCGGCGGGTGGCCGAGCGCCTCAAGGAGCGTGGCGTGGCGGTGCGCATCGGCGCCCGTTCGGCGTC
The DNA here is from genome assembly GCF_050434285.1 of Ensifer sp. KUDG1. Lineage (NCBI taxonomy): Bacteria > Pseudomonadati > Pseudomonadota > Alphaproteobacteria > Hyphomicrobiales > Rhizobiaceae > Ensifer > Ensifer sp. KUDG1. The sequence continues at coordinate 21,633 of NZ_JBNDIG010000019.1, forward strand.
GCCTTCCTTCGATTGGACGGAAGAGACGACCTGGGCGCCGGTCCTTGAAAACGTCGATCGCATCTATGTCTGCTTCCAGCCGGATCTGGCGGTGCCGGGCTCCGTCGAGGTGATCGCCAAGTTCTCGAGCCTTGCCGTCAGCGCCGGCGTCAAGCGGCTGGTGCTGCTGTCGGGGCGTGGCGAGGACGAGGCGGAAGCGGCGGAGCGCGCGCTGCAGGCCTCCGGCGCCGACTGGACGGTCATCCGGGGCAGCTGGTTCTTCGAGAATTTCGACGAAGGCTTCCTCGCCGAGGGTGTCTTGAGCGGTTCCGTCTTCCTGCCCGTGGACACGGTGACCGAGCCTTTCATCAGCTGCGACGACATTGCCGACGTCGCTGTCGAAGCGCTTCTCGACGACCGCCATATCGGCAAGGTCTATTCGCTGACCGGCCCGCGGCTGATGACCTTTGCCGACGCCGTGGCCGAAATTGCCGCGGCAGCCAACCGCCCGATCTCCTATCAGGCCATCCCGATTGCCGACTTCGCGGCGCACTTGCAGGCCGACGGCGTGCCTGATGACTATGTCGAACTCATCCGCTATCTCTTCACCTCGGTGCTCGACGGGCGCAATTCAAACCTGACGTCCGATGTCGAGCATGTGCTTGGGCGGCGTCCGCGTGACTTTGCAGCCTACGCTCGGGAAACCGCAGCAACCGGTGTATGGAGTCTTGCCGCATGATCCCCCTGATCCCCGCTCTGGCGTTTGCCGCCGCGATCGGCTCCGGCCTGATGGCCGGACTGTTCTTCATCTTCTCGGTCTGCATCATGCAGGCCCTGTCGCGGCTGCCGCCGGAGCAGGGGATCGCTGCGATGAATGCGATCAATGTCGTGATCCAGAACCCGATCTTCCTCAGCGCCTTCATGGGCACGGCGCTGCTCGCCCTGGCGCTCATCGTCGTCGCCTTCCTCTCGGGCGGCGAGGGCCGGTGGTGGCTTGCCGCCGGCGGTGTCGCCTATGTCGTCGGCGTGCTGCTGGTGACCATCGTCTTCAACGTGCCGATGAACGATGCGCTCGCCGCCGCAGCGCCCGGCCAGGCGGCGACCGATCTCTGGCGTGAGCGCTATCTGACCGACTGGGTCTGGTGGAACCACGTGCGCAGCTTCGCGTCGATCGGCGCGCTGGCGTTCTTCATTCTCGGTTTCGCCCGTGCCTGACGAGAAGCGCCGGCAAGTGGATCCTTGCCGGCGCCTGCGCGCGTCCTGACCTCTGAACCCATCCCGCCGTCAGGGCTTGGGAATACGCGCGTCGTATTGCGCTTCAAGATCGGCAAACTTGCTCCAGAAGGCCGCCGGCTTTTCGCCTTCCAGCAGCGCGCGCAGAATGTCGAGATGCACGTGCCAGCCGGCGGAGAAGCTGGTCATGATGGCGCGGTCGGCGATGCGCTTGTGGGTGACGACGAGCAGCACCTTGTCGCCGCGAGGGCTAAGTTCGAAGCGGACCTCCGAGGGGGTGCCGGTTTCTTCGTTCCAGGTATAAGCCAGCAGCCGTGGCGGCTCCCAGGCGAGCACGTGACCGTAATTGCGCACCTCGCCGGCGTGCTCGGCATATTTCTGCGGTGGCCGATCGTCTTCCGCTGTCAGTTCCGAGTGGCGGAAGACGTGCTCGACCTCGGCCCCTTCCTTCGCCCCGATCGTTCCGGACGCCATCCAGAGCCGGCGCTTGCTTTCCTCCGTCAGATAGGACCAGACCCGCTCGATCGGGCCGGGAAGCAGGCGCTCGATGCGCACTGCGTCCGGTGCGACGACACGGCCGTAATCGGCGCCGGCAAAGGCTGTGGCAGACGAAGTCATGGCTTATCCTCCGGATCAGATTGGATGGTGGCGTCTTCGGCGAGAAGCAGCGCCTCGAGTGCGTCGATGCGGGACCGCCAGAAGGCTTCGTAGTGGCGCATCCACTCCATGCCTGCATGCATCGGCGCGGCATCGAGCCGGCACACATGCGTGCGACCTTTCACTTCGCGGCGCACCAGACCTGCTCCTTCCAGCACCTTGATGTGCTTCGATGCCGCGGCCAGCGAGATCGAGAACGGCGCCGCAAGCTCGCCCACCAGTCTTTCGCCCTGCGAAAGGTCCTGGAGCATGGCGCGCCGCGTCGGGTCCGAAAGCGCGTGAAACACGGCATCGAGATGTGCGTTCTGATATTCAACCATATTGTTGAATATCGTCTCGATGGACCTAATTGTCAACCGTTCGGTTGAATTTAAAAATATCGCGAAAAAAGACCGGGCCGCGGCGGGTCGTCATGGACGCGCCGTCCCTTCCAGGCGGCAAGCGCATCGGCAAGGTCGTCGGTCGGCACCATCTGGGCAAACTGCTCGCTCTCGACCTGCAATCCCTCGGCGATCGACATGTTGAGGCCGCGGGTGACGGCAGTGATGATCGAGCGGACGGCGATTGGTGAGTGCGCCATGATCCGCTTTGCCAGGTCACGGGCGGACGCGATCAGTTCGTCATGCGGGACGACGCGGTTGACGAGCCCCAGCTCCAGCGCGCGATCGGCCGGGAAATCCTCGCCGGTCAAAAGCAGTTCCAGCGCGCGTTTGCGGCCGGCAAGCCGCGGCAGCCGCTGGGTGCCGCCGAAGGTCGGCGGCATGCCGAGCTTGATCTCCGGCTTGGCAAAGCGCGCCCGGTCGCTGGCAATAGCCAGATGCACGGCCTCGGTGATCTCGCAGCCGCCGCCATAGGCAAGCCCGTTGACGGCGGCGATGATCGGTTTCGGGAAGGCCTCGAGCCGCGCCGTCAGGCCCTGGCCGCGACGGACGAAATCTCGCACGGCCGGGTTCACGCCCTTGGCGACGCTGTCCGAGAACTCATGAATATCGCCGCCGGCGGAAAAGGCGCGGTCGCCGGCGCCGGTGATGATCACCGCGCTGACGGCATGGTTCACCTCGATCTGGTCGAGAAGGCCCATGAGCCGGTCGATCAGCTCGTAGTTGAGCGCGTTCAGTTTCTGCGGACGGTTGAGAGTGAGGAGGGCGATGCCCTCGGAAATCTGCAGCAGCACGGTGTTCGACATGGTTGCTCTCCGGCAGGTGTTGACGGGGAGAGGCTAGGTGAGGGAAGATAGGATGTATATTCACTAGTCGGTATACTTGAGAGATGACGAAAGCAGAGAAGTCGACCCGGGACGTGATCGTCGCAGCGGCGGAGAAGCTGTTTTACGCCGAGGGCATCCGTGCGGTCAGCGTCGATGCGGTGGCGGAGGCGGCGGGCGTGACCAAGCGCACGCTCTACTATCATTTCGACAGCAAGGACGCGCTGATCGCCGCCTACCTCGAGAGCCGCGACCAGCCCAATCTGAAACTCTTTCGCAAGTGGTTCGACGCGGGCGACGGGGACCTTGCCGACAGGGTCGAGGCGATCTTCGTCAACCTGGCGCGGGCTGCACGCCATCCGAAGTGGAAGGGCTGCGGCTTCCTGCGCACCTCCGCCGAGCTCGCCAACATGCCGGGCCACCCGGCGATCCGCATCGGTGCGGCCCACAAGAAGAAGTTCGAGGCCTGGATGGCCGAGACCTTTGCCGAAGCCGGCACTGCCGAGCCTGCCATGCTGGCGAAGCAGATCCTGCTGCTGCTTGACGGCAGTTTCGCCGTGGTGCTGCTGCACCGGGACGCGAGCTACATGGAGATGGCGGGCAAGGCGGCGGCGACGCTGGTGCGGGTGGCTCTTGCCGGGGCGGACGGGAAGGGATCCTGACGCGCTGCAACTTCCGCTTCAAACGGCTGCCATCGGCGGGCAATATAGGATGCAGTGCCAGGAGCCAAACAACCATTGAGCGCCGATGTGGCCGCGCTGCGGCTCACCGGAGGAGGAAGTCCATGACAGTCAAGCGTATCGTCTCAAACCTCTACGCCCCGGACCCGCAGGTGGCGCGCGCCTTCTACGGCGACCTTTTGGAACTGGACGTGGTGATGGACCATGGCTGGATCCTGACCTTTGCCGCCGAGGGCAAGGCCGCGATGCCGCAGGTCAGCATCGCCAGCGAGGGCGGCAACGATACGCCGGTGCCGGTGCTTTCGATCGAGGTCGACGACGTCGACCGGGCCTATCAGCGAGCCAAGGCCGCCGGCGTCGAGATCGTCTACGACATTACCAACGAGCCCTGGGGCGTGCGCCGTTTCTATATGCGCGACCCATTCGGCAATATCGTCAACATCCTGGCGCACTAAAGCAATTCCAGGAAAAGTGCGCAGCGGTTTTCCGTCCGGAATTGCGCCAGTCAAGCGAGCCAATTCCAGGAAAAGTGCGTAGCGGTTTTCCGTCCGG
>NZ_JBNDIG010000020.1:0-2829 GCF_050434285.1 Ensifer sp. KUDG1
GGATGAGCATTGGCAATGAGAACGATCAAGTGTCAAAAGGGCATTTGGTGGATGCCTTGGCATGCACAGGCGATGAAGGACGTGATACGCTGCGATAAGCCGTGGGGAGCTGCGAATAAGCTTTGATCCATGGATCTCCGAATGGGGAAACCCACCTTAAATGCTTGGAAAATTTAAGTCGTGCTTCGGTACGGCTTAGGTTTCCAAGTATTGTTTAAAGGTATCTTACTCTGAATACATAGGGGTAAGAAGCGAACGCAGGGAACTGAAACATCTAAGTACCTGCAGGAAAGGACATCAACCGAGACTCCGCAAGTAGTGGCGAGCGAACGCGGACCAGGCCAGTGGCAATGAGGAATAAAGTGGAACGACATGGAAAGGTCGGCCGTAGAGGGTGATAGCCCCTTACACGTAGAACACTCATTGTCCTTGAGTAAGGCGGGACACGTGAAATCCTGTCTGAACATGGGGAGACCACTCTCCAAGCCTAAGTACTCGTGCATGACCGATAGCGAACAAGTACCGTGAGGGAAAGGTGAAAAGCACCCCGACAAGGGGAGTGAAATAGAACCTGAAACCGGATGCCTACAAACAGTTGGAGCCCGCAAGGGTGACAGCGTACCTTTTGTATAATGGGTCAACGACTTAGTGTGACGAGCAAGCTTAAGCCGATAGGTGAAGGCGCAGCGAAAGCGAGTCTGAACAGGGCGTTCAGTTCGTCGCATTAGACCCGAAACCGAGTGATCTAGCCATGAGCAGGTTGAAGGTTGGGTAACACCAACTGGAGGACCGAACCCGCATCTGTTGCAATAGATTGGGATGACTTGTGGTTAGGGGTGAAAGGCCAATCAAACTCGGAAATAGCTGGTTCTCCGCGAAATCTATTTAGGTAGAGCGTCGACCGAATACCCTCGGGGGTAGAGCACTGGATGGGCTATGGGGACTCACCGTCTTACTGATCCTAACCAAACTCCGAATACCGAGGAGTACTAGTCGGCAGACACACGGCGGGTGCTAACGTCCGTCGTGAAAAGGGCAACAACCCTGACCTCCAGCTAAGGTCCCCAAGTCATGGCTAAGTGGGAAAGGATGTGAGGATCCCAAAACAACCAGGATGTTGGCTTAGAAGCAGCCATCATTTAAAGAAAGCGTAACAGCTCACTGGTCTAAATAAGGGTCTTTGCGCCGAAAATGTAACGGGGCTAAAGCCATGCACCGAAGCTGAGGATACGTCGCAAGACGTGTGGTAGCGGAGCGTTCCGTAAGCCTGTGAAGGGATACCCGTGAGGGGTCCTGGAGGTATCGGAAGTGCGAATGTTGACATGAGTAACGATAAAGAGGGTGAGAGACCCTCTCGCCGAAAGACCAAGGGTTCCTGCTTAAAGTTAATCTGAGCAGGGTTAGCCGGCCCCTAAGACGAGGCGGACACGCGTAGTCGATGGGAACCACGTTAATATTCGTGGGCCTGGTGGTAGTGACGGATTGCTTAACTTGTTCAGACTTATTGGATTGTCTGGGCGGGGACGCGGTTCCAGGAAATAGCTCCACCGTATAGACCGTACCCGAAACCGACACAGGTGGTCAGGTAGAGTATACCAAGGCGCTTGAGAGAACTATGCTGAAGGAACTCGGCAAATTGCACGCGTAACTTCGGAAGAAGCGTGACCCCAATGGACGCAAGTCTTTTGGGGTGGCACAGACCAGGGGGTAGCGACTGTTTATCAAAAACACAGGGCTCTGCGAAGTCGCAAGACGACGTATAGGGTCTGACGCCTGCCCGGTGCTGGAAGGTTAAGAGGAGGGGTGCAAGCTCTGAATCGAAGCCCCAGTAAACGGCGGCCGTAACTATAACGGTCCTAAGGTAGCGAAATTCCTTGTCGGGTAAGTTCCGACCTGCACGAATGGCGTAACGACTTCCCCGCTGTCTCCAGCATAGACTCAGTGAAATTGAATTCCCCGTGAAGATGCGGGGTTCCTGCGGTCAGACGGAAAGACCCCGTGCACCTTTACTATAGCTTTACACTGGCATTCGTGTCGGCATGTGTAGGATAGGTGGTAGGCTTTGAAGCAGGGACGCCAGTTCTTGTGGAGCCATCCTTGAAATACCACCCTTATCGTCATGGATGTCTAACCGCGGTCCGTTATCCGGATCCGGGACAGTGTATGGTGGGTAGTTTGACTGGGGCGGTCGCCTCCGAAAGAGTAACGGAGGCGCGCGATGGTGGGCTCAGACCGGTCGGAAATCGGTCGTCGAGTGCAATGGCATAAGCCCGCCTGACTGCGAGACTGACAAGTCGAGCAGAGACGAAAGTCGGTCATAGTGATCCGGTGGTCCCGCGTGGAAGGGCCATCGCTCAACGGATAAAAGGTACGCCGGGGATAACAGGCTGATGACCCCCAAGAGTCCATATCGACGGGGTTGTTTGGCACCTCGATGTCGGCTCATCGCATCCTGGGGCTGGAGCAGGTCCCAAGGGTTTGGCTGTTCGCCAATTAAAGCGGTACGTGAGCTGGGTTCAGAACGTCGTGAGACAGTTCGGTCCCTATCTGCCGTGGGTGTAGGAATATTGACAGGATCTGTCCCTAGTACGAGAGGACCGGGATGGACATATCTCTGGTGGACCTGTTGTCCTGCCAAGGGCATAGCAGGGTAGCTATATATGGAATGGATAACCGCTGAAGGCATCTAAGCGGGAAACCAACCTGAAAACGAGTATTCCCTTGAGAACCGTGGAAGACGACCACGTTGATAGGCTGGGTGTGGAAGTGCGGCAACGCATGAAGCTTACCAGTACTAATCGTTCGATTGGCTTGATCGTTCCCATTGCT
>NZ_JBNDIG010000021.1:0-2801 GCF_050434285.1 Ensifer sp. KUDG1
CGTGAGCGTCCGGTGAACGGATTTTGCTGAACGAGCCAGTTAGGCGATGTTCTGGCATTAGAACCAGCATTAGTGCTGACACTAATATCAGATCTTAGAGGTTGGCATGGCTCGCATGGAGATCATTTCCGGCGTTGAGCGTAGGCGGCGGTGGTCGAAGGAAGCGAAGCTGGCGATATTGGCTGAAGCCGATCAGCCGGGCGTTCGCATTGGTGATGTCGCTCGTCGCCATGACATTTATCCTGCGCAGATCCGTTTATGGCGGAAAACGCTTAGCCACTTCGATGTTTCAGCAACGTTCCTTCCGGTCCACCTGGTCAACGAAGTAAGCCTCGGGCAGATGCGGGCGGCCGGCGGGGCGCCCGCGCTTATCAAGATCCAGCTACGCAATGGTCGCAGTTTGAAAGTTCCTGCGGACATTGAGCGCAAGACGCTGTCATCGTTGATCGCGTGTGTTGAGGCTGCATGATCGGGCCGACAGGAAATGTGCGGGTCTACTTGGCTTGCGGGGTGACCGATATGCGGCGCGGTATCGATGGTCTGTCTGCTATGGTCGAGGCGGTGATCAAGGAAGCGCCGGGTTGCGGAGCGATCTTCGGCTTCCGCGGAAAGCGCGCCGACCGGATCAAGCTTCTTTGGTGGGATGGCCAGGGGTTCTGCCTGTTTTACAAGATTCTCGAGCGGGGATACTTTCCTTGGCCGACGGCGAAAGATGGCGTTGCGCATCTGACGCAGGCTCAGTTGTCAATGCTTGTTGAGGGGATTGACTGGCGCCGACCAGCGTGGACTTCCGCCCCTGGCCGCACGGGTTAAAAGCTATATTTTACAGGCACATCCGGGGCAAAACGCTGGTGCTCTCGCTGCAAATCGGCTATGTTTTTGGGCATGAAAGCACCGCCGCTGGACAGTCAGGACGAGCTCATGGCATTGCGCGCGCTCGTCGCTGAACAGGCGGCGAAACTCAGCGCACAAGAAGCCGAAGTCATCAAACGCGACTCGATCATCGGTCTTCTGCGCGCGCAGCTGGAACTGCTCCGACATCGGCAGCACGGCGCATCCTCGGAAAAGATCGATCGGAAGATTGAGCAATTCGAACTGATGCTCGAGGAGATCGAAGCCTCTCGCGCCGAGGCTGATGCTCGTTCCGGAAAAGGCCTGCTGCCAGATCTGGATGATACCCCCGACATGCCGAAACGCAGGCCTCTGCCGGATGGCCTCCCAACTGAAGAGCGGGTGTACACAGCGCCCTGCAGTTGCCCGACGTGTGGTGGCAAGTCCTTTCTGAAGGCGGCCGACAGGGTGGTCCAGGTGATGGAGCATGTGCCGGCTTCTGTGAAGATCGTCCGGCATATCGAGAAGCGCATGGTCTGTAAGGACTGCGATACAACGGTATCGGGTGAGATGCCGAGCCTGCCGATCGAGCGAGGCAAACCTGGACCAGGACTGCTCGCACACATCATGGTCGCCAAGTTTGACGATCATATCCCACTCTACCGTTTGTCCGAGATGTACGACCGGCTGGGGATAGACATCTCCCGGTCTGTCATGGCGGACTGGGTTGGCCGTGTGTCCGTTCTGCTCTCGCCCCTCATCTTGCTGATCAGAGCCCATATCGCCGCGGTCGACCGAATACACACGGACGATACGCCGGTCGATGTTCTCGATCCAGGACGAGGAAAGACGAAGACCGGCAGGGTCTGGGTCTATGTCTTCGATGGCAGCGGCTACCAGGAGCCCACGCCCGGAGCGATCGCCTATTACTATAGCCCCGACCGAAAGGGCGTGCATCCGGCTGAACACCTCGCTCACTTCAGCGGCGTAATGCATGCGGATGGGTATGCGGGCTATAGCAAGCTTTACGGCAACCAGATCATCGAAGCTGCCTGCATGGCGCATGTGCGCCGCAAGTTCCATGATGTGATCAAGCTCAAGCCATCTCCGATCGCCGACGAGGCTCTGTCGCGCATCGGTGCACTCTACGATATTGAGGATCGTATCCGCGGAATGTCGGCTGACGAGAGGCGAACACTGCGCCAGCAACACGCCAGACCCATTCTGGCGGACCTCAAAGCCTGGATTGAAGGGACGCTTTCGACGCTGCCGCAGAAACAGAAGCTTGCAGAAGCGATGCGGTACGCCCTCTCACGATGGGCAGCTTTGAGTGTCTACATTGACGATGGCCGTGTCGAAATCGATAACAACATAGCTGAGCGCGCCATGCGGCCACTCGGAATTGGAAGAAAAAATTGGCTCTTTGCTGGGTCAGACAAGGGCGGCGAGCGCATCGCCAATATCCTGACCATCATCGAGACAGCTAAACTCCATGGCCACAATCCAGAGGCCTATCTGACAGACGTCCTGACCAGGATCCAGAGCCATCCGAAGGATCGACTGGAGGCATTGCTCCCGTGGCAGTGGACTCCGGCAAAAGACCGGTACGAGGCTGCGTGATGGCGCGCTCAAGGATCATCTATACCCTCAAAGAGGTCGCTCAGATGATCGGCGAGAACCTCGAGTTGATCGAAGAGGTGACCGCCAACTCGGATAATATCAGCGAAGGCGAATTGCTTTATGTCCGCGACGGAAGCGAATACGGCACAAAGGGCCTGACCCAGAACTGCGTGGAAGAGCTCCAAAATCTCCTCGCCGACATACGGACATGGGATGGTGGAATCCGCCAGTTCCTCGTCGATGAACAATGCGATCCGGATGTGGTCGAACGCGTTATGGCAGACGAGATGAAACGCGGCCTATAATCTCGGCCTCTCAACCAAGCGAAAATGCCTTCACCGGACGCTCAC
>NZ_JBNDIG010000022.1:0-2427 GCF_050434285.1 Ensifer sp. KUDG1
CTTCCTGTCCCATCTCCGCAGCGAACTCGAGGGCCTGAAGACGGCCGGGTTGTACAAGTCGGAGCGTGTGATCACCTCGAAGCAGGCGGGTGAGATCAAGGTCGCCTCGGGCGAGCGGGTGCTCAACTTCTGCGCCAACAACTATCTCGGCCTTGCCGACAACGAGGAGCTGGCCGAGGCCGGCAAGCAGGCGCTCGACCGTTACGGCTACGGCATGGCCTCGGTGCGCTTCATCTGCGGCACGCAGGAGGAGCATAAAGCACTCGAGGCCCGGATTTCGTCGTTCCTCGGCCTGGAAGACACGATCCTCTATTCGTCGTGTTTCGACGCCAATGGCGGCCTGTTCGAAACGCTCTTGGGCGAAGAGGACGCGATCATCTCCGACGCGCTCAACCATGCCTCGATCATCGACGGCGTGCGGCTGTCGAAGGCCAAGCGCTTCCGTTATGCCAACAACGACATGGCAGCCCTTGAAGAGGAACTGAAGAAGGCGGAGGGCAGCCGCTTCAAGCTGATCGCCACCGACGGCGTCTTCTCGATGGATGGCATCATCGCCAATCTCGGAGGCGTCTGCGATCTCGCCGACAAGTACGGCGCCATGGTCATGGTCGACGACAGCCATGCGGTCGGCTTCGTCGGGAAGAACGGTCGTGGCTCGGCCGAGCATTGCGGCGTCGAAGGCCGGATCGACATCATCACCGGCACGCTCGGCAAGGCGCTTGGCGGTGCCTCCGGTGGCTACACCTCGGCCAAGGCGGAGGTGGTCGACTGGCTGCGCCAGCGCTCGCGTCCCTATCTGTTCTCCAACACGCTGGCGCCGGTGATTGCCGCGGCATCGCTGAAAGTGTTCGACCTGATCGACAACGGCGATGCGCTTCGCGAACGGCTCTATGCCAATGCCAGCCTCTTCCGCACCGAGATGTCGAAGCTTGGCTTCACGCTCGCCGGCGAAGGTCATCCGATCATCCCGGTCATGCTCGGCGACGCCGCCCTTGCCCAGGAGATGGCGGCACGCATGCTGAAGAAGGGCGTCTACGTCATCGGCTTCTCCTTCCCAGTGGTGCCGAAGGGCCAGGCGCGCATTCGCACGCAGATGTCGGCGGCCCACAGCGAAGCGGACGTCCGGCGGGCGATTGCCGCCTTCGAAGAGGTCGGTCGCGAGTTGGGCGTGATCTGAGGGAAAGAGTTCGCTCGATCTGAAAGAAGCCCCTCACCCTAACCCTCTCCCCGCAGGCGGGGAGAGGGGACGTGCCCGCCGGAGGCCTTGGAGGGCTTGGCGGAAGCGCAGTCCTGAAAGAGGAGTGGTGAGGGTGCGGCATATCCCTTCTCCCCGCGCGCGGGGAGAAGGTGGCGGCAGCCGGATGAGGGGCTTCCCTCAACGCGCAGCGCCGAAACGGCAGATGATTTTGGAGGCAGTCAAATGACGAACATGATGAAGGCGCTGGTGAAGTCGAAGGCCGAAGTGGGCTTGTGGATGGAACGCGTGCCGGTGCCGGAAATCGGCCCGAACGACGTGCTGATCAAGGTGAAGAAATCGGCGATCTGCGGCACCGACGTGCACATCTGGAACTGGGACCAGTGGGCGCAGAAGACCATTCCGGTGCCGATGGTCGTCGGTCACGAGTTCATGGGCGAGATCGCCGAGGTGGGATCTGCCGTCACCAAGTACCATGTCGGCGAACGGGTCTCGGGCGAGGGCCACATCGTCTGCGGCAAGTGCCGCAACTGCCGCGCCGGGCGCGGACATCTTTGCCGCAACACGCTCGGCGTCGGCGTCAACCGGCCGGGCTCGTTCGGCGAGTTCGTCTGCCTGCCGGAATATAACGTCGTGCCGATCCCCGAAGACGTGCCCGACGAGGTCGCGGCGATCTTCGATCCGTTCGGCAATGCGGTGCACACAGCCCTTTCCTTCGATCTCGTCGGCGAGGACGTGCTTGTGACCGGCGCCGGCCCGATCGGCATCATGGGGGCGATGGTCGCCAAGCGTTCGGGCGCGCGCAAGGTTGTCATCACCGACATCAACCCGACGCGGCTCGCGCTCGCAAAGAGCGTCGGCATCGATCATGTCGTCGATGCCTCGAAGGAGAACCTTGCCGATGTGATGAAGGCGATCGGCATGACCGAAGGTTTTGACGTCGGGCTGGAAATGTCGGGGGCGGCCCCCGCCTTCCGCGACATGATCGACAAGATGAACAATGGCGGCAAGATCGCCATTCTTGGCATTGCGCCGGCTGGATTCGAGATCGACTGGAACAAGGTGATCTTCAAGATGCTCAACCTCAAGGGCATCTACGGCCGCGAGATGTTCGAGACCTGGTACAAGATGATCGCCTTCGTGCAGGGCGGCCTCGACCTTGCCCCGGTCATCACCCACCGCATCACCATCGACGAGTTCCGCGACGGCTTCGAAGCGATGCGCTCCGGCAA
>NZ_JBNDIG010000024.1:0-2098 GCF_050434285.1 Ensifer sp. KUDG1
CGTTTCTGCGAGCTATTCCGCGGTTTCGAGCAGCGCCTTTCGCCGACGATGCGCCAGGAGCATGCTGCCGGCGATAAGGTCTTCGTGGACTATTCCGGTAAGAAGGTGCCGATCGTCGATCGCAAGACCGGGGAAGTCCGCGAGGCGGAGCTGTTCCTCGGCGTGCTCGGCGCGTCGAGCTTCACCTTCGCCGAGGTGACCTGGTCGCAGACCTTGCCGGACTGGATCGGCTCGCACGTGCGCATGTTCGCCTTCTTCGGCGGCGTGCCCCGCCTGATCGTACCCGACAATCTGAAGTCCGGCGTCAGCCGCGCCAGCTTCTACGATCCCGAGATCAACCGTAGTTACGGCATGATGGCGTCCCACTACGGTGTCGGCGTTCTGCCGGCGCGGCCGCGACGCCCGAAGGACAAGGCCAAGGTCGAGAACGGCGTGCGCTTCGCCCAGAGCTGCATTCTCGGTCGCTTGCGCAAGCAGACTTTCTTCTCACTCACAGAAGCCAATGCCGCGATCGCCGGCGTGCTGGAGCGCATCAACAATCATGTCATGCGCCGGCTGGGCGTCAGCCGCCGACATCTCTTCGAGGCGGTCGAACGCGCCGCGCTCGCAAGTCTGCCCGCTGAGGATTACGAGTTCGCCGAATGGCGTTTTGCGCGGGTGTCGACGGACTATCATGTCGAGTTCCAGAGCTTCTTCTATTCCGTCCCACATGGCCTCATCCGCCAGCAGGTCGATATCCGGGCGACAGTGCGGATGGTCGAGATCTTCCATCGCGGCAAACGCGTCGCGGTCCATCAGCGCCGCTATGGTGGGCCGCGCTATGGAACAGACCCCGCGCACATGCCCAGTTCCCACCGCCGCTACGCCGAGTGGACGCCGGAGCGCTTCCGGCGCTGGGGCGCGTCCATCGGTCCGCAAACCGAGGGGTTGATCACCGCCATCCTCGCCAGCCGGCCGCATCCCGAGCAAGGCTTCAGAACATGCCTCGGCATCCTGCGCCTTTATCGCGACATCACCGGCGACCGCGCCGAGGCCGTTTCGGCGCGCGCCGTCGAGATCGGCGGCCTGACCTGCAAGACCATTGCCTCGCTCATCGCCACCCACAAGGACGCAAGGCATTCCACCGAACCTGCTGCCGTCATGGAGCACGCCAATCTGCGTGGCCCCGGCTACTTCCATTGAGGAGACAACGAACGATGCTGACCAATCCCACCATCGATATGCTGCGCGAACTCGGCCTGACAGGCATGGCCAGCGCCTATCAGGAACTCGAGGCGCAACCGGAAGCGAGACACCTCGAGCATGGCGAATGGCTTGCGCTGCTGCTCGAACGCGAGACGACCACGCGCCGGCAGAAGCGCTTCGAGGCCAGGGCCCGCGCCGCGAAGCTGCGCCATGACGCCCAGATCGAGAACGCTGACTTCCGCGCCGCCCGCGGCCTGGATCGCAATCTCTTCATGAAGCTCGCCGGTTGCGACTGGATCAGTCAACGCCACAGCCTGCTGTTGATCGGCCCGGCCGGCGTCGGAAAGAGCTGGCTTGCCTGCGCGCTCGGACACAAGGCATGCCGCGAGGATTTCTCCGTCGCCTATCACCGCCTTCCAAGGCTGTTCGCCACCCTTGCCCTGGCGCGCGGCGACGGCCGATATCCCAAGGTCCTCAAGGCGCTCGCTCGAACCGACCTGCTCATCCTCGACGACTGGGGCCCGGAGAAGCTCAACGACGAGCAGCGTCGCGATCTCCTGGAAATCATCGAGGACCGATACGAGAGGCGATCGACCATCGTCACCAGCCAGGTGCCCGTCGATCACTGGTACGACATGATCGGCAATCCAACCATCGCCGACGCCGTCTTGGATCGCCTTGTTCACAATGCCTATCGCATCGAACTCAGCGGCGAGAGCATGCGAAAACAGAAAGCCGTGACCACCGACCAAACAACCCTGGCTTGACCACGGAACGGGTTCAGGTCAAAAAAACACACGACCCAGGGGCACAGCAACTGTCCGGCTTCAAATCGGAATCGTGTCCGGTATGCGATCGGAATACCTGTCCGGCTTCAGATTGGAATAGCCGTCCGGCATCATCGGAATACGCA
>NZ_JBNDIG010000025.1:0-1641 GCF_050434285.1 Ensifer sp. KUDG1
GAACGCGAGAGCATGGAGTTCGACGTTGTGATCGTGGGTGCGGGACCGGCGGGTCTTGCGGCGGCGATCCGGTTGAAGCAGGTCAATCCGGAGCTTTCGGTGGTCGTGCTCGAAAAGGGCGCCGAGGTCGGCGCGCATATTCTGTCCGGCGCGGTCGTCGATCCGATCGGCATCGATAGGCTGCTGCCCGACTGGCGTAAGGACGCCGACCATCCGTTCAAGACCGAAGTGAAGGACGATCACTTCCTGTTCTTAGGACCTGCCGGCTCGATCCGCCTGCCGAACTTCCTGATGCCGCCGCTGATGAACAATCACGGCAACTACATCGTCTCGCTCGGCAACGTCTGTCGCTGGCTGGCGACGAAGGCGGAAGAACTCGGCGTCGAGATCTATCCGGGCTTTGCCGCAACCGAAGTGCTTTACAACGACGAGGGTGCGGTCATCGGGGTCGCCACCGGCGACATGGGCGTCGAGAGGAACGGCGAGCCGGGTCCGAACTTCGCCCGCGGCATGGCGCTCTTGGGCAAATACACGCTGATCGGCGAGGGCGTGCGCGGCTCTCTCGCCAAGCAGCTGATCGCCAAGTTCGATCTCTCCAGGGATAGCGATGTCCAGAAGTTCGGCATTGGCCTCAAGGAACTCTGGCAGGTGAAGCCGGAAAACCATCGTCCGGGCCTGGTGCAGCACTCCTTCGGCTGGCCGCTCGGCATGAAGACCGGTGGCGGCTCGTTCCTCTACCACCTCGAAGACAACATGGTCGCCGTCGGCTTCGTCGTGCACCTCAATTACAAGAACCCCTATCTCTTCCCGTTCGAGGAGTTCCAGCGCTTCAAGACGCATCCGGCGATCCGCGGCACCTTCGAGGGCGGCAAGCGGCTCTCCTATGGCGCGCGCGCGATCACCGAGGGCGGCTACCAGTCGGTGCCGAAGCTCTCCTTCCCCGGCGGCGCGCTGATCGGCTGTTCGGCCGGTCTCGTCAACGTGCCGCGCATCAAGGGCAGCCACAATGCGGTGCTTTCGGGCATTCTCGCCGCGGAAAAACTGGCGGCGGCGATCGAAGCGGGTCGGGCCAATGACGAGCCGATCGAGATCGAGCGCGGCTGGCGCGACAGCGCCATCGGCCAGGACCTGAAGCGGGTGAGGAACGTCAAGCCGCTGTGGTCGAAGTTCGGTACGGCGATCGGCGTTGGGCTCGGCGGCTTGGACATGTGGACCAACCAGCTGTTCGGCTTCTCGTTCTTCGGCACGCTGAAACACGGCAAGACCGATGCGCAGTCGCTCGAACCGGCCGCCCAGCACCAGAAGATCGATTATCCGAAGCCCGATGGGGTTCTCACCTTCGACCGGCTCTCCTCGGTGTTCCTGTCGAACACCAACCACGAGGAGGACCAGCCGGTCCACCTCAAGGTGAAGGACATGGATCTGCAGAAGCGCTCCGAACACGACATCTATGCCGGCCCGTCGACGCGCTACTGTCCGGCCGGGGTCTACGAATGGGTGGAAAAGGACGGAAAAGACGTCTTCGTCATCAACGCGCAGAACTGCGTGCACTGCAAGACCTGCGACATCAAGGACCCGAACCAGAACATCAACTGGGTACCGCCCCAAGGCGGCGAAGGCCCGGTCTACCCGAACATGTGA